>CALZKB010000484.1 GCA_945787575.1 Thermoanaerobaculia bacterium | reverse complement strand
TGCTGCCCCAGGAGCTCGAGGCTCGGATCGGGGAAATCAGCCCGGATCAGCTGATCGGTTTGCGATTCGCCTCCGATGCCGAGCTCCCAAGCTTGGTCGGCGAAGTGCTGGACGGCAAGCTCGTGGGCCGCCAGGAGATCAAAAAGCGGATCAAGGAGTGGCGTCCGGACACCTATCGCGCTTGACCGCGACCCTCAACGCACCCAGCGGCGAACCCAGAAGGTCAGGGAGTCGAGCGCCGTGACGACGGCGACGATCACCAGTAGCAACACGGCAACCTTCTCGTACTGGAAACCGCGAACATAGAGCATGATGTAGTAGCCGATGCCGCCGGCGCCGACCAGCCCGAGAACCGCGGCGTCGCGGAAGTTCATCTCCAGTCGATAAACGGTAAAGGCCACCAGTTGCGGGATCGACTGCGGCACCAGGCCGTAGCGCACCGTTTGCGCCCAGGTCGCGCCCGTCCCCGCCACGGCGTTGAGAACCCCCTTCTCCGCTGTCTCGAACTCCTCGGCGTAGAACTTGCCGAGCATCCCTACCGAGTGAAAAGCGATCGCCAGCATTCCTGGAAAGGGACCGAGACCCACGGCGGCGACAAACAGCATCGCCACCACGATCAAGGGCAGCGAGCGGATGAACCCGAGCAGCCACTTGATTGGATATGAGACCCAGGTCGGTGAGACGTTGGCGGCGGCGAGAAAGCCCAGCGGTAGAGAGACGATGACGGCCAGCGCCGTTCCCGCGAGTGCGATCATCAGGGTCTCGACGGCCGAATGCGCGACCAGCCGGGTCACGCTCCAGTCCGGCGGCACGAGACGGCCAAAAAACTCGGCAAACCTCTCGCCCGCCGCCGCCAGGGCGCCGAGGTCGAATTCGGACCACTCGAGCGCCCAGAGAATGAGGGCGCTAATCGCGAACCAGACGCAAGCCTGCAGCAGGATCTTGCGTTTCCAGGTCTCTTGCAGAGTCGTCATGAGGTGGCTCCTGAGGAGAGTCGTCCTTGGCCGGGCGGCCGCGATAGACCGGCCGGCCGTTGGCGAGCCCGATAAAGCGAGTGGCGTAGCGCCGGGCCAGCTCGGGCTGATGCAGATTGACGAGAAGCGTAACGCCACGACGGGCCACGCACTCGACAAGGAGCTCGAGCGCGTCTTCGGCGAGCTCCGGGTCGAGTGCCGAGACGGGCTCGTCGGCGAGAATGACGTCGGCCTCCTGCATGAGCGCGCGGGCAATGGCCGTACGTTGTTTCTGTCCCCCTGACAGGGTCTCGACCCGCCGGTTGCCGAGGCCGCCGAGCTCGACCTCTTCGAGAATCGACTCGGCCTTGCGCCATTCGGGCTGTGGATACCAGCCCAGAAGGCTGCGCCAAGGAGACACCCGGCCGAGGCAGCCGTGGAGTACGTTCTCGACGGTTGTCAGCCGTGGCACGAGGAAGTACTCCTGATCGATCATCGCCACCCGTCGCTGCCGCCGCCGTCGCCCTTCCCGCCGAGCCGGATCCCGGCCGAGGACGCTCACCGAGCCGGTTGACGGACGGATGCGACCCTTGATCAGCCTTGACAGGGTGGTCTTGCCGGAGCCGCTGTGGCCGAGAACAAAGACACGCTCACCCGGGCTGATCTCGAGCCGCTCGAGATCGAGTGCCAGAGTGGAACCAAAGAGAACGTGGACACAGTCCAGCCGGACGATCGGCTCGGCAGCGTTGGAATGGCTCATCTTGTCGCCGCAACGACGCCTTGCTCTAGTCGAGGTCGGCCGCTCTCACAAGCCCGTGCTCGCGGGCCAGCTTCTCGACCTCGCGGTAGGTGTCGTGATCGGCGACGACATAGCCGTCGACGCTGTAGAGATGCCGCAGAAGCGGCCGGTCCTCACCCTCGTTGAGCGCCAGAAGCGCGCGGCTCAGATCCTCGGCTATCGCGGGATCCAGCCCGTCGCGGACGACCACGCAGTGCGAGGGGATCGGTCGCGAATCGGCGATGGCCACCAACTCGTCGCGCTCCTCCGGCCGGAGAAGAGATAGCGAGTACTGTCCGATACCTGCGGCATCGACAAATCGAT
>CALZKB010000483.1 GCA_945787575.1 Thermoanaerobaculia bacterium | reverse complement strand
GCGCTGATCGAGATCGACGCCGACGGCCGGCTCAGGCGCCGGGCGACGATGAGCCGGTCACCCGGCGAAGCGAGGCCGCTGGTTCTGAGCGCCGAGGAGGCCTCGGTCCGACTCCGGTTCGTGACCGAAGCCCCGGCGGAAGAGGCGGTGTCCGACGAGCTGCCCTGGCGCCGGATCGACTGGATCGAGCAGCCGTGAGGAACTTCGGAATCGCTCTGCTGGCTTGCCTGGCCCTGGTTTCCATAGCCGCTCCGGGCGCGGCGGCGACCGACTACTGGGCGTTCGGCGACAGCATCACCCGCGGCGGATCACCCGCCCCTCTCGAGTTCTTTTTCGACTGGCCAGCCGGCCTAGACTGCACGATCGGCCCTCCGAGCTACCCGACCAAATGCGGCTATCACTGGCGCCTCGAAAACGCGCTGACCGCTGCCGGCATCGTCAACGACGTGCTCAACCGAGGGGTAGCCGGTGAGGGCACGGCCGGCGGAAAGACCCGAATTGACAACGTCGGCGAGCCGTTGGCCACCTCCCACTGCACCGACCCCGACGCCGGCGACGTGCTTCTACTCATGGAGGGAACCAACGAATTCTCGATTCTCTCGACGGACTCCATCACGGCCAATCTCGGTTTCATGCTCGATCTGGCGACCACCAAATGTGTTCATAGCGCCGTCGCGAGCACGATTCGATTGCTTCTCGCAGGTACTGCCATCGGCGACACCACCGGAGATCCAGCCCACCCTGTTCCCACGGCTTTGGCGACCAAGATCAGCGCCCTGGCAGTGCAAAAGAACCGGGCCTACGTCGGCATCTGGGAGTCGATTTGCCCAACCCAGCCTTGCTACGCCTGGAGCTACTGGGGGCGCCTCACCAACGGTGACCCCGGTCATCTACGACCCGGAGGCTACGACGTCATGGCGCCGATCTTCGAGGCCCCGATCACGGCGACACCGCTGCCCGGCGCGGCGGCCCTCACCGGGCCCTCGGGCGACGTCACCGACAGCACGTCTGCTCGTTCGATCCGGCCATGGCACTCGCAGACGGCGGCCACACCTTTCGGGTGCGAACCCGCAATCTCCGGGGCGTCGGCGGCTGGAGCGCGACTTCTTCCTTCACCGTCTGGACGACCCTCCCCGGCGCGACGGCTCCGACGGCGCCCACCGGCGACGGCTGCGAGGGCACCGCGGGCCCCTATTCCCCCACCTTCCAGTGGGCCGAGGCGACCAACGCCAAGGACTACCAACTACAGGTCACGAACGTCGCCTCGGCGTCGGTCGTGATTAACCAGACGTTCTCCGCATCCGGAAACTGCGGCGCAGGCTCGTGCTCGGTCACACCGGCCGCCGCCCTCGGACCGGGCGAGTACACCTGGAGGGTGATGGCGACCAACCCCTTCGGCAACGGCCCGTGGACGGCCGATACGGCCTTCTCGCTGTTTCCGTCGACGCTCGCCGCCCCGTCCTCGGTGTATCCGGTCGACGACGTCTTCGACACGACGCCGACCTATCGCTGGAACGGCGTCGCGGGGGCCGAGACCTACGATCTCGACGTGGATGCTTCGGTGACCAGCCACTCGGCCGCCACCGCCTGTACCGGCCTGGCGTGCGCCGTGACCGGCGGCACCCTCGCGGTGGGTGCGCACGCCTGGGAAGTCACGGCCAAGAACCGGTGCGATCTCACCGGCGCGTCGACCGGCGCCAACGCCTTCGACATCCTGACCTGCGCCATGCCGGTGGACGTGGATCTCCCCGATCCCGGAGCGCCGATCAACGGCACCCTCACCGAGACCGCCTGCGGCGAGCTCAGGGCGCTCGCCGGATACATCGTCGGCGGCACCGGTGTCGTGACCTTCCACGGTGGCTCGGCCGTCGTCCTGGGCAACGGCTTCGAGGTCTCGACGGGTGGCACCTTCACGGCGCGCGCGGACTACTAAGGCACGCAAACATTTCCGCATGCCAAAGTCCGCTCTGCGCGCTATCCGGACAACCGGGCTGATCCTGCTGATCACCCTGGCCCTTTGCGTCGCCGTCCTGGAGGTCCTCGGACAGACCCGGCTCGGCAATATCAAGCCGCTGATCTACTTCCGCGCCCTGACCCACATCGTCAAGGTCGACGTCGATCACCGCAACACGCCCGGTCTCAACCCCGGCATCAACTCGGACGGCATC
>CALZKB010000482.1:1226-2216 GCA_945787575.1 Thermoanaerobaculia bacterium | reverse complement strand
CATCGGCTTCGGAACCGCCCGTAAGCTCTTGACCATCGCCGACGAGATCGTCGCAGGCGAGATCGCCGCCAAAGAGGGCAGGACCCTCGAAGGGCTCGCCCGGCTCGACCGGGCGGTGCGCCTCGAAGACGGCCTCCTCTACAACGAGCCTCCGGACTGGTACTTTCCGGTTCGCCACTTCTTGGGCGCGATGCTCCTGGACCTCGGTCGTCCGGACGAAGCCGAGGTCGTCTATTCAGCCGACTTGCGCAAGAACCCCGAGAACGGCTATTCGCTCTTCGGCCTGCGGCAGGCACTGGAAGCCCAGAAGAAGACCGAGGACGCGGCCGTGGTCGCCGAGCGATTCGAGCGGGCCTGGGCCGAGGACGGGCACCGCCTCACCAGCTCCCGGTTCTAGCGGCACCACAGAAGGAGTACTTGGCCGTGGCACCGACGATCAAAGAGCTGACCCGAGACCGCCTCGACGAGGCCGTGGACGTTCTTTGCGACGCCTTCTACGACTACCCGGTCATGCGGTTCGTAGTCGGGGAGGCCGGCGAGGAATACCCCCGCCGGCTGAGGCGGCTGGTCTCGTTCTTTACGATGGCGCGGTTTATCCACCGAGACCTCGTCTGGGCCCTGACCGACGCCGAGGAGGTTCTCGCGGTGGCTAACATCAACCGCGCCGTCGCGAACCGGTCACCCGAGGCACTGGATGAGCAGCGGCGCTCGCTCTGGGCCGAGCTGGGGCAAAGTGCGCGCGACCGCTATGAGGCCTACGGCAAAGCAACCGCTGCCTTCGACTGGCCGGAGCCTCACTTCCATCTGGGCATGATCGGAGTCCGCGGCGATCAGGCGGCAAGGGGGCATGGACGGCGTCTGCTGGAAGCCCTGCACGACCTGTCCTTCTCCGACCCTGACTCCCTGGGAGTGAGCTTGACGACCGAGACTCCGGGTAACGTCGGGCTCTACGAGCGCTTCGGCTACGAGATCATCGGACACGAACTCGTG
>CALZKB010000482.1:0-1190 GCA_945787575.1 Thermoanaerobaculia bacterium | reverse complement strand
GACGCTCTGTTGCAGGTGGTCGTGCGGGTCGCCGACGAGCTGCACCCGGGCTCGCGCCGGAGGCGCGTGACCCTGGACAGCTCGCTCGAGCGGGATCTCGCCATCGACAGCCTGGGGCGGGTCGAGCTCGTCGGACAGATCGAGAAGGCCTTCGACCTCGCCCTGTCCGAGCGCGTGATGGCGACCGCCGAGACGCCCCGTGACCTCTTGCGGGCGGCGGTCGCTGCGGTGGCGACCGGACGTCCTAGCTCGGCGGCCGCCCGGTCGGTCGACACGGTCACCGCCGTTCTCGGCAACGCCGAGCCCGCTCCCGAGCGCGCCGAGACCCTGGTCGATGTTCTGGGGTGGCACGCGGATCGCCATCCCGAGCGCAGCCACGTCGCCTTTCTGGCGGAAGGGGATCAGATCGAAGACCTGACCTACGGAGCTCTCTTCGAGCGAGGCAAGGGAGTCGCCCGTGCGCTTCGCGACCTTGGGCTCGAAAGCGAGCAGACCGTCGGCTTGATGTTGCCCTCCGGCCTCGACTACTTCACCTCGTTTTTCGGAATTCTCATGGCCGGCGGCGTCCCGGTGCCGCTCTACCCGCCGGCCCGCCTCAGCCAGATCGAGGACCATCTGCGCCGACAGGCCGGCATCCTGAATACGGCCCAGGCCCGCTTCCTGATCACGGTTGCCGAAGTCATGCCGCTGGCTCGCCTGGTGCGAGCCCACGTGGGCAGTCTGACGCGAGTCATGACTCCAGCCGAGCTCAGCGTCGACGGGCCGACGGCGAGCTTGCCCGTGGTCCGTGCCAACGACATCGCGTTTCTCCAGTTCACCTCGGGCTCGACGGCCGACCCGAAGGGCGTGATTCTCACCCACGCCAATCTCTTGGCCAACCTGCGCTCGATAGGTCGTGCGGCGGAGCTGACCCCGAACGACCGGGTGGTCAGTTGGCTGCCGCTCTACCACGACATGGGCTTGATTGGTGCGTGGATGGGCAGCCTTTATTTCGCCATGCCGTTGACGCTGATGTCGCCGCTTGCCTTTCTGGCCCGGCCCGCTCGCTGGCTTCAGGCGGTCCATCGCTACCGAGCGACGCTTTCCGCGGCTCCGAACTTCGCCTACGAGCTCTGCCTGAAGAAAATCGAGGATGACGAGATCCAAGGGCTCGATCTTTCCTCTTGGAGAGGATCACTCAACGGCGCCGA
>CALZKB010000481.1:997-2204 GCA_945787575.1 Thermoanaerobaculia bacterium | reverse complement strand
GACGCCCAGGTCGACGCGATCCGACTGCGCCAGGTGGCCGACCTCTTCGGCGTGTGCGGTCTGAGCTTCCTCATCGCTCTCGGAAACGGCGTCATCGCCGAGGGGATCGCCAGCGCGGCCGCTCGCTGGCAAGGCGTTCGCGCAAGCTGGCGGCCCGCGGCCGCCTCGGCCTCAGCCTTCCTCGTGCTCCTGGCCTGCGCCGTCGGCTACGGGACCTGGCGTCTCGGAACCCTTGCTGGAAGTTCGTCGAGCTTCGAGGTGGCAGCGGTGCAAGGTGCCGTCCAGCCGGAGCTGCGCTGGAAGCGGAGTCAAGCTGGTCGGGTCCTTCGACGCTACGGGGGCCTCACTCGGGACCTGCTGCTTCGCTCCGAGCTCCCCCGCCCGGACCTCATCATCTGGCCCGAGAATGCGGTCCAGACGCTCGCCGACGATCCCGTCTACGGCCCGCCGTTGCTTCGCCTCTCGTCCGATGTACCGCTCCTCGTCGGTGCACCTCGGAGCGAGAGCGACGGCAACCGACGACGGGCCGCCTTCAACAGCGCCCTGCTGCTCGTCGACGGCGAGCTCCGCGGCCACTACGACAAGCGACGCCTGCTGCCCTTCAGCGAGACGCGACCGCTCGGCGACCTCGGCGTCTTCGGAAGCCGCGGCGACCTCGATCCAGACGTATACTCCCCGGGATCCAAAGGAGTGTTGTTCGAGGTAGCGGACCAGCGGGTGGCGCCCCTCATCTGCATGGAGGCACTCTACCCGGATCTGGCTCATGAGGCGGTGGAATCCGGCGCCACGATTCTCGCGGTCCTCTCCAACGACAGCTGGTTCCTCGGACACGGCGGAGCCGATCAGCACGCGGCCATGGTCGTCTTCCGCGCCATCGAGATCCGCCGGCCGGTGATTCGAGCCACGACCACGGGCATCTCTGCGGTGATCGGCCCAGCCGGGTCCATCGTCGGGTTCCTCGGCGAAGACGAGCGGGGGGTGCTCCGCGCCGAGGTGCCGCTCACCGACGAGGGGCTCACTCTCTACGCGCGAATCGGCGACGCCTTTGCGATCCTGTGCGCGCTCGCAGTGGCCGCTGCCGTCGGCGTCGCGTGGCGGCGAGGGTTCCGACCTGCTCAGACCCGAATCGGCTCCGTGGCCTCGTACCGGCCGCGCGAGAGCGCGTAGGCCAGCGCCATCGGAAAGATCACCCCGGTGATGGCGAGAG
>CALZKB010000481.1:0-960 GCA_945787575.1 Thermoanaerobaculia bacterium | reverse complement strand
ATGGGCACGGCGAGCGCCAGCAGCGCACCGATGGTGATGATGCGGAGCCGCTCCCTTGCCAGCAGGCACATCGGCCGCCGGAACCGCTCGACCTCGGCAACGACCAGTGCGACGAGGGCGACACCGAAGGCCGAGACCGAGAGGAGATGGCCGGCGACGTACGCGTCGGGATCGCGAAGACCGGCCTGGTAGGCCACGGCGACGAGCCCGGCCAGCCCGTAGGCCGCCCAGGGCAGCCACGGAAGACGACCGAGAATTCGCGCTGGAAGCGGGAACGCGAGCGCCATCAGAATGGCCGCAGGGAAGAGCAGGGCCTCGCACAGCGCGTGCAAGCGGAAGAGGTGGTAGGGGCCATAGAGATCGAGCGCGGAGAGGACCCAGAGCGCCCCCGTCAGGAGCAGCGGCACGCACGCTCGCGCGTCCGCGAAGCGGCGTCTTCGAACCGCGACCAGCGCGCCGATGCCGAGCGCCACGCCGTTGAGCAAATAGAAGCCGTGCAGCAGGGAGAAGTCGCGCCAGCCGAACTCGCGGGTGGAGATGGTCCGCGTCAGCTGTTCCTCGCCATGACGCATCCGGTACTCCACGGGAGTTCCAACCGGGAGGGCTCTCACCCGCCGGGTGAGCTGATCGGCGCGGTCCAGCGGCACAGAGTCGGCGGCGACGACCTCGCTCTGGAAGATCTCGCCGCCGCTCGTCGCGGGCCAGAGCGAGAGTCCGATGGAGGCCACCACCCGGTTCTCGAGGAGAAGGAAGCCGGGGAAGGGCTTCCCGACCTGATCGAGAGCGCCGGAGAGACCCACGGCGCCCACGGCGAGGAGCACGGTGGCGACGAGGGCA
Source organism: Thermoanaerobaculia bacterium (assembly GCA_945787575.1). GTDB lineage: Bacteria > Acidobacteriota > Thermoanaerobaculia > Multivoradales > JAHEKO01 > CALZKB01. The sequence goes on along the minus strand of CALZKB010000481.1, from coordinate 123 downwards.
GTCATGAGGTCGATTTTGAAGAGCTTCATTGGCTCGTCCTCACAAGGGGATGCAAAGCGGTACCGAGGATTCCGAACGCCTAGTCGTCATCACGATGGTTTCGGAAGCGGTAAACGGATGGCA
>CALZKB010000480.1 GCA_945787575.1 Thermoanaerobaculia bacterium | reverse complement strand
CACTCGTGACACGTGCCGCGCGGTCCCCGAAGGGTACAATGAGAAGATGCCGCTGCTCGAAGTCGAGGTGCGTGAGGTCCTTCATGTTCGCGCAATCGAGGAGGTCGCACCTGACACGATTCCCCCTGAGCTCCTCGAGAGAGCGTGCGCGAGGGCCGGCGAGCCGCGTGAAGTCGGTGAAGAACGCTGGCTGGCGGCGCGCGCGAGCTACATCGTCGAGAGCCTCCAGAGATCGGGCCAACGGTGGAAGCCCCCTTCTCCCTTCACATCGAACTTCGCTGCAAGCCTGGCGCTGTTCGCCTTCGCGATGGGGGCGTCATCGAACATCCTGGGCCCTTCCAAGGAGATCCATCCTTTCGTGAACCCGGTCGCCGGGCTGATCGTGTGGAATCTCGCGATCTTTGCTCTCATGGGATACCGCGCGCTTCGAGCTGGACCAGATCGCAGCCTCGGAATCGGGCAGGGTCTCGGTGTGATCGACGCGCTGGTGTCCGCCCTGGACAGACGACTGCGTGGATGGAGGAGAACAGCTGCTCCAGGGTCGAGCGCCGAGGCTTCCATTCGCTCCCGCTACCTCCACGAGTACAGCGAGATCTGCTCGGAGTACCTCCATGAGCGGCTGGCTGTCGTACTCTCATCGAGCGCGTGCACCTTCGCCATCGGAGCGGTTCTCGGCATGTACGCGCTCGGCGTTGCCTTCGAGTACGACATCGTCTGGAACAGCTCACTCGCGAGGGCCTCGGAGGATATGGAAGCAATCCTACGAGTCATCCTGTTTCCAGCCGTGCTGGTAATCGAACAGCTGTTCGAATACAACTTCATCGACCAACTTGTTCAACAACAGCTGCAATCGCAGGGGGGCACGCCGGCGAAGGGCTTCATCCATGCCTTTGCGGTCTGTACCCTCTGTTACGTCGTGATTCCGCGCCTCGCGATCATCTCCTACCACAGCAGGAAGGCAGCACGCCTCGCATCTGCCGTCACTCTCGACCTGTCTGATTCCTACTGGCAGACGACGCTGCATCCGGCTCCGAAGGCTGGTGCGGCTCCCGCCGAGCAGCTGAGCCTCACCCCCTTCCTGCTCGACAGCGGCGCCTATACCCTCCTCGTCTCGCTCCAGTCACATCTGGTCAAGCAGGACATCAGACACCTTCCAGCGACTTCGACGAGTGCGTGGCTTCCGTTCGACATGGGCGAAACCCCTGGGCATTGGAGCTGGTCCTGCTCGAACTCGCCATGTTCGAGCCCTTTTCGACCCTCGCGTCAGGCGATCGGGCTCGCTTCTGGAAGCAACCGTCCAAGACCGACAAGAAGGTGCGCAGCGATGTTCTGAGCCTCGCCTCCGCGGCTTTCGGGTTGCCCACCGGCTACGGAGAGTCTCTCCGCTCCGACATGCGGTCGGTGGCTCGAGGACTCTCCTCCTACTGGATGAAGATGGGGGTCGGCATGACCGCCGGCCTCGTGACTGGAGCGGTGACCGCGGGAATCGCGGCTCCCTTCATTGGCAGTCTGATCGGTGGTGCGCTCGGCGTGACAGGAGCTGCAGCCACCCATGCTGGGCTCGCAATCATAGCCGGAGGAGCGAAGGCCCTGGGTGGCCTCGGCGCAGCGGGAGGACACGTCTTCTTGACCGGCTCTGGTGCGCTACTGGGACTTGGCCTGGGATCAGGAGCTTCTTCCCTTTCCAAGGAGCTGACCCCGGGCGCGGCGGTCTTGGCGGTAGCCAAGATCGAGGTGTTCCTGAGACGAGTCGTGATCGAACGGAATCACGATCTGGAGCTCTTCCGCGAGGTGGCCGACCGACTCGCCGAGGTCGTCGACAACCTCGCCGAGGCTCTCCCGGAGATCCGCCTGGCGGAGGACGCAAAGCCAAGCGAGATTCGCGAACGCGAGAGGGCACTCGCCGTGCTCAAGAAGGGACTCGCTCGGATACAGTCAATCTCCGTGGACTGAGTCGGCCGTGGCCTTGGCTATCGAGCCGCAGGGACCGGGGAAAAGCGTCGCCGCGTCGCGGGGTTCCCGATCGCGAAGGCTGGTGGGCCCGCAGGGTCTCGAACCCTGGACCAACGGATTAAAAGTCCGGTGCCAGGACCCAGAATTCATGATTAAATACAGTAGTTTGAAGTGGGAGTTGCAGTCCCTTGCTATGCCGAGTCTGTCGAGTCTGCTTTCTACCCCGCCTTCCTCCAAGAATAGCGCGACGTCGCCGCGGTCC
>CALZKB010000479.1:1343-2562 GCA_945787575.1 Thermoanaerobaculia bacterium | reverse complement strand
CCAGCGCTTGTTCCAGGGCTCTCGTTGCCTCGGTGTAGTCGCCCATGCGCATCAGAGCGCCTCCCAAGCCTGTCTCGCAGGAGGCGATCATAGGGTGCTCTGGCTCTAGGACCTCATTGGCGACCTCAAGCGCGCGCTCGATCGTGGACACCGCACGCGGATAGTCTCCCTGGAAGTCATAAACCGCCCCGAGGCCCAGGAGCACCCAGACCATGCGTGGACTCTCAGGTCCTTGGTCGCGTTCAACGATCCATCGAGCCTTCTCGAATAATCTCTCGGCCTCCGCGAAGTCGCCGAGATCAACCAGGAGCCGCGCCGTGTTGTAGGCGTTGGCTGCAACATCGATGTGTTCCGAACCGCGGTAGGTGGCGATGAGCTCCCCTTCCCGCCGGTACGCCGCCTCCGCACCGTCGAGTTCCCCGAGCGCCTTCAGCGCGTTGCCGAGGTTGCGCAAGGTGCGGATCACCGAGGGATGGGTGGGACCATAGCTGGCCTCCTGCCTGAGCGCGATGACTTGATGGGCGAGGCTCTCGGCCTCTTCAGTCGTGGCCTTGCCGGCGCCCAGGAGGGCTTCGACCAGAAGATCCAGGGCGGTCAGGTGGGCTAACGAGCCCGGCCCTTGTTCCTGACTCGCACCCTCAACGTACTCGCGCGCCGCTCTCTCGGCTTCGGCGAATCGAGCTTCGTCGAGCAGGAAGCGGATCTCGGCTGCCGAAGCTGAGGTTTCTGGCGTGTCTTGCTCGGTTAATGCGGCACTCGCGCTGAGCACACAAGCCAAGGCGAGTGCTGCTGGCGGCCAGCGTGACTTCAGCCAGTCCCGTCCGCGATCGCCGCGCCCCGACTTCCGCCTCGGACGCCTTTCTTTCGGCTGTGTCGTCATTGTGGTTCCAGTGTCGAACCTTGTCTGTGGATTTACGCCGGGTTTGGCTTTCTCGACTTCGCTACGGTGGGGTCGGAAGACTGTCCGGGGGGTTCTGCAGACGGATCTCCCATACGCGGATTGCGTCGCTTCCGCCGGTCGGGAGCCGCTGCGAGATGCTCGACAGGGAGAAATCCGCCGTCCTGGCTTCATCCTCCGGTTGCGGTGTGATTGCGCCGATGCCTCTAAAGGCCTCATCGAGCTTCCCGCTCTCGACCGGAATGGCCCTAGCCGCCCGTGGCATGCCTTCGATCTCTGCCTCCAGCTCCCGCAACGGCGCGACCGAGGCGACTAGCAACA
>CALZKB010000479.1:0-1301 GCA_945787575.1 Thermoanaerobaculia bacterium | reverse complement strand
CCGGGAGTCGATGCTCGACTCCTTCAGGCAGTGGATTACTCAGAGCAAGCCCGGGCAGCGGGAAAAGGACAAACTGGTCGCCCGCCTCGTCCTCGTTGAGCACGTACGTGTAGAAAGGCCGCGAGCCCTCGACTTCGAGAAACAGCCGTTGGTCGAGGGCGAGAGTGGCGCCGGGGGCTAGACGTTCATCGACCTGTGGGCCGCGCCGAAAGAGTGAGACATCGACCGACAACGGCCTCGCCGGCAGGAAACGCGACCCGAAAACCACCGCCAAGGCGACGAAAGCAGCGCCCGCAACGACGGCTATAACTACGCGGCGCCAGGGTGCCGGCTGCGGCTTTGGCTGGGTCTCGGTCGTCGATGGCGCTGCACCGACGGCGGTGCTGAGTGCTTGTTCCATTTCTCCTGCGGTCGCGTACCTCTGTTCCGGCTCGAGGGCCAGTGCCCTTTTGATCACCACTAAGAACGACGCCGGGAGGTCCTGCCGCTTATCGATCAGGGGAGCGACCCCTTCGGTACGGAGTTTCGTGGTCAGGTCGTCGAGACTGTCCGCCTGAACCGGGTATTCTCCGCTGACCAGTCGATAGAGAAGGGTCCCGAGCGAATAGAGGTCCGATCGAACCGTCGCGCTTTCTCCGGCGAGCAGCTCTGGGGCCATGTAGAACGGGGAGCCGTGGGTCGAGGCATCCTCGACTCCCGCGCCACCCCCATCAGCGCCCTCGACCACTGAACTGAAGTCCATCAGGACTATTCGCCCGCCTGCCTCGCGCATGACGTTAGAGGCCTTGATGTCGCGGTGAACTAGTCCAGCACCATGGATCGCTGCCAGCGCGCGACAGAGGTAGATCCCGATCGACGCCGCTTCGCTGGCACCGAGTATCTCCTCCTTCCCCTCCTTCTTGAGGCGTTCTTCGAGGGTGCTGCCCTCCAGCAGCACGCTCCACATCCCCGGCCTGCCGTCGTGCACCTCTGCGCCATGGACCTTGAGGACGTTTTCATGGCGGACCTTGGCCAGGCGACGGGCCTCGATCAAGAAAGCCGCGGAATGGGTTTCGTCGCGTAATCGTGGCAGCTTGAGCGCAACCTCTCTCTGCAGCGCCGGATCGAAGGCCCGGACCACGTCCGCACAGGCGCCCTGGCCAAGGGACCCGATGATCTCCAGGTTGCCCCAGCGCGTGGGCGCCCGGTGGAACTCGGCGATCGATTGTAGGGTCCGGAGCCCACGTAGCTGGCCAGCCAGATTCTCGCTATCGCGCAGCCAGTCAACGGTCTCTCCCTTGGCGATCGCCTCTGCAATATCG
>CALZKB010000478.1 GCA_945787575.1 Thermoanaerobaculia bacterium | reverse complement strand
TGCGTACTTTCGCTATGAAGCCAGGTGCCCAGACGGGACGATCGTTTGGATGAAGGGCGAATTGCGCAACCTTCGCAGGGGTGGTGTAGCGGTGCACGAGGCTGAGGACGAGGCGGCGATCCGTCGGATTCTCAACTCGGTCGAGTGCATCGAGCATGTGCCGCTGCCGGAGCGGCCAGCCAACTAACGAGCGTGGCTCAGTCGAAGCCTTACTTTTTGATCCGAATGCGTTCGATCGTTCGGCCGCATTCAAACTGTCGATTTCGGGGTATCTTCAAACGAGTACTATCCGAAGCGAGTCACCACGGTGACCCTGACCGCCTTCGACGGCCAAGCTGCGTACTATTACTTCCTCTACGAAAGCCAGTACGTCCAGCGAGCCTGTCCCAACGACGATGAGTTGACCGAAAGCGAAGTCGAGCTCTACTTTCTCACCGGGGTGATCCGCCCGGACGGCACGTCCTTTTCCATGCCGCTCACGGACTACATCACGCCCGTGGGTATTGGCGGCTGCAACGCGCTGTCCGGGCGAATCACCGGAGTCACCTTGCCGACACGCGGCAAGGTCGAGTGGACCTACCGGAGCTACGGATTTCCCCACCAGTATGAGCCCTGGGGGCACGGTGCCCGGTGACCACGGCCCGAATCTTGGCGAGGGTGTCTCGACGGTCTTCAACGTGATGATTTGGTTGATCCACTATGACGCCCAGAACCCAGGCGCGATTGACGCGGCCGTCGGTGGTGGCTCGAGCAACAGCAGCCGAGCGATCATCGAGTACATGAGGAAGAACATGAACTCGATGGGACCAAGAGGCCAGGAGAGCTTGATTGGGGCCATCGAGGCGAACCTGGGTAGCGCGAGCGCCCAGCAGTGAGTCAGCGAGAACTTAGCTTGACCGCTGGGATGGTGGGTGTCGGCAGCGTGTGCTTGGTTCTTATGGGGTGCAGTCTCCTCGGGTACGGCAAACGTCCGATGCCCACCGAAGAGCAGTTCGTCGANNNCCTGTTTGGTTATCACTCTTGGCTGGCAGACGACTTCCCTGAAGATACGGCGCGAGTGGGCTACTTCATCACAGACGTCTTGGTTCCGGCTCTGCTCAGGGCGCGCGACGCCGCTGAGCGCGACGAAGGTCTCTCTGCCGCTCGGGCTCTAGAGCACCACGTCGGGCCGCTCTTTCAGAGTCGGATGGCGATGGAGAGGTGGGCACCGGAGGTAGAGCGGCGAATTATCGAAGGCCAGGATGGTTTCACAAATCTTTACTGGGCACGTACGCGAAGTGCTGGTTGCCCTGAAGACGAGGTCGAGCACTCACGGACTAGGTACGAGGTAATCCTCGCAGCTTGCCGGGAGACGGAGAAAGGTTGCAATCCGCAAGTCGCTGAAGACTTCGAACGCCACCTCCGTTTTTATGAGGATGCTAAGCAGTCGAAGAACCGCTGCCGGCCGTTCAAGTAGTCGTTTTCCTTTTTCAGCTTGTGCCGGGGTTTCTTTGCGCTGACACGGTGGGCAGTCCGCCGCATCCTTACTCTTTCGGGTCTTCGGTTTCTTCTTCTTTCTTGAACCGGTGTCTGGTCTTGACGGTGGACGAGGACCGGACGCAGACGCGAGCGATCCACGACGAGCAGCGCCAGGCGCGAACGCTTGCGGGCTTGCTCGCCGGCGAGGAGCGCAAGCGCCTGGTCGCGCTCCACCAGAATGCGCAGCGTCTCTTGCGACCGTTGCGGGTCGTCAACCCGTACGCGTCGCAGCTGACGTTTCTGGACGCGCAGACCCGGACGCGGCGGGATCACGAGAAGTATCTGGCGCTGATCGACGCGATCGCTCTATTGCACCAGCACCAGCGCGAGGTGAAAGAGGTCGTGTGTCCGGGATCCGGGGGCGAGAGGATCGAATAGGTCGAGGTCGCGCCCGAGGACATCGAGGTCGCAAACCGCTTGGCGCATGAGGTCCTGGGGCGGTCCTTGGACGAGCTGCCGCCGCAGACGCGTCGGCTTCTGGAGCTCTTGGAGGAGCTGGTGTCGGCAGAGTGCGAGGCGCTCGGGGTCGATCGAGGCGACTTCCGGTTTACTCGCCGGGCGGTGCGCGAGGCGTGTGGCTGGGGCGATACGCAACTAAGACTCCATCTCGGACGGTTGGTCGAGCTCGAGTACGTGCTCGTCCATCAGGGCGGCCGGGGGAAGAGCTTCGTCTACGAGCTGATCTGGGAAGGGGAGGCAGGCTCTGGAGGCTGTGTCTTGCCGGGTCTGATCGACGTCGAGCGCTTGGGATTGGGCGGGAGCGACCTCGCGGGGTCTGGAATCGTCAGAGTCGAGCAAGCGAAACGACGAATCCGAGCTCGAGTCTTCGGAGATCGCCTCTAGGCCTTCTGAGAAACCACCACCGTCGTACCCGGGGACGAGTCGTAGCGAGCGGCACGCTCCTCGTCTTCCTTTCGTCGCCCGGCGCTCGGCCGGAGGCTCGTAGGAGATGGGCTCTCGCTGGCCGAAGCGGCCGCCGGTGGGGGACCCGAGCGATCCGAGGGGTTTTCGAGGTTTTGCTCGCTCGCTACGTCGATTGGCTGGCGGTCCATCACTACTCGGACGCGATGCAGGTGGCGGCAGGGCGGCTGGTGCGCACGTTTGCCGAGTGGTGCGCCGAGCGCGGCGTGGTGCGGCCGGGCGAGGTGACGCGCTCGATGGTCGAGCGCTATCAGCGCTACGTCTACCACTACCGCCAAGAGACGGGAAAGCCGCTGGGTTTCAAGACCCAGCAGGGCCGGTTGACCCATGTGCGGGGGTTTTTCAAGTATCTGACGCGCGAGCGCTATGTGCTCTACAACCGTCTACGACGGCCTCGGCGGCCGGATCTCGAAGCGCGACACCTGGGT
>CALZKB010000477.1 GCA_945787575.1 Thermoanaerobaculia bacterium | reverse complement strand
GCCACGTCGCCGGAAGACGTGAGTGAATCCCCCCGGCATGTAGTGACGCTCGAGAACGAGCACGCGCTTACCGGCGTGCTTGGCCAGCAGCGCCGCGCTCGTCAGCCCACCGACGCCGGAACCGATGACGATGACATCGTAGCCTCCCTCCGGCGGACGCTTGCGGTAGCTCTGGCCGATACGGATCATGCCGGATCCAAGTTATCGACTTCTCAGCTGCCCCTGACGGTGTTCAAGCCGCGCGCCCGGGATGGAGAAACTCGTCAAACGCCGACCAGGCCCGATTCGCCTCGTCTGTTTCGGCGAGCTCAGCCCTCTCAGCCGGCTCCTCCCCGAGAGCGCCGCTCGGCGCCTCTCGAGTCTTTTGTGCCATTTCGTAAAACCTCCGCACCTCGGCTTCATACCAGGGAAGGGCATCGCAGCCGATGGTCAAAGCGCTCAGCTCGGAGCTCAAATTGTAGGGGTCCAAGGCGCAGATCCAGCCTACGTCGAAGGGGCGGCGCCCGATGAGGTCCAGATGATGGCCGAGTTCGCGATTCACCGCGGTGATCTTTCCGCTCAGAGGCGCTCGGAAGGTAAGAGCGTCGGTTCCGCGACGAACGGTGAACAGGGGCTCACCCTCCGTGACGTTCGCACCCTCCTTCGGGAACTCGATCACGTCGAAGGCTCCGAGAGTCTTTAATCTCCACGCTCACCCAAGTGTGCTGCTTCGAGACGAAAACGCCACCGGGCACGCTGATGACGTGCTCAGGTGCCGACTCGCGCGCGGCGGGCGTCAAAAGACGCACCTTCGGCGGACTCTGGCGGGCGATACTGTCCTGGCGCCGAATCAGAAGCCTATCGGTCATTTCCACGAGCTCATCCTCGGTGAACGGCTTCTGCACGTAATCCATCGCGCCATACTTCATCGCTTCCACCGCGGACTCGATGGTTCCGTAGCCGGTGATCATCACGACATCGATCGAAGGCCGCAGATGTTTGGCGGCCTTGGTCACGTCGAGGCCGTCGAGACCGGGCATCTTCAGATCCGTGAACACGAAGTCGTAGTCGTGGAGCCGAAGCAGGCTGAGAGCCTCCTGGCCGGTTTCAACCGTGTCGACGCTGTAGCCTGCTAGGACCAGGATCTTCCGAAAGCTATCGAGTACGATCGCCTCGTCGTCGACCGCCAGAATCCTGGCTTTGGGACTACCGACCTCGACCCTTTTCAGGCTCCGGGCCTCGTCGGCGAACTCCAACTTGAGGCCGATATCGAGGGCCGCTTCGCGCTCCTTCAGCAGACGTTGTTGCTCGGCCCTCTTCAGCGCCAGCCTGACCACCAGATCGACGAGGAGAAAAACAGCAACGGTGAGAATGACTAACACAGCGACCATGGCAGATCTCCCTTCTTACGCTTGCCCATCGTTCTCCTACTCACCGCTCGACGAGAAAGGCGCGTTCCTCATCGAGATTGTCCGGGACGATGTGCACCAACCACCCCGCGCCGAGCGGATCGCTATCGATGAGTTCCGAGGAATCACCGACTGCTTTGTTGGTCGCCAGGACCAAGCCGCTCAGGGGAGCCCAAACCCGGTGGACAACCTCGCCGTGGGTATGGAGCCAGGCAAATGGCTTCCCTTGGGTCGTCCGCTCCTCGAGAGCCGGGAGGCGTATCCGATCGAGTTCGCCGAGCAGACCCGCGACCGTCTCGGCGGCACCAAGAGTGGCCGAGCCATCGGTATGCAGACGGGCCCAGGAGTGACCACCCAGAAACAAGCACCGCTCCTCCGGAGAGCTCGATGAGAGCGCGATGCTGGCTGGTTTACCGGGACCGGAGAAGCGCAGAGCCCGGCGCACAACGCCTAGCAGTTCTCCGATGTCGAACGGCTTCGGTATGAAATCAAAGGCGCCGTGCTGAAAGGCCATGAGAGCGTTCTCGATGGTCGCATAACCGGTGATCATGATCACTTGAGTCTCCGGCCAGCGAACTCGCACGAGATCGAGGAGATCGGCACCCGATGCTCCCGGCAACTTGAGATCCGAGAGGATCAGCCGGCAACGAGACTCTTCGAGCACCGCGGTCGCCTCGTCGACGTCCACCGCGGTCCGGACCTCGAGCCCCTCGGGAGCCAGGATTCGCCTCGC
>CALZKB010000476.1:1499-2610 GCA_945787575.1 Thermoanaerobaculia bacterium | reverse complement strand
TGGCGCCCACGGCGAGCGGGCCCACCGTGCAGTCGAAGCCGGCAGCGCTCGCGGCACAGGCGGCGCCGGAGACGAAGCTCCAGCCCGCGGGCAGGGTGTCCCTCACGGTGCCGCCGGTTGAATCCGACGGCCCTTTATTGGTGACCTTCACGGTGTAGCTGTAGCTCTCACCGGCCACCGCATCGGTGCCGTCATCGGACTTGTCGATTTCGAGGTCCGTCGCGGGCACAAGCACCGTGTCGCCATCGGTGGCGCCGTTGTTGCCGGGCACGGGATCGTTGACCGAGGCGGCAGCCGTGACGGTGTTGCTCAGCGTGCCGGTGGCGCCCGGGTCAATGGCGCACAGCGCGGTGTAGGCCACGGAGTCCCTCGAGGGGATGTCGGCCGAGTCGCTGATGTCTCCTGCAACCGGCCCGGCAGTACAGCTGGCGCCGCCGCTCGGGGCGCAGGTCCACGTGCAGCTGAGGACGCCGAGGAAAGTGTCGGCAACCGTGACCGCCGGGTCGTCGCTGGGGCCGTCGTTGCTGACCACTATCTGGTAAGTCAGTGACTGCCCCGGCACCGCGGTGGTCACGGTGTCGGTCTTGGTGATGGCGATGTCGGCCTCACGGACGATCGCCAATCGATAGTCCTCCACCTCACCGTCCGCCGCGAGTCCCGTGGGCAAGAGCCCGCCGGCGCTGCTCAAGCGGAAGCGGGCGAAGGTGTCACCGGCCGGCGCATTCGAGGGGATGGGGAAGCTGAGACTGTTAGGGCCTGCCGAGACCGCCAGATCGTCGAAGAGCTTCTCTCCGGCGTCGTCCCAGTCCCCGTCCTGGTTGAAGTCCGCCCAGGCGTCGAGCCGGCCGCCAGCGCCGCGGACCGCGGCATTCACCGTGACCATGCTGCCCGCCAACCCTGGAGAGAGGAATATCACGCCGTCCTCGTCATCGGGCACGGCACCGTTGACGTCATCTCCCTCGGCGTCGGCACTGGGCTGGCCGTCGGCTTCGGCGTCCCACTCGGCGCCGAGCCCGAGAGAGCTACCGGCGCCAGAGTGCCGCGCACCGTTACTTGCAAGCAGCGTTGGATACCTACCCGCGGTGGCGGCGAGCGGGTCCGGTGCGTCGCC
>CALZKB010000476.1:0-1471 GCA_945787575.1 Thermoanaerobaculia bacterium | reverse complement strand
CGGTGGCAATGCCGTCGAGGTCGAAAGTCGGGAACAAGCCGAGCGGTAAGGTGCTGGGGTCGATTTCAACCGTGTAGGTGTCTCGGGCCAGATTCTCGAAGGCGTAGGTGCCGTCGCCCGAGGTGACGTCCGTGGCCACGACACTCCCTCCGGAGTCCCACAAGAGAACGGTCACACCGTTGATTCCCGGCTCACCGCCGTCCTGCACACCGTCGCTATCGAGATCCTTCCACACTCGATCGCCGAGCTTCGAGGTGCCCAGGCTCAGCCCGACCAGCACCGGGTCGTGGTCCGAGGAGCGGAACTGATCGGGTTGGTACAGTCCCGGCTGATTGAAGTCGTTGTAGTCCAATCCCCTCGGCTCATCGGCGTTGACGTGCCAGAAGACCGCCCCGCTCACCTGTGGAGTCAGGCTGGGATTCGACAAGCCGTGGTCGGTGTATCCGGCTTGGCCCGCGAACACGAAGGAGTATGCGCCGGTGCCCTGGAACGCTTCGATGAGGTCGGTATACGTCGCGCCCTCGATGGTGGTTATCGGGTCCTCCATCGCGTAGGCATTCAAGTCACCGATGACGAGGACGTCGGCATCACCGCTCGCGGTGGGATCGGCGGTGATCCAGTTGACGAGGGCCGTCGCAGCATCGGTTCTGACGCCATTGCAGTTGCCTTGACCATCCCCCGCATCCGGATCGCCCACGTCGTCGCATGCAGAGCCTTTCGATTTGAAGTGGTTGACGACCACTGTGAACCGTTCCCCGCTCGCGATCTCCTCGAAGGTCTGGGCCAAGGTCGGGCGATTCTTGATGTCGTCGAACAAAGGATCGACGCTCGAGTCGAGGATCGCGAAGGCACCGACAGGCGAGACGGTTCCCGGCTTGTAGATGACGCCAACCCGGATGGCATCGGCGCCGATGGGTCCGGTGGCGATGAAGGCATATGTGCCCGCTCCCGCCAAGGCGTTGAGTCCGTTCACGAGATCCTGGGCTGGCACGTCGGCGGGATGATTCTCGAGCTCGACCACGCCGACCACGTCGGCGTCGATGTCGACGATCGAGTCCACCAGCTTGTCGCGCTGGCGGGTGAGCTCGGAAGCGGAATCGGCGCCCCGGCAACCCAGGTTCGCGACGGGGCCGCAGATCGCTGCGCCCGTGTCGATTGTCGTGAAGTAGTTCAGGAGATTGAACCCGGCGACGCGGAGCCTGCCACCGACCGATGGGACCGCTGGCCGTGCGTTGGCGCGGGCGAAGCTCACCGCCCCGGTGGGATGCACCTGGTAAGCCCCGAAGGCGAATCCAAGCACACCCGTGAGGCTCGAGATGCTGTCACCCCGACGTAGCGTGTTGCCGACGCCGAGGTACGGCGGCAGCGGCATCGGGTTCTGCACCGTGCCGCCGTCGTCGAGCTGGATGCGGCTGCGGTCGTTCAGGTCCTGCAAGGCCAGTGCGGGGAGTCCCGGCGTGGTCACGTTGGT
>CALZKB010000475.1:1612-2296 GCA_945787575.1 Thermoanaerobaculia bacterium | reverse complement strand
GACCTCACTCGGACCACGGCATCGCTCATCACCCAGACGCGGGCCCTCATCGAAGAGGGGCTTTCAGCCTGGTGCTACACCGGCGGCTATCATCTGCCTCCGGCGACCTTCACCGGTAGCGTCCGGGGCGACATCGTCGCAGTCGACCGGGTGATCGGGGTCGGAGAGCTGGCTCTGAGCGATCACCGTTCGAGCCAGCCCACTCTCAGCGAGCTTCTGAAAATCGCCGCCGAGACCCACGTCGGCGGGATGATGACCGGCAAGGCGGGAACCGTACACCTCCACATGGGCGACGGCGAGCGCGGACTCCAGCTGGTGCGCCAGGCGATCGAAGAAAGCGAGATTCCACCGCGCGTTTTCCACCCCACCCACATCAACCGGCGCACCGCGCTGTTCAATGAGGCCCTCGATCTGGTCCGGTTTGGTCCGACCATCGACATCACGGCGTTCCCGGTCGAGGACGGCGAGGACGCTTTCTCGGCCGAGGACGCACTCGGCCACTATCTCGACTCGGAGCTTCCTCGAGAGAGAGTGACGGTGAGCTCGGACGGAGGCGGCTGCCTGCCGGTCTTCGACCCCGACGGGAGAATCCGCTCGATGGACGTCGGCGACCCGGGAGCCCTGGTCCGCTGTCTGCACAACCTCGCCCACAGCGGACGCCGGCTCGAGGACGTGCTGCCGGCC
>CALZKB010000475.1:0-1581 GCA_945787575.1 Thermoanaerobaculia bacterium | reverse complement strand
GCTGATCTCTTGCGGCTCGGCGGTAAGGGGCGCATCGCGGTCGGCGCCGACGCCGATCTCGTGGTTCTGGACGACGATCCCGAGAAGGCCGGCGTGCGGCATGTCATGGCGCGCGGCGCCTGGCACGTTCTCGACGGTAGCCTGATTCGACGAGGGACCTTCGAGAACAAGGAGACCGACTCATGAGCCGCGGCACGATCGTCCCCATCGGAGGCGCCGAGGAGAGGCTTCGCGACCCGGCGATCCTGCAGCGCTTTGCCGACCTGTGCGGCGGGCGCAAGGCGCGGATCGCGATCATCCCAACCGCCTCGCAGCTCGCCGAGACCGGCCCCGGCTACGAGAAGGTGTTCCGCGATCTCGGCGTCGGCGCCACCCGATCGCTGCCGCTCGAGACAAGAGAAGACTGCAACGACCCGCGCTGGCTGGACCGCCTGGAGCGCGCTCAGGGGGTGTTTCTTACCGGTGGCAACCAGCTGCGGTTGTCGACCACGATCGGCGGCACCCGGGTCGCCGAGATCCTGCGCCGGCGCAACGCCGAGGACGGTTTGCACATCGCCGGAACTTCGGCGGGGGCGGCTTTTCTTTCCGAGCACATGATCGCCTTTGGCGAGGAGGGCCCGACCCCCCATGCCGACATGGTGACCCTGGCACCCGGGCTCGGCCTCACCAAGACGGCGATCATCGACCAGCACTTTCGCCAGCGCGATCGACTGGGGCGGCTGCTGACCGCACTGGCCTACAACCCTCGCCCCATCGGCATCGGCCTGGACGAGGACACGGCGGCCTTTATCGGCCCCGACGACCGGCTCGAGGTCCAGGGCAGCGGCGCGATCACTATCGTCGATCCCTCGGATCTGTCCTATTCCTCGATGGACTCGGCCAAGCAGGCGGAGGCCGTCTGCATGCTCGATATCCGTCTCCACATCCTGATCGAGGGCGCCACCTACGACATCCAGACCCGCGAGGCCACGGCTCCGGCGCAGCAGCCTTCACGGCTCCCCGAGACCGCCGAGACACGACCCGAGCCGCAGGAGGTGCGCTCGCAATGAGGATCGTCGATCGGTCTGTTTATCTCGGCCCCAGCCTCTACGCTCGTTTCCCGGTGATCCGGCTCACCGTCGATCTGGAAGAGCTCGAGGACTGGCCGAGCGGCCGACTGGGACCGGCCTTTACCGACGCCCTGCTCGAAGCGCTGCCGGGTCTTCACGAGCACGGGTGCTCGTACCGGGAGCCCGGCGGCTTTGTCCGCCGCCTGACCGAGGACGACGGCACCTGGATGGGGCACATCCTCGAGCACGTGGCGATCGAGCTCCAGAACTCGGCCGGCGCCTCGGTGACCTTTGGCAAGACCCGCAGCACCGGCGAGCCCGGCCACTACGAGATCGTCTATCAGTACATCCAGAGAGACGTCGGGCTCGAAGCTGGGCGCTTGGGACTCGAGCTTCTCGAGCATCTGCTACCCGAGGATCTCCAGCCGGCGGCCATTCGCGGCCGGACCCTGGATTGGAGCGAGGAGCGCGACAGCTTTATCCGCTCCACGCAGCGGCGCGCCCTTGGGCCCAGCACCGCCTCGCTGGTGGC
>CALZKB010000474.1 GCA_945787575.1 Thermoanaerobaculia bacterium | reverse complement strand
CTTCGGCGGCTCCTTGGGGCCACATCCCACCATCAACACGGCAATCACCAGCACCGACCCCGCAACCTCGATCCATCTGCGGCTCATTTCCATCTCCTTGTTAACTTCGCCTGCGTTCGAATGCAGCGAGGATTTAGGTCCTCTTTGGCAGGGCGCAACTCTAGCAGAATGGCGTCTTGGGTGGCAAGCCGTAAGTACCGGCAATCGTTGGGTTTTTGGCTTGTCGCGCCGTTTTGGCGCTGCCTGTCCCTTCTAGGGGACATAGCCGGACCAGGATGGGCTGAAGTTGTTGCCCTCGCTAGTGAGTTGCCGAACGTCGGAACCGTCGTCGCCCATGACGTAGATCTGAGTGGCACCGCGGCCCGACCCGTACTTGCCGGCGAAGGCGATCCGGAGCCCATCGGGCGAGAACGTCGGCGTCTCGTGGCTGCCGGGGGCCGAGGTGAGCTCGCGGGCCTCACCGGTCACGACGTCTACGGCAACGATGTCGAAGCGCTCGATCGCCTCGCGTTGGGCATAGGCGATACGCGCGCCGTCGGGGCTCCAGGCGGCGCCGTCATTGTAGCGGCCGGAGCGGGAGATCCGGCGTACGTTGGTGCCGTCGGCGTCCATGATATAGATCTGCGGATTCCCTCCACGGTCCGAGGTGAATGCGATCTGGCGCCCGTTCGGGCTCCAGGCCGGATTGGTGTCAATACCCCGTGAGTTCGTCAGTCGTTGCAGGTTGCCGCCCGCCGTATCCGTGACGAAGATCTCGATGTTGCCACCGGGCACCGATCTCGCGAAGGCGATGCTCCTGCCGTCCCGAGAGAAGGTCGGCGAGGCGTTGAAGCTGCCCTCGGTCACGACCGGTCGTTTCTGGCCGGTCGGCAGATCGACGACGTAGACGCCGGGCAGACCAGAGAAGAAAGAAGTGTAGGCGACGGCGGTGCCGGTCGGGCTCCAGGCGGGAGTCAGCGAGACCGTTCGATGGTTGGTGATCGGACGCTGGTTCTGCCCGTCGGCATCCATCAGGTAGATCTCCTTGATTCGGTTCTCAGCTTGACGGTCCGAGTAAAAGGCGATGGTGGTCAGCGCGATGCCGCGCCGGCCGGTGAAGAGCAAGACGATCTCGTCGGCGAGGGAGTGCGCCATGCGGCGCGCCACCGAGCTGTCGCCGAGGTAACGCTTGCCGAGCAACGAGTCGCCGCTCGCGAGATCGAAGACGCGGCCCTCGACGACGACCTGATCACCCTCGGCGAGCACCTCGATCTGCAGCAGGATCTCGTTGCCGAGCGACCGGTAGAGTTCGAAGTCGCGCGCCGGCTCGCCCGTGAGCTCGAGCACCGACAGCTCGGTCTGTCCCTGGATGGCGAACGCCCGGCTGATCAGAAGATCCTGGCGCACGGTGCTGTCGACGGTGTTGGCGGCTGCACCCATCGAGGCGGGCAGTGCCGAGCGGGTCGCTGGGAACGCCAGCTGATACTGGGAGCGCAGCCCCTCGCCGACGCCGATGGGCGCATTCAGGTCTCCTAAAGGATCAGATGAACTCCACGGTGACGCCGAGAGAGGGCTCGGGGAACGACTGCGGCAGCGGGGGGAAGGGGGACGCCTGCTGGACCGCCCGCAAGGCGGCGAGGTCGTACGAACTGTAGCCCGAGGACTCGATGATCGAGACGTCGGACACCCTTCCGTCCCGGTGGATCCGGAAGTGAACGAGAGCCAGGGGCTCGCCGCCGATCGCCGGACGCTGCCACTGGCTACTGAGCATCGCCGTCATCCGATCGACGTAGTAGCTGTGCCGGAAGTTCGGATTGTCGAATCCGACGCGAGCGCCCATCGTCGCCGTGCCGGTGGCGCTGCCGGTGGGGGAGCCCTGGCGGCGTCGCGGCTCGACAGCACTCGGGCCGGGGTCGCTCGCCGCGGCCGGTGTCGGGGGCTCCGGCTCACGCTGCGCCTCGGGCTTGGGGCGCTTCGGGGTCTCGGTTTTGGTCGGGGTCGACGTCGGCGGCGAGGGCGTCGGGCGGGTTGGTTGGGGGTCTGTGACGCCGAGCGCCTGCACGGGCACGATGGCGACCGAGACGAACCGAGGGGGTGCCTCGAGCTCGGGTTCGAGCAGGGGGGTGACGAGCACCGCGGTGATGAAACCGCCGTGCAGCACAATCGAGCCGAGAATGCCGCCGCGTTGGGTCCGGCGGCCGAGCCGGCGCCGAGACTCGAGGACGTGGTCCACCGCCAGCCGCATCCGAGTCAGCTCCCGGGCTTCTCGGTGACCATCCCGATGTCGGTTATGCCACCGCGGTGGAGGAGGTCGAGCACTTCGATCACCCGGCCGTAGGCGAGCTCCCGGTCACCCTTGAGGAAGATCGCTTCGCCGCTGCGCGCGTCGATCAGAGGCTGCAGCTGTTCCACCAGCTGGCTCGGATGCACCGGCCGATCTTGGACGTACACGATCCCGTCGCGGTTGATCGACAGCACCAGCGGATCGTCGACCTTGAGCTGCATCGGTTCCGCGTCGGCCTCCGGCAGCGCGACCTCGATGCCCTGGTGGAGCATCGGCGCCGTGATCATGAAGATGATGAGCAGGACCAGCATCACGTCGACGAGCGGCGTGACGTTGATGTCCGCGAGGACCGACTCGTCCTGTTCCGCACCGAAGCCGACGCCGAAAGCCATCCGTCACCCCTAGGTAAAGTTGCGCTCGGCCAGGTTCATGAACTCGAGCGTGAAGTCGTCGAGATTGGCCCGAAACTGACGCAGTCGCGACGCGAAGTAGTTGTAGCCGAGGAGTGCCGGAATCGCAGCCACCAGTCCGAGCGCGGTGTTGATGAGTGCCTCGGCGATGCCGGGGGCGACGGCGACGAGCGACGTCGATCCGGTGACTCCGATGTCCTGAAAGGCGACCATGATGCCCCAGACCGTGCCGAAGAGGCCGATGAACGGTCCGGAGGCCGCAACCGTGGCCAGGAAGGTGGTGCCCTTCGAGAGCTGTCGCAGCTCGCTGCCAGCGGCGCGCCGAAGGGTCCGGTGCAGAGAGTC
>CALZKB010000473.1 GCA_945787575.1 Thermoanaerobaculia bacterium | reverse complement strand
AGAGCACCGAGAACCGCCGCCTCCGAGCGGCCAAACTCGACGAAAAGCCCGTCGAACACGCCGCGCCGGACGCCTGTCCGGTCTGCGACGGTACGGGACGTACTCGTCCGAGCGCTCCCAGGGTTGACTCGAGGTGGTCAGACGTGGCGGCGCGTGGTCGGTGCCCAGTTCATGGGTAGCAGCGCGTCGATGTCCTTGGCGGGATGAGTCTGGACACGGATGAGCACGTCGGTGATGTAGTCCATCGGGTTGACGTCGTTGGCCTTGCAGGTCGCGACGACGGTCTGCAACACGGCCAGGTTGCGGCCCGCGGCGTCGTTGCCGACCCAGCGGAAGTTGTCCCGACCGAGCGCGATGATGCGGAGCGCTCCCTCCGATATGTTGTTGTCGAGTCTCAACTTTGGCGCCGAGACGAACTTAGTGAGTGTCTCCCACTGGTTGAGCGTGTACTTGATCGCCTTGCCCATCGGCCCTTTCGGGGCGTACTGGTGCTTGCGCTCCTCGAGCCAGAGCTTCCACGCGTCCATGATGGGTTGGCTGCAAGCGAGCCGCAGCGATTTGTGCTCCTCGGTGCCCAGAATGCCGAGTTCCGCGGCACGATACTCGACTCGATAGAGGTCGAGGATGACTCCGAGGCAGTGGTCAGCCTCCTCGGGGCACTTGTCCCGTGCCTTGTGGAAGTATCGTCGGCAGTGCGAGATACATCCGACGCGCTGGCGGCCGTCGGGCAAACAGACCTGGTTGTAGCCGGTGTAGCCATCAACCTGAAGATGGCCAACGGTACCGGCGAGGAGCTTGCTCGGGGTTTCGCCGCTGCGGGTCGGGCTGAAGATGTAGGCGATGATGTTGGTGCAGATGAAGGTCCAGATGAAGCCGCGCCGGCACTGCTTCTCGTCCATGACGGGCTGCGATGTTTCGTCGGCGTTGATGTAGGTCGACGCTGCGACGAGCTGCAGCAGACGAGCATGAATGGGCTCGAGCAGCTCGGCTGACCGGTGGAAGAGGTCGGTGAGCGTCGAGCGGGAAATGCGCAGGCCATCGCGTGCGAATCGCTCCGAGATACGGTTGAGCGGCAACGAGTCGGCGCACTTGCTCACGACGGCGTTAGCGTAGACCGCCGGCCCGTAGTGAGTGCCCTCGGTGACACGCTCGGGTGTCGGACCTGAGAAGATGTGCCCGCAGGGGCAGAGCTTCTTCTCGACGTGATGGAGCAGCCTGAGCAGCCTCTCACCGAGGTATTCGATCTCGACGGAGATGTCCGGCGCGAGCGTGACGAATGGTCCCGTACCGTCGCAGACCGGACAGGCGTCCGGTCCCGTACCGTCGCAGACCGGACAGGCGTCCGGCGCGGCGTGTTCGACGGGCTTTTCGTCGAGTTTGGCCGCTCGGAGGCGGCGGTTCTCGGTGCTCTTCTTTCGAGCCTTCCGGCGCCGCTCCTTGTCGGCGGCCTTCTTCTCGGCCTCTGTCTCAGGCTCGTCGTCCTTGGCGAGTTGGCGCTCAACACGAGGCATCCGCTCGGACTTGGGCCCGAGCAATGCCTTCTTCAGCTCGGCGATCTCGGCGTCCTTCTCCGTCAAGCTGGCCCGGAGGTCCATGATGAGCGTGTTGAGGGTGACAACGAGCGCCTGCAGCTGGTGGATCAACGCCCTGAACGACGCGACATCGTCGATCGAGTCGGGCTCGATGGCGTTGATTTCATTGCTGACGTCGATCTTGCTCATCGGTGATCTTAGATCACAACGGCGAGACTCTGTCGATCCCCTGTTTCAGGCGATCCGCTTCGGCTGCCAGACATCGGGACGTTTCACTTTGCCGAGGTCGATTCCGTCGAGCAGCATGGCCAGCTGCGCAGAATCGAGGCTGACCGTCTCCGAAGAGGAGTCGATGGGAGGCAGCTTGAATCTCGATCTCTCGAGCCGCTTGTACCAGACCACGTATCCGCCCCGCGTCCACGCCAGAATTTTCGCGCGGTCGCGACGTTTCGACAGGAAGACGTAGAGACTGCCGTCAAGCGGATCACCGCCAAACCGACGTACGCGGCTGGCGAGCCCGTCCATCGCGTTGCGCATGTCGGCAGGTTCGGTCGCGAGGTAGATCCGAACAGAGTGAGGGAGCATCATGCTGCCACCTCGCGAAGCAGCGCTGCGACATAGCCGACCGGTGGGAGGTCCGCGAACTCCAGCGCGGCGTGGCCAAGCACCAGGCGCGTCGGGGTCTGCGGCGCAACCGGAGCTGGTCGCACCGCATCAACGACAGCCGCCACGACTTCGACGAACTCAGGCTGGACTGACTCTTCGCGCTCGAGCCGCTTGATCCATTGGTTCAACGTCGATGCATTCAAGCCCGTGTCACGGGCGAACGCGCCCTGGGTCAGGCCGCTGCGCTTGTACTCCGCCACGACGTCCTCCCAGAACGCGCGACTACGAATGATCCTCTTCTTGGTTTTGACCGCCATGTGCATCCTCCGTGCGTGGGTCTACGCGCGAAGGCTGCCACGCCCGGCGTCAACGAAAAAGACGGGACCGCTCGGACGAGTACGACCCAAACGTGATCCAAAGCCTCGAAAGGGCAAGCGGAAGAAACGCTCGAACAAGAGGCCCGGCTACCACGTGGACCGTCGGTACCCCACGCTCGACTACGATGAACTCGACCTCGTGGGCGTTCCGCATAACAGCGCCGGCGCGCTCGTGGCCGAGATCGTCAAGCTCCCGACCAGCAATGATGAGCAAGCCGATGCACTCGAGAAGCTCCTCGAGTACCTCCTGCAGCGCATCGACCGCATTCGCTATGCCGAGGTCTGGGAACGCGGCTGGCCGCTCAGCTCGGCGCCGATGGAGAGCTTTCATCGCATCGCCCAGGGCCGTCTCAAGCGCCCCGGCGCGAAGTGGACCGACGAGACCGCTGATGCCGTCGTCAGGCTTCGCCTACTACACGTCATC
>CALZKB010000472.1 GCA_945787575.1 Thermoanaerobaculia bacterium | reverse complement strand
ATCTCATGTGGGCGTAGGACACTTGAAGGAATCTGTCCCTAGTACGAGAGGACCGGGATGGACGAACCTCTGGTGCACCAGTTGTCGCGCCAGCGGCACCGCTGGGTAGCTAAGTTCGGAAAGGATAACCGCTGAAAGCATCTAAGCGGGAAGCCAGCCCTGAGATGAAGTGTCCCTGAAGACCCCTGGGAGATTACCAGGTTGATAGGCGGGAAGTGTAAGCGCTGCGAGGCGTTGAGCTGACCCGTACTAATCGGTCGTTCGGCTTGACCAATCTACGTTTGCTTTAGCGAATTCTATCGTCATGGCCCGATTCGGTTGTGTGCTCTTTCTCAGCCAGATTTTTTCCGGTGGTTCTAGCGAGGGGGAAACACCCGTTCCCATTCCGAACACGGCAGTTAAGCCCCTCAGCGCCGATGGTACTGCATGGGTAACTGTGTGGGAGAGTAGGTCGCCGCCGGGAAATTATTCCTCAAACGGCTCTCGGTTCCCCGAGAGCCGTTTGTTTTGCCCTGGTCAGGGTCCAGGGTGGCATTCGCCGTAGGAGAAGCTCACTCCCTGTTTCAGGGCGTCGATCGGCGGATGGACCTTCCGCAACCGAACCCACAGCCGGGCGGTGTCGGGGATCAGCGGTTTCAAGGTATCGTAGGTGACGACCGCCAACCGCTCGATCAGGTGGAATTCCCTGCCGGCGACGACCTGCTCCACCGCCTCGACGAGCTCGGCGTAGCAGACCACGTCCTCCAGCCGGTCGGTCGAGCATCCGCGCGGGGGCTCCCGGAACCAGATCCGCAGATCGAGCTCGACGTCTCGGGGCTGGGCTCGTTCTTCTGCATAGCAGCCGAGGCGGACCTGAAAGAGCGCCCGGTCGATGGCCAGGAGACATTCCATCACTTTGAGTCCTGCTTGACGCTTCTGCAAAAGGAGGGCGATGCCCGCGGGATTTCGCGGGCTGGCCGCATCGTAGCCGAAGCCGGCGGGGAGGGCAAGACGCCGGCGACCGGCTGGCTTCGAGCGGCTTGACACCTTCCGGGGTGGGCAGTACGCTTCTCGACCCGTCTGAGGGTGAACCAGCACCGGCTGGCTGGCGTGCCCCGCCTTCCGCCTCTTCCAACTCGAACCTCCTTCTTGGGACTGAGAAATGACTGCGGCCAAGGGAAAATGTCTCGTTATCGTCGAGTCGCCAGCCAAGGCGAAGACCATCGGCCGCTTCCTCGGGCCGGGATATCAGGTGGAGTCGAGCTACGGCCATGTGCGGGATCTGCCGCAGAGCGCCAAGGAGATCCCGGCCGCCGCGCGCAAACAGGGGTGGTCCCGACTCGGGGTCAATGTCGAGGCGGGGTTCGAGCCTCTCTACGTCGTGCCGACGGAGAAGAAGAAGCACGTCAAGCGCCTGAAGGACGCCCTCAAGGAGGCCGATCGCCTGCTGCTCGCCACCGATGAAGATCGCGAGGGCGAGAGCATCAGCTGGCACGTCCTACAGCTCCTGAAGCCCAAGAAGTCGGTGGCGGTCGAGCGGATCGTCTTCCACGAGGTAACGCCGGAAGCGATCGAGGAGCTCAGTCAACGAGGATCTGGTGCGGGCCCAGGAGGCGCGCCGGATCCTCGATCGACTGTACGGCTACTCCCTGTCGCCGCTCCTGTGGAAGCGGATCAAGCCGGGGCTCTCCGCCGGCCGCGTGCAGAGCGTCGCGGTGCGTCTGCTGGTCGAGCGCGAGCGGGATCGCATCGCCTTCACCTCGGCTGAGTACTGGGATCTTCGGGTCGCTCTCCAGGCCGCCGATGGACGCTTCAAGGCCCAGCTGATCCGCATCCAAGGGAAGCGGATCGTCGACGGCAAGAGCTTCGACCCGACGACCGGCCGGATCACCGCCAGGAATCGGCGCCACCTCGAAGAGTCGGTGGCGCGTCGCCTGGCGGCTGAGGCTGCCGACGCCCATCCCTGGAAGATCTCTTCCCTCGACCGGACCCCCGGCCAGCAGCGCCCTGCCCCGCCGTTCATCACTTCGACCCTGCAACAGGAGGCCAACCGCAAGCTGCGGCTGACGTCGCGGCGGACGATGCGGCTAGCGCAGCAGCTCTACGAGGGCATCGATCTGGGGGGCGAGCGAATCGGGCTCATCACCTACATGCGCACCGACAGCGTCACTCTGGCGGAACGGGCGATCGCCCAGACCCGGCAGGTCGTCGAGAAGGCTTACGGCGCTGACTACCTGCCGGAGAAGCCGATCCGCTACAAGACGAAGTCCAAGCGAGCGCAGGAAGCCCACGAGGCGATCCGGCCCACCGACCTCGCCCGCCGCCCCCAGGACGTCAAGTCCTACCTCGACGCCGACCAGTACCGCCTGTACGAGATGATCTGGAAGCGCACCATCGC
>CALZKB010000471.1 GCA_945787575.1 Thermoanaerobaculia bacterium | reverse complement strand
TTAAGATAGCTCATGCCCACGAGCTTTCGTCGCTACGACCCCGACCAGAGTTTGTTGCTTCCTGCTTGTCCGCGCGATTGGTTGCCGGAGAATCACCTGGCGTACTTCGTTTCGGAGACGGTGGAGTCGCTTGATCTGCGGGCTTTCTACCGTCGGTACGAGGGAGACGGTCGTCGGAATCAGCCGTTCGATCCCCGAATGATGGTCAAGGTGATTCTCTACGGTTACGCGACGGGGTGCACGTCGTCGCGCAAGTTGGCTCGGAAGCTCGTGGAGGATGTGGCCTTTCGAGTGCTGGCGGCCGAGAATTTCCCGGCGAGGAGTACCACGGGGAGGATCCAGAACAGGCGGGCTACAAAGTCGCTGCCGGCGGACGTTTCACTGACCGCCGAGAGCACAGCCAGCACTGGTGGCATCAGAGTGATGCCTTCGCTTCAGGCGTGCGGGTCACGATCTTGATGACGAATGGCAGGTTCAATGTGTCCTGCCACGTAGTGGTAATGACGATCTCCCGGGGTCGGGACCGGCGCCGAATGGTGAACCGCTTTGCCTCCCTGGGCAACTCGAGCGCGTCGACCTTGGCGCGAAGCCGGCGCAGAATGACGTCGTTCTCGAGATTGGGGGCAAACCGGGCCTGAACCTTCATCTCGTCGAGCATCCGGAGGTACCTGACGTAGGATTGCCCGACTTCGACCCCGTAATAGGAGCCCGCCGCGAGGATCAGCAGGGTGAGCAGACACCCCATCCGCCCCTTCTTGCGGGCTGCTACCACTGGGACTGGGCTCCGTCGACGATGTCGGTCACGAGCTTGTCGAGCGCCTTCTCCCGTCCCTCCGCCTCCCGCGGCGGCTCGTATTCACCATCGACTACGAGGCTCGTGCGTTCCCACAGCGGACGTCCCTCGAGTTGATCCACGATCTCGACGCGCAGTGTGATCTGGACGCGTCGGGCGGTCACCTGAACCTGGCCGGGTCGGCCGGGCTGGATCGAGAGCGGAATGTCGGGTTCGTAGCGCAGGATGGCTCCCCGCACCACCGCGTCGGCGGACGCCTCGGACGCGGGCCGCAGCCCCAGACGGTTTTGAAGCGCGTTCCGGACGGCTTCGGTGACCTCCTGGGTGAGGACCGCCTCCGCCGTCTGATTGTCGAACGGGAGAATTGCGACCGTTTTGATATGGGACGGCAGTCCGCCGCCGGCGAATCCGTACAGGCACCCAGCCTGCAGCGCCACCGCGGTGAGCAGTACCGCGCTGCTAATGCTGCGTCCAGATCTCCGGGTCGTATGCCGCAACGGTGTCGATCGCCTCGATGGTGAACGAAAAGCGCGATCCGTCCAAGGGGAAGATCATCATCGCGCTGACCGGTTGCCGCGTATCGCCGTCGAGTCGAAGCTCGGACGTTGCGAGAATCTCGTCGCGCACCCGCAACTCCGCGAGCAGTCTCGGCTCGGGACCTCGCACGAATATGAAATCCGTCGCTTCGTCCCAGTGCTCGAACCGCCAGGCGCGGCGCGCCCCCTCCGGGGGCGGCGACGCAATTCCCAGGGCAGCCCAGAATACGGGCGCCACCGGGATGAGGTTCTCGAAATCCTGTTGGGGGGCGGCCCACAGCGCCTGCCCACCAACGACGACCGCGCTGCCCGACTTGCCGAACGGTCCGCGATAGTCGAACCGCAACGTGTCGGGTGGCGCGAGCCGGACCACTGCCCGCCCCGCGGAGCGTCCCCGGGTGTTCCGGAAGCGCCACCGCAGCCGTACCTGCGTGGGCTGCGTCAGCGCGAACTCGCCGACCCAGTCCGCAACCTCACCGGCGGACATTCGTATGAGCCCGTCGGGTGCGATACTCTCGTACCGGATGCACCCGGCCGCACAC
Source organism: Thermoanaerobaculia bacterium (assembly GCA_945787575.1). GTDB lineage: Bacteria > Acidobacteriota > Thermoanaerobaculia > Multivoradales > JAHEKO01 > CALZKB01. Next base: position 1,351 of record CALZKB010000471.1, on the reverse strand, counting down.
AGCAGCCCGATCGCGACCAGCGGATAATAGAAACGACGCTGGTTGCGGTCAAGCGAAAACGATTGTGGCATCAGTAGTTAAGGCCAAAGAAGAAATCGACGAAACTGCGGTCGCCGGGCTGGTGTGGGAGCGAGTAGCCGAACGTGTCCCCGAGCTCGAACCGATAGCCAAAATCGAGCCGTAGCACCAAGGGGAAAATGACCGGCATGCGGAGTCCGAGCCCGGCACTGCCAAGCACCCCACGGCCCGCGGATTCCTCCGGCCAGGCGCCGCCCAGATCGGCGAAGAGCGCTCCCTGCATTCCGGGAAACTGGAGGGTGCCGAATGGGAACCCGATGGCGAGGAAATCCGACAGCGGAAACCGCAGCTCCTGGTTGAACAGGAACGCGCGGGTCCCCGCGACGGCGCCGAAGCGCGGATAGCCGCGCAGCCCCCACGGTCCGCCAATCGTGACGCGGCGCGCCCGGTTCCCTGCCGAGTAGTAGCCGTACAGGCGCACGGCATACGAGGCGCGTTGCGCCACCCGGAAGTAGCGACGCTGGTCGAGGTTCACGAACCACGCGTCGAACCGGCCGTTCGAGAGGTCGTTCGTGAGGCCCATCGTGAGATTGCGGCGCTGGCCGTCGACCGGGCCCGTCTGCAGCCAGAGCGAGTTGTCCTTGACGTAGCTGAGCAGGTTCGTGGCGAGCCACCCGACCCGCCGCGGCTCGATCGGATCGCCACCCACGAGATCGAACCGGTCGGAGTGCTCGATCCGGAGCTGTGCCTGCACGCGTGAAAACCGGGAGAACGGCCACCGGACGTCGGCGAACCCGCCGAACGACGTCTCGTCGAACAGGGTCTCGAAGTCGGCCTCGGCGAACAGTCCGCGCAGGCGGAACGCTCCCACGCCCCAGTTCAACCGTCGCTTTTGGTTCAGGTAGAACACCGACCCGTTGATGTTCTCGAAGATGTTCCCGATGCCGTTTCCCTGAAACGACGTGACCGCCGCCGACAGCAGATGGTCCCCCAGGAGATCGGAGAAGACGAGCACGGCGCCCTGCGCTGCCCCCACGCCCGGCGCGATGATGGCGTCACCAGCGGCGAAGTCGAGGCTGAAGCGCCGGTTGTAATCGGCCGGGCTGGCGTCTGCGTAGGGGGTGTCGGTCAGGTCGGGCCACTCCCACCCGGTCGTCGTGCCGTCGCCTTCCAAGACGAACGTGCTCCGCTCGGCCGAGTCGGGTAGCGGCGGCGAGCGGAAGATCCCGAACGACAGCTCGCTGAACCCGCCGAAGACGAGCGTCTGATCGCTCTCGACCCACTGTGGATCGAACGCGCCACTGAGCGTGGCTGTCTCCTGCCGTCCGTTGCC
>CALZKB010000470.1 GCA_945787575.1 Thermoanaerobaculia bacterium | reverse complement strand
ACCTCAAGACGCGCACCTCAAGACGCCTCAAGACGGGGGCACCTCAAGACGGGTATGGTTCAGTTCATGTCACCAGCCATCGCAGATCTCCACCAAGGCCTACGGGAGTTGACCATGAATTGTTCGATCCGACACCTCGCTCTGGCTCTTCCACTGCTCATCCTGGCCTGTGCTCCCGCCGCCGAGAAGAGCGCCGGCCTCGATATCGACTATGAGAAGTTCGAGCTCGACAACGGTCTCGACGTCGTGCTCCACGTTGACAGATCCGACCCGGTCGCCGCCGTGGCGATGACGTTTCACGCCGGCTCGGCGAGGGAGGTCGAGGGCCGCACCGGTTTCGCCCACATGTTCGAGCATCTCTTCTTTCTCGACTCGGAGAATCTCGGGCCGGGCGGCCTCGACAAGCTGATGGCCCGCGTCGGCAGTTCCACCAACGGCTCGACCAGTCGCGACCGCACCAACTACTTCGAAGTGGTCCCCAACGACGCGCTAGAGAAGGCGTTGTGGGCAGAGTCCGACAAGCTCGGGTTCTTCATCAACACGGTGAGCGAATCGGTCGTCGACAAGGAGCGCCAGGTCGTCAAGAACGAGAAGCGCCAAGGGGTCGACAATCAGCCCTACGGCCACACCTCGTTCGTCGTCGGCAAGGCGCTCTACCCCGAAGAGCACCCTTACAACTGGCAGGTCATCGGATCGCTGGATGATCTCGACGCGGCGACGCTCGCCGACGTCAAGAAGTTTCACCGCGACTGGTATGGCCCCAACAACGCCACCCTCGCGGTGGCCGGCGACATCGACGTCGAACAGACCAAGGTGTGGATCGAGAAATACTTCGGTGAGATTCCCGCGAGGGAGATGCCATCGGTCGAACGACCCGCACCGGTTGCGCTCGAGGCCACGATGCGGCTCTTCCACGAGGACAACTTCGCGCGCCTCCCCGAGCTCCGGCTCACCTGGCCGACCGTGCACAACTACCACGAAGATTCCTGGGCTCTCGACATCCTGGCCGACCTGCTGACCAGCGGCAAGCCGACGCCGTTCTACAAAGTGATCGTCGAGGAAGAGGAACTGGCCCCCGAAGCCACCGCCTTCAGCCGGACTTCAGAGCTCGCCGGCGAGTTCGGCCTTCGTATCCGGGCCTACGCCGACATCGATCTGGATGCCGTGCTCGCGGCAAGGCGCTTCAGTTGGCCCACTACAACATCTTCGCACCCTCGCCGGGCTACTTCTCGGAGGATCTCGAGCGTACCCTCGACGTCAGCGCCGAGGACGTCATGCGGGTCTACGAGCAGTACATCATGGGGCGCACGCGGGTGGAGACCAGCTTCGTGCCCCGCGGCCGCCTCGAGCTAACACTGGCGGACTCGGTTCAGGCGGCGGTGGTCATCGAGCCGATCGTCCAGGGCGCCGAGGCGGAGTTCACGGTCGAGCGAGGTACCGACGAGACGTCCCCGATCGGAGATCTCGATCGTTCGATCGAGCCGCCTCTCGGTACGGCACCGACATTGACGGCACCAACAGTCGCACGTGACACCATGACCAACGGCCTCGAGGTCCTGGTCATCGAGGACACGGAGCTTCCGGTCGTCGAGTTCGAGCTCCGCCTGCGGGGAGGACTCCTGCTGGAGGATCCCACCCAACCGGGTGTCGCCAATCTCCTGGCGCAAACCATGACCGAGGGAACCGCCAGCAAGACACCGGACGAGCTTGAGCAGGCGATCGACCTGCTGGGCGCCTCGATCAACGTCGAGGCTGACGCCCAGTCACTCACCTTGCGAGGCCGTACCTTGGCGCGCAACTGGGCCGCGACCGTGGCACTCGTCGAAGAGATCCTCCTGGAGCCGCGTTGGGACGAGGAGCGCTTCGATCTCGCCAGACAGAGAGTGCAGAACCAGCTCCAGCAGCGGCCCGCCAACCCGTTCTTCCTGGCGAACGACGTCTTTCGCAAGCTGATCCACGGTGATCACCTCCTGGCACAGAACCCGGCCGGCAGCCTCGAGACCCTCGACACCGTCACGATCCCCGATCTTCAGGCCTACTACCAGAGCGCTGTCGTTCCCAACGAGGCGGCCTTCCACGCCGCCGGCGCGGTGAGCTTCGACCAGGTGGCGGAGTCGCTGGCCGGCATTGTCGGGCGGTGGCAACCGGGCGAGGTGACCTTCCCCGAGCCGCCGGCCTGGGACGACACTCGTGCGGGTGTCTACTTCGTCGACGTTCCCGGCGCGGCGCAGTCCCGTTTGATGATCGGCAAGCTGGCATTGACCGCGACCGACCCCGACTTCTACCCGGCAAACGTCATGAACTACCGTCTCGGCGGCGGCGGCTTCGCGTCCGACCTGATGCAGGTGCTGCGCGAGGGCAAAGGCTATACCTACGGCATCGGCTCGGCCTTCACCGGCACGGAGTTCCCGGGGCCGTTCTCCATCTCCTCCGGCGTACGTTCGAACGTGACCCTCGAGTCACTCGAGCTGATCAGAGACATTGCGGCGCGTCACGGTGCCGAGTTCGACGAAGAGGATCTCGCCGTAACCAAGGGGTTCCTCATCAAGAACAACGCTGGCGCCTTCGAGACCCTCGGCGCCAAGCTCGGCATCCTGGCGGACATGAGCGCCTACGGCTTCGATGCCGACTATGTCTTGCAGCGCGAGGCGATCGTGCAAGAGATGACCATCGACCGCATTCGTGAGCTGGCCGACAACTACCTCGATCCCGCCAAGATGGTCTGGCTCGTCGTCGGCGACGCGGCGACCCAGCGCGATCGACTGACCTCGCTCGGCCTGGGCGATCCCATCATGGTGGATCGGCGGGGCGAGCGTATTCCGTAGAGACGCGCTCTGGAAAGTACTGCGATGAGCGGCCAGACGACCGACCTTCACGACGCGCGTTTCTCGCACTCGCTGGTGCGGGCGGCGCCGGTCTTCCCTGTGACTCTCCCTAACGCAAAGCGCCAGACCCGGATG
>CALZKB010000469.1 GCA_945787575.1 Thermoanaerobaculia bacterium | reverse complement strand
ATAGAAGTTTAGAGCCAGCGACCGATCAATGACACCAGCCGGCATCCGGCAAAAAACGGAGGGCCTCGTGGCAATTCTCCCCACTTTCGGAGACTCGCCGAAAAGCCGGGGCACAACCGGAGCAGTTGATGGCAGACTACCGCCATGGCACAGCCAGCCGAGCCAGCCGACACCCTGCAGGCGTTCCGCCGCGTGCCGCGCACCGGGGTGATCTACGTCACCAACGAGGCCAAGGCGCTCGGCTACCGGTCCGGTCATCCCGACTGGTCGAACCTCGGACAGGGACAGCCCGAGACCGGTTCGCTCGAGGGCGCGCCCGAGCGCGCGGTGTCGATCTCGATCGATCCCGCGGATCACGATTACGCGCCCGTCCCGGGCCTGTGGGAGCTGCGCGAGGCCGTGGCCTCTCTCTACAACCAGCTCTACCGGCGCGGCATGCCGTCGCAATACACGGCCGAGAACGTGTCGATCTCCGGGGGTGGGCGCGCCGGTCTGACCCGCGCCGTGGCCTCGCTCGGGCACGTCAACCTGGGGCACTTTCTGCCCGACTACACCGCCTACGAAGAGCTGCTCGACATCTTCCGGCTGGTGACCCCGATTCCTATTCTCCTCAGCCGCGAGCGCGGCTACGCCTTTACCCCCGAGGACCTCGAGCGAGAGGTCCTGGGCCGTGGCCTGGGGGCGCTGCTGATCTCGAACCCGTGCAACCCCATGGGCAAGCTGATATCGGGCACCGAGCTCGCCGACTGGGTCGGCATCGGCCGCCGGCTGGACTGCTCGCTGATCCTCGATGAGTTCTACTCCCACTACATCTGGAATCTCGGCCCCGGAGAGCCGGGCCCGACGGTCAGCGCCGCTCGCTATGTCGAGAACGTCGACCGGGACCCGGTCGTGATCCTGGATGGCTTCACCAAGAATTGGCGGTATCCGGGCTGGCGGGTGACCTGGACGGTCGCGCCCCGGCCGGTCATCGCCGCGGTCGAAAGCGCCGGTTCGTTTCTCGACGGGGGCGGCTCGAAGCCCCTGCAGCGGGCGGCGACGGACCTGCTCGCCCCGGATCGAGTGGTGGCCGAAGCGCGCGCCATCGAAGCCTCGTTCCGTCCCAAGCGCGAGCTGATGCTCGAGCGCGCCCGAGCGATGGGGCTGATCGTAGACCGGGAACCCGACGGCACGTTCTACGTCTTCGCTTCACTCAGGGAGCTGCCCGAGCCGATTTCCCGCCGCCCTCGAGCGCCGCGTGATCACAGTTCCGGGGGTGTTTTTCGACGTCAACCCCGGCCGGCGGAGGGCGGGCCGCCACTCGCGCTTTCGCCAGCATCTGAGGCTGTCGTTCGGCCCCACGGCCGGCGAGATCGGCCTAGGCCTCGACCGGATAGAACAGCTGATTCGCGATACGCCGTCAGGGCGCTCCTCGTAGGAACAAGGCAACAAGGCCCAAGCACGCCGCAAGCCAGTCTCGGTGTGGCGACCTTCATAGTTCGCAGACGCCGAATCCTCGAGGATCGGCTCTCGAGGGAGCTCATGGAAACCGTCGCACTCGACCAACTTGCGCTTTTCGCGCTCGAGGCCTGTCTGGTGGCGGCGTTGCTGCTGTTCCTCTTCTTTCAGCGGCGAAACTTCGGCCTCGCGCCGATGTTCATCGCCGTGGGGACCTTTCAGTATCTCAACGTGGTCCTGGCGCTGTCGATTTACGTCGAGGTCGTGCCCGGCATCACCTTGAGTCCGGGCTCGGCGATCCTCTTCACCGCAACGCTGTTCGCGATCCTGCTTGTCTACATCCGCGAGGATGTGCGCCAAGCGCAACGACTGATCGTCGGGGTGGCGATCGCCAACATATCGCTGGTTGTGCTTTCCTCGCTCTTCGCGCTGCATTTGAAGAGTCCGTTCACTCGGAACTATCTCGACCTTCCGGCCGAGCTTCTCGTCCAGGACTTCAAGTTGATGGTGATCGGGACCGTTGTCCTCGTTCTTGACGCGATCCTGATCGTGGTGCTGTATGAAAGCGCAGCTCGGATCCTGCCTCGATCCTTCTTTCTGCGTGCCACGACCGCGATGCTCTTCGTGCTCGCGATCGACACGGTGCTTTTCGTCGGAGCCTTGTTCTGGGGTGAGCCCTCCGTGGGCCGGATGATCGCTTCGAGCTTCCTGGGCAAGGCGCTGGCGGGAACGATCTTCGCCGGTGCGATGAGCTTGTACTTCCAGGTGTTTCGTCGCGCCGCCTTGAACTCCGAATTGCTCGCGGCCGAGAAGCGAGAGGTCTTCGAGGTCCTGACCTTCCGCGAGCGCTACGAGCGCATCCGCGAGCAGGTGAATCGAGATGCTCTGACCGGTCTGCACAACCGTCGCTTCTTCGACGAAGCGCTAGGCTTCGAGCTCAAACGCGCGCAAGAGACCGGATCTTCGACCACCCTCGTCTTGATCGATCTGGACCACTTCAAAGCACTCAACGATTCCCTCGGACATCCGGCCGGCGATCGAGTGCTCGAGCTCGTCGGGCAGGCCCTGCCCGAGTCGCTGCGCTCCGCAGATCTCGCCTGCCGAATCGGCGGTGAGGAGTTCGCCGTAGTCCTCTTCGGTACGACCTCGGCCGGCAGCACGAATCTCATCGAGCGTTTTCGGGAGCACTTTTCCGAGCGCCTTGCTGCCGAGCCGCAGCCGCTAGGGCAGCATCACGTGACCCTGACCGCCGGTGTCGCAGAATGTCCGCGCGAGGCCGAGACGGTGAAGGACCTCATCCGGCTCGCCGACCAGCGGCTCTACGAAGGCAAGGCATCGGGTCGGAACCGGACCGTGACCGGGGATCCGAGAACGGAGAGCCAGCGGCCAGGCCTGGCCTCCTCCGTCGCCTAGGCTTTTCTCGACGACGAAAACCCCGGCGGAGGTTCTCCGTAGTGGTATTGTGTATCTCATTACGCGTCTGGATTCCCCTGCTCGCGGGTCGAATCCACCCACACCAAGAGTCCGAGAAGGAGCAAGTCCATGCAGAAACTCCGTTTCCCGACCGCTGTTCTAGTCGTCGCTATCCT
>CALZKB010000468.1:993-2963 GCA_945787575.1 Thermoanaerobaculia bacterium | reverse complement strand
ACGAGTATGTTCTCGACATCTTCACCAACGTACCCCGCTTCAGTGAGCGTCGTCGCGTCGGCTATGGTGAAGGGCACGTCCAGTATCCGAGCGAGCGTCTCGGCGAGGAGTGTCTTGCCTACGCCTGTCGGGCCCAACAAGAGGATGTTTGACTTCTCCAACTCCACTTCGTTAGTGCGCACCGACTGAGAGTTGATCCGCTTGTAATGGCTGTAGACAGCGACGGAGAGAGTCTTCTTTGCCTGCTCCTGGCCGATCACATATTGATCCAGTACCTCTTTGACCTCGATCGGCGTAGGGACTTGGGTGATAGCCTCGGCAACCTCCCGTTCCTCATCCTCTGCGAGTATCTCGTTGCAGAGCGCAATGCACTCATTGCAGATATACACGGATGGGCCGGAAATGAACTTCCGGACGGCGTCCTTGGACTTACCGCAGAAGGAGCAGCGAAGGTGTTTATCCTGAGGCATAAGATACGTTCTCGTCCGGGCCTAGTATGCGTCCGCCAGGTCCGGTCGTCAAGACGTCTTCTTCTCCTCCAGCTCGGACCGATGTTGAATAACCTTGTCGATGATCCCGTATTCCTTGGCCTCTCGCGCCGACATGAACGTATCCCGATCCATGTCCAGCTCGATCGTCTCGACAGTTTGCTTGGTGTGTTTGGCGTACAGTTCGTTCAATTTCTGCCGAGCATACAGGATCTCCTTGGCCACGATCTCGATATCGGCAGCGGTACCCTGCGCCCCGCCTGACGGTTGATGCATCATGATTCGTGCATTGGGAAGTGCGGCACGTTTACCGTCTGCTCCAGCAGCCAGCAAAAAAGAACCTGCCGATGCAGCCATTCCCATGCAGATCGTATTCATCGGGGCTTGGATGTGCTGCATCGTGTCGTAGATCGCCAGAGCACTCGAGATCACTCCACCGGGCGAATTGATGTAGAGGTAGATGTCCCGCTCGGGATTGTCAGCCTCGAGAAACAGGAGCTCGATTACCTCCGGCGGATCGCCACCAGCGGCCGGCATCTCCTGGCGCTGATCAACGACGTTCTCGACCTTTCCAAGATCGAGGCCGGAAGGATGGAGCTCGATCTCGAGGAGGTCGCCGTCGACCGCCTGGTGCGTGAGACGCTGGAGCAGTTCGAGATCCAGCTCGAGGGCCGGGACCTGCGTCTCGTCGGCGAGATCCCGGAGGCTCTCGCCCCCCGCCAGGCCGATCGCGCGAAGCTGCGGCAGGTCCTCCTCAACCTGGTCTCGAACGCCGTCAAGTTCACCGAGCGGGGCACCGTCACCGTGCGGGTCGCGACCGGCGAAAGCCGTTGGCCGGAAGCGATCGAGGTGGCCGACACCGGCATCGGCATCCCCCCCGATCGGCTGGAGAGGATCTTCGACAAGTTCCAGCAGGCGGACGGCAGCACCACCCGCAAATACGGCGGCACCGGGCTCGGTCTGCCGATCTCGCGCTCTTTCTGCGAGCTGATGGGTTTCCGCCTCGAGGTCGAGAGCGGGGTCGGCGAGGGATCGACGTTTCGCATCGATATGGGCCCGGCGACCGGCGCGCCGCCGCCGGCTGCCGCTGCGACCGCCGCGGCGAGACCCTTCGCCGCGGCGGCGTCCGAGCTGCCCGCAGAGCGGCCGGTGGTTCTCGCCATCGACGACGATCCCGACTCCCAGGTGCTGCTCAGCAGCACCTTCGAAGAGCTCGGATGCCGGCCGCTGGTCGCCGGGTCGGGGGGGGAGGGACTGCGGATGGCGAGGGAGCACCGCCCGGCGCTGATCTCGCTCGATCTGATGATGCCCGAGATGAACGGCTGGCAGGTCCTCGAGGCGCTCAAGGCCGATCCGGAGCTCCGCGACATCCCGGTGGTGGTGGTGTCGATCGTCGCCAAGGAGAACCGCGCCACCCTCCTGGGGGCGGTCGACGTCCTCGAGAAGCCGGTGACCCCGGAGGCCCTCCACGGAGTCCTTCAC
>CALZKB010000468.1:0-983 GCA_945787575.1 Thermoanaerobaculia bacterium | reverse complement strand
GACGCGCGGCGGCCGCGTCTTGGTGGTCGAGGACGACGACGACGCGCGGCGCTTGATCGAGACCTACCTGACCGAGGGGGGGTTCTCGGTGCGGTCGAGCGGCAACGGCCGCGAAGCCCTGGAGGCGCTCGCGGGCTTCACCCCCGATCTCGTCCTCCTCGACCTGATGATGCCGGTGATGGACGGCATGACCTTCCTCGCCGAGCTCCGCCGGGACCGTCGCTGGATCGACCTGCCGGTGGTCGTCGTCACCGCCAAGGAATTGACCGCCGAGGAGCGGAAGGTCCTGGCGGCCAACACCGAGACGGTGCTGGAGAAAGGTCAGGCCTTGGACGAGCTGCTGAAGGAGGCGGTGCGGCGGGTCTTGGCTTGAGCCTCAGGCCCCGACCCGCAAGCCGCCGAGGACGAAGGCGGTGACGGCGCCGATCTCGTCGCGCACCCCGACGGCGACCAGCTGCCCCCCGGGGGCCATCATCAGGGTGTGCTGCAGGTGGTAGGCCTGGGCGCGGGCGCGGTCGAAATTTTCCTGCGGGATCTCGATCGGCACCGACACCTCCTCGACCGGCGCGATGCCCCCCTCCTCGTTGCGGGCGGTGATGTAGAGCCGCACGCTGGCGCGCTGCAGGTCGTCCCGCGGCACGAAGGCGAGGTTCCCCATCGGGATCTTGACCACCAGCGGGATCAGGAAGGCGTCGTCGCCCTTCCTGGTGCCGCGGCCGAACTCGAGCTCCACCTTGAGCTCGTTCTTGGCGTAGCCGTAGTTCAAGGCGGCCAGGGTCTGCTCCGACATCCGGATCCCGACCGACTTGTCGCGGTAGCCCTCGCGGTGGCGCAGTCGGACGTCCTTCCGGCCTTTGAGCTTGACCTCGATCTCCCGGTAGCGCCCGGATCCGCCCGCCGGCGAGGTGTAGCCCAGGGCGTAGAAGGTATCGAAGTCGTCGCCCACCCGCTCGAGCATCGGCAGGAAGTTGTTGGTGTTGATG
>CALZKB010000467.1 GCA_945787575.1 Thermoanaerobaculia bacterium | reverse complement strand
GCGGGTAGCCGGGGCAGTGGCCGGGGGCGCCGCGGCCCTCTGGACTCAGCGCCAGTCGGAATCGGAATCGGAATCGGAATCCGAGTCCGAGTGGGAGCGGCCGTGCCGACGCCCGTGTCCGCGGCGTCGGTCGTCGTACCCCGAGTCGCTGTCGCCGTCGTGGTGTCCCGGGCTGTAGGTATGGCGGTAGTAGACGACACCGCCATCGGGGAGGACGTTCCACACCGTGAAGGGGTCGAAGCCGCCGCGGTCGAAGTGATGGAGCAGGAGCGGGCACTCGGGGTGGTGGTAGTAGCGGTCGTAGCGGATGTAGCAGGCCGAATGGCACTCGTAGCCGCCATAGGCCAGGTGGTGGTCGGTTGCGTAGAAGTAGCTCCGGTCTCTGTGGCGGCGGTGGGAATCGCTGAAGCCGAGGGCGAAGTCGACGTCGCCCACCGAGAACTCGGCGCTCGCGAACCAGTCCGAGCTGGCGGCGGCGGGGATGAACGAGCCCGGCAGCGCGAGCAGCAGGGCGGCGAGGGCGAGGGGGCGAAGAAGTCTGGTCATGGGGGCGGTCTCCGAGGAAAGTTGCGAGCTGCGGGCACGGGCGCGCTTCGCGGGCTTCTCCCGCGCGAGCAGTCTCGCGTCTCGAAGATGACAGGGCGATGAACGCCAAGGAGGCGGGATCCCGGGGCGTGCTCCTGGTCGAGCGCTCCGCTAGACTCCCGGTTCCATGACACCACCCGACATCGCCCCGCAGATCTACGACCTCTACGACGAGTACTGCCACGGCAGGATCGACCGCCGCGAGTTCCTGCTACGAGCCGGCGCCATTCCCGTGCTCGGCGCTTCCGGCCTGGCCATGGCGCAGGCTCTGCTGCCGCGCTACGCCGAGGCGCAGACTATCTCGTTCACCGATGAGCGCATCAAGGCGAGGTACGTCGACTATCCATCGCCCGGCGGCATCGCCGGCGAGATGCGCGGCTACCTCGTGGCGCCGGCGGGGGAAGGACCGTTTCCGGCGGTCCTCGTCATTCACGAGAACCGGGGGTTGAACCCCTATATCGAGGACGTCGCCAGGAGATTTGCCGTCGAGGGCTTCCTGGCGCTGGCGCCCGACGGGCTCTCGCCGGTCGGCGGCTATCCGGGCAACGACGACGACGGGCGCACGCTGCAGGCGAGCCTCGATCAGGAGGCGCTGCGGCGGGACATGCTGAACAGTGCGCGGTTCGTGCGAGCTCACGAATCCTCGACGGGCAAGCTCGGCGCCGTGGGCTTTTGCTGGGGTGGCGGCACGGTCAGCTACCTGGCTGTCGAGATGAGCGGTGATCTCGCTGCGGGGGTACCTTTCTACGGGGCGCCGCCCGAGCTCGAGGACGTGGCCAAGATCAAGGCGCCGTTGCTGATCCAGTCGGCTGAGGACGACCCCCGCATCAATGCCCTGTGGCCCGATTTCGAGGCGGCTCTCATCGCCCATCAGGTCAGGTACGAACGGCACCTCTATCCCGGGACGCGGCATGGCTTCCACAACAACTCGACGCCGCGCTACGACGAGGAGGCGGCGCAGCTTGCTTGGGAGCGGACGGTGGCTTTCTTCAAGGCGCATCTGGGCTGAATGGCCGCAGAAAGACTCACGGTCTCTCTGGTCGCCGTCCTTGAACCCTCATCCGACCGCGGCGTAAGAGTCCGCAGGCATTCCCGTTCGAAGGGCCAGTCGAGGCGAGATCGTCGAGATTCTCGATGGGCTCGCCGGGGACGACTGGGAGAGTTTTCTGGACTCCCGAATCAACCAGTCAGGGGATCGATTCGGCCTGGGCCTGCTCGAGGAGCTCGGCTATCAGCTGCAGTACGCCAGTGAACGGCCTGAGCCGCCGGAGGGCGTGAGTCGGGAGGATTCGATCGACGTCCTCGACTGGGTCGGGATGCTGGTCGACGAAGAAGGTTCGGTCCAACAGGCGGGCATGAAGGTCGCCGGAGTCGGCGAGTACGTGTGGAGTCCGACGCGTTTCGAGGACGCACTTGCAGACACGATCTCCGAGCCGAGGATCGAGCTGCTGGTGATCAACGGTGACCGCTACCTGAAACGGATCCTCGAACTCGATCAGGGGCCCGAGCACATGGTGCTGGTACGCGACGAGAGCAGGCCGGACCGGCTGGTCGAGATTGCCGCTCCCCTGGTTCGTCTCGAGTAGGAGCGACGGCGAGGAGCGCGGAGTAATCATGCCAATTTCGTCGAGGGCGCGGAAGGGTGAGCTCGTGGTCGTCGACGTCGTCCTCGTAGGCCTCTACCTGCGGACAACCGGCCACATCGACGAGTACACGACCGACGAGGAGGCGACGGAACCCACCTCGAGGTCGCCCTGGTTGGTCCTCGGAGCCGAGCCAGAGCTGTCTCGCCGGCTACCAGATCGTTTTCCAGTGTGGACAGGCAACGGCTCAAGCCTGAATTCCTGAGGTAGCATTGGCCCGCGATGAAAGACGTAGACGAGATCGTTGATCGTGACCAGCTCGTCGAACTCTGCCGCAGGCATGGCATCTCTCGCCTCGCCCTCTTCGGCTCGGCGGCCCGCAGCCAGCTTGGGCCAGAGAGCGATATCGACCTGCTGGTTGAGTTCGTCCCCGGACAGCGCGTCGGCTTGCGGTTCATCACGGTCCAGGAAGAGTTGCAGGCCCTCCTCGGTCGGAGAGTGGACTTGAACACCTTGGCGTTCTTGAGCCCCCACTTTCGCGATCGCGTCGCGGCCGAAGCGGTACCCCTATATGAGGCCGCCTGAAGACGAGGCCCTTCTCCGAGACATGCTCGATCACGCTCGGCGGGCTGTGGCGGCGGTCGCCGAGAAGGAGCGATCCAGTCTCGACTCGGACTTCATTCTGGCGGCGGCTCTCGAGCGCTTCATCGAAGTTATCGGGGAGGCGGCGAGCAAGGTCTCTGCGGAAACCAAGGCGAACACGCCGGAGATCCCGTGGCGAGAGATCATCGGAATGCGAAACCGCCTCGTTCATGGCTACGCCTCGGTCGACCACGACATCGTCTGGGATGTAGTCTCGGGCGATCTGCCGGAAGTCATCGACGCGCTCGACAACTTGCTCTCCAGGAACCCGGGAAGTGACTCTGGGCCGAGAGGCCGGAGCTGATCCGGGCAGAACGCGCCAGTCAACTTGCGCGCCCGTCGTGGGTCGCCGACGGTTTGAGTAGAGCCCGTCTGGGATTCAGCAAGCCGAGCCGCCGGGTAGACGTGAAGGGCGTCCCGAAGGTGGCCAGGGTAGAGGTGCCCAGGGTAGGGGTGACCGAAGGTAGAGGTGCTCGCCATGCCGACAATGGCACGCCGGGCGATCTCGGTCTGAGGTCATCGATGGACGTCTTGGTCTGTCCCGGGCGTTTCAGCCTCTCGCCAGCAATCACATAGCAATCAACTCGGCACAAACTGCCGCAAACTCAGGCGAAGACGATCGGCCAAGAACCCGATGAAGACTGGCCTTTCGCAAATTCTAGCGGGTTCCAGCAAACCTGGAGGGAGTGACTGAAAATCAGGGTGTCGGTGGTTCGATTCCGCCCCTGGGCACCATTTAAGTCTTTTGGTACGAGCAATATAGGGTTGTGGTCGTGGGGAAGTTGCTTGCTCGGAGATCGGTTGTGGGCACCTGGTGGGCACCGCGAAACGGGCCTAGCGGAGGCCGGACCAGTCGTTCCGGAGGG
>CALZKB010000466.1 GCA_945787575.1 Thermoanaerobaculia bacterium | reverse complement strand
GTTGTTGTCCCCGGGCGCCCCGACCACCACTGTCTCGCCCGAAACCGCGACAGACCAGCCCACCGCCGCACCATTCTGAGCCGCCGGAACCTCCAGCTTGGCGCTGACCGTCACGGTGGCGTCATCGGTATCGGTGGCGCCGTCGGCATCGGTGACTCGAACACCGATGGGGAACACGCCGAAGTCCACGGCACTCAACAGCGTGGTCACGCCGGACGCATCGTCGAACTGACCGTCGCCATCGAGGTCCCATTCGTAGGACACGATGTCATTGCCGGGGTCGCTCGACGCGGAAGCGTCGAGGCTGAGGTCGACGCCCTGGAAACCGCCGTACGGGCCGCCGGCATCGGCGCTGGGCGCCACGTTGGCAACAGTGACCATGGCAGTGTCCGTGGCGGCGAGGCCTTGGGCGTCGGTGACGCGAAGTCCAATCGTGAAGACCCCGGAGTCGACGGAGTTGAAGGTCGCCGACTCGCCGGAGGCGTCGTCGTATTCGCCATCCCCGTCGAGATCCCACTCCCAGGCCACCATGTCATCGTCGCGATCGGTGGAGGCCGAGCCATCGACCGGGATGTCGCTACCCTCGGACTCGGCATACGGACCGCCGGCTTCCGCGACGGGCGGGCTGTAGACGATGGTGACGGCGGCCGAGTCGGAGACCGTGCCGTCCATGGCGGTGACGGCAAACGTGCCGACGCCGGCACCAGCGGTGTAGAGACCCTCCGGCGTAATGGTGCCGCCGGTCGCCGACCACACCGGGTCGACGGCATAGGGCTCGCTAAACTGATCCCAGCCGGCAGCCAAGTACTGCTGAGTCTCCTCGTTGCCGAGGGTCGCTCCATCGGGAGTCACGGCGATCGTCGTGAGCTGCTCGATCTCAGATGCTGCAAGCGCACGGTCGTAGATGCGCACCCCGTCGATCAGGCCGTCGAACTGGCGAGCTTCACCTTCTCGCACGCCGAGATGGACGGCGCGAGTCGAGGCGTCGATCGGGTCGCTTTTGGGCTGCGGCGTAGCCGCGTCGAGTACGCCGTTGATGTAGATCCGTTTGTCGACTCCGTCGTAGACCATGACAATGTGGTACCAGCGATCGACGGCGAAGGTCTGCGACGAGATCATGTCCTGGCCGTCGAGCCGGAAACGCAGGCGGTTCTGGTAGGTGTACATCGCGTAGACGTCCGAACCGCCCGCGTCGGTGCGCTTCGAGATCACCCGCGAGCCACCCGTGGTACCTGGGTCGCGCGGATGAATCCAGGCTGCGAGAGTCAACTCGGTACCCGTTATGTCGAGGACGGCGGTATTGGCGATCACGACATGATCGTCCTGACCGTCGAAGTCCAGAGCCGTCCCGCCGACGCCGGCGACCCAGTTCGCGCCCACCACCGTGCCGTCGCTGATGCCCGCCACGTCTGCCGCCAGGGTTCCAGAGCCCTCGTCGAACCGCCAGGCGGCGGTCACCGGGAGGCGGTTGCAATAGTGGCTCGGGTCGGCGTCGCCAACGGGAACGCCAGTCTCGCTCTCCGCGCTCACCGCTCCGATGTTCTCGTAAAGCAGCTCGCCGGCGGCGGTGCCACAAGTTCCCGGCACCGTGGTGAAGACCGTCGTAGTCAGATCTTCGGCTACACCGCTGGCGGTGCAGATCATCGCTTCCGTCACTTCGAGCGTGGTTTGCGGGCAGCCCACCGCGATCCCCTGATCATCGGTCACGACGACGTTGATCAGAGGGACGTTGCCGACGTTGCTGACCGTATAAGACCAGCTCACTGGAGCGCCGATGGCGAGCTGCGGTGCGGTCCCGTCGTTGGGATCGTCGGCATCGATGGCGTTGGTCGCCTTCTCGATGTCGATGGCTGGCAGCGAGTTGCAGTAGCTCGAGGAGTCGGAGTCGCTGGCGCCGGGGATCGCGTGGCGCCGGGGATCGCGACCGTACCGAGGTTGGTGTAAGCGGCGCTCGGCGGCGCGATCCCGCCGACGGTGCAGACGCCGGGCACCACCGTCACTCCCGGCGGCGGGTCGGCGGTGTCGATCGCGATTCCAGACGCCTCGTAGAGCCAGATCTCGCCGGGATCCAGGACGGTGTCCGCGTTGCCCACCACCTCCGAGTCGAACAGCGGGTCGATCCCGGCCTGGCTGTCGGTGACCAGCACGTCGGCCTGATCGACGGGCGCGTTGCCGGTGTTTTCGATCTCGTAGCTCCAGGTCACGGCGGAGCCGATCGGGATATTCGGGACATCGGAGCCATCGGGATCGTCGGCGTCCGCGCCGTTGGTCCGCTTGGTGATCGCGATGCCCGGCATGCCCGTGAGGTCGGCGTCGAAGACATAGGCCGAACCGACTTGGCCGCCTGGCAGGCTGTCCCGCGGCGCTCCGAAGATGGCGAGGCCGTCCGCGATCGCCGCCGATTTGCCGAACTGCTCCCTGTCCAGGGAGTCGCTCGCCGTGTACTGAGTCTCTTCACTCCAACCCGTCCCGTCGTTGACGAAGAGGTAGGCCGTACCGATGTCCGACGGAACCGGGTGACCGTCGATGTCGTGCGGCGCTCCGATGACCGCTCGCCCGCCCGAGAGCGCCACGCCTTCGCCGAAAAAGTCCCCCGACGCCCCGTCGCTCGGCGTGAGCTTTTCGTCCTCGGTGAGCGTGCCCGCCCAACCCGTCCCGGGGCGCTCGAAAACGTAGGCCGCGCCGGCGCCCGTGCCATCGGTCGGCGACCCTACCAGGGCCGTCTCTCCGAAGACCGCAACGGATTCACCGAATCTGATCTTGGTTGCCGCATCGCTCGGCACGAGCTTGGCGGTCTCGGTCATGTCGACCCAGCCACCGCCAGGCTTCTCGAAAAGGTAGGCCGCACCCGTTGCGGTGAAAGGCACCGGGTGGAGATACGCCCCCACCACCACCGTGTCGCCCGAGACCGCCACCGCCCAGCCAAACTGGTCGGTCCCCGGGCTGTCGCTCTGTGTCAGCTTGGCTGTCTCGCTGAGCGTCCCCGCCCAGCCTGACGGCGGACGGGTGAAGACGTAGGCCTCGCCGTCGCCGCTGAACTGGTTCGGCGCTCCGACCACGATCGTGTCCCCCGAGAGAGCGATGCCCATACCGAACCACAGATTGTCCACCGGCGCGCTCGGAACGAGCTTGGCCACCTCGGTCCAGGTCGTTCCGCTGCGCTCGAAGACGTAGGCCGAACCGACATCGCTGCCCCCGTCATCATCGGTAATCGCTCCCACCACCAGGGTCTCCCCGTCGATCGCGACCGAACGACCGAAGCGGTCGCCCGACGCCAGGTCGCTCGGAAAGAGCTGCGCTTCGAGGCTCCAGACGGCACCGCTGCGCACGAAGACGGTGGCCGAGCCGCTTGTAGCACCCGCCGGCCCGGCGGGATTGTTCGGGTTGTTGTCCCCGGGCGCCCCGACCACCACTGTCTCGCCCGAAACCGCGACAGACCAGCCCACCGCCGCACCATTCTGAGCCGCCGGAACCTCCAGCTT
>CALZKB010000465.1 GCA_945787575.1 Thermoanaerobaculia bacterium | reverse complement strand
GTTGATGATCTCGAGAATGGTGTCGAAGTCGGCGTCGCCGCAGGGTCGGATCATTGGGGTCCCACCCCCTAAGAACCTCCGAAGTGGTAACGCAGCCGGATTCCCCCGTAGACGTTCCGATCCGGAGCGGGCTCGAAGTAGCGGCCCAGGGCGGCGTTGATCCGGACGTTGCCGTTGTACTTCTCGCCGAAGAGGTTGTTCACGCCGACGAAGGGAACGATCTCGAAGGCGCCGAGGCGATGGCTGTAGTCGAGCCGCAGGTTCGACACCCAGTAGGAGCCGTTGCGGACCCGGTTGGCGTCGTCGGCCCAGAAGTCGCCCACGTAGAGAATGTCCCAGACGGTGCGAAACCCGCACGCGTGGCGGAAGCCGACCTCCGCATGAAGAAGGTGGCGGGGGGTGCCGGGAATCCGGTTCCCGTCGAAGACGCCCTGCGGCGTTTCGTGGCGGTCGTACTCGAAATCCGACCAGGTATAGGCCAGTGCCACGTTCAACCCTCGAAGCGGCTCCGCCATCAGTCCGACCTCGGCTCCCCTGCGCGTGGAACGCCCGGCGTTGCGGAAGAAGTCGCGCTCGGGCTGATCCGGAAGCTCGAAGGGCACCAGCTCGTCGTCCACGTCGATCCAGAACAAGGCCAGCTCGTAGCGCAGCGAGCCGGGCAGGAGGCCCTTCAGCCCGACCTCGTAGTTCGTGGACGTCTGCGCGTCGAGTCGATCGTTGAAGCCACCTCCGCCCGCCGGGTTGGCGAGCTCCGTCGTGGTCGGCGTCTCGAAGGAGGTGGAGACGGCCGCGTACAGGTTCAGGAGCTGGGAGGGGTGGAAGAGCAGCGCCAACGCCGGGCTGAGCTCGTCGAAGTCGAGGCGGTCGGACTGGTCGCCGTCCGACGGGAAGCCGTCATCCACCTCGAAGCCGACCCGGTCGTAGCGGGCGCCGGCGCTGAGCGTCAGGTGCCGGGTCAGCTCGAGCTGCTGCTGCAGGTAGACCCCCCAGGCGGTGACGTCCTCGTCCTGGTCGAGTGCGAGCGGGCCGCGCACTCCGAAGCGATTGTCGAAGCGGCGCCGGTCGTCGCGTTGCGCGTCGAGATCGGCGCCGATCGAGAACCGGCTGTCGCGGCCCAGGAGCGCTCCGGCGTAGATGTATCGAAGCCCGCCGCCCGAGAAGACGCGGTCCAGGTCGACGGCACCCCCGCCCTCGAAGGGCAGCCGGTTGCGGAAATCCCTCCACACACCGTAGGCCCGCGCGGCGATCGCGTGGCGGGAGTCGAAGGCCTTCTCGTAGACCACGCCGAGCTGTTGCTGATCGATGTCCTCTCCCGTCTCGAAGAGGACGTTTCGCGGACTCGCCTGCCGCCGGTCCTCGCGAACCTGCTGGCGGGTCAGTCCCCCCGGATCGTCGGCGGGCGGGGCGTTGACGGCGTTCACGACCACGGAGAGATCGGAGCTCTCGTCGATGTCCCATTCGAAGCGTCCGTTCAGCATGGAGGTCGCGGCGCGGCTCTGGTCGCGGTAGCCGTCGAGCTCGAAGAGCGACAGGCTCAGCAGGCCGCCGAATGGCCCCGCTCGTCCGCCGCCCTTGAGCTGAGTTCTCTCGAAGTCATGCGCTCCCAGCGAGACCCGCCCCTCGATGAACGGGTCTTCCGGCGGCTCCTCGGTGAGGATGTGGATCACTCCGCCGCTGGCCGCGCCATAGAGCGAAGAGGACGGACCGCGCATCACCTCGATGCGGCGCGTAGAGCCCAGATCGACGCTGTCGATCGCGGTCTGTCCGTCCGCCAGCGTGGCCGGGATGCCGTCGACCAGCACCTTGAGACCCCGGATGCCGAAGCCGGAGCGGGCGCCGAAGCCGCGGCTCGAAATGCGGATGTCCTGGGCGAAGTTGTAGCGGTTCTGCAGGAAGAGCCCCGGGACCTTCACCAGCGACTCGTCGAGGCCCAGCTGCTGGCGGCCGCTCTGGACGTCCGCCCCGTCCACGACACTGACCGCCGCCGGCACCCGCACGAGCG
>CALZKB010000464.1 GCA_945787575.1 Thermoanaerobaculia bacterium | reverse complement strand
CGTAGAGCGACGCTGCCCCAGCGTGGGAGAAGCGGGCCTGCCCCGATTCCGTAGACACCTGCACTATGTCGCGAGGCCAGGGCTTTCCGGGCCTTTTCCTTTCTCCATCAACACGGGGTGCATGGGGGCGGAGCCCCCGTGCACCCCGTGTTGCAGCTCAAACTCGACCGGGCTTTGATAACCCAGCGACGAATGGCGCCGACGGACGTTATAGAAGGTCTCGATGTAGTCGGCCACGGCGCTTCGGGTCTCACTGCGCGTCTGCAGTGGAAGCTCGTAGAGCAACTCCATCTTGAGCGTCGCGAAGAAGCTCTCCGCGACCGCGTTGTCCCAGCAATCTCCCCGGCGGCTCATGCTGCACGTAATCCCGGCTTGATCCAGAGCCTCCCGGTAGTCGTGGCTGGCGTACTGGCTTCCGCGGTCCGAGTGGTGAACGAGATCGCGCGCCCCAGGCCGTTGCTTGAGAGCTTTGCCAAGGGCCTCGAGCACGAGCGCGCGATCGATCTGCTCGCTCATGGCATACCCCACGACCCTTCGGGAGAAAAGATCGAGGATCACCGCCAGGTACAGCCAGCCCTCCAGGGTTGCGAGATACGTGATGTCCGTGACCCAAGCGGTGTCGGGAGCATCGACCTCGAAATCTCGCATCAGGACGTTCGGCGCCACCGGGAAGCGGTGCTGAGAGTCCGTCGTTGCACGGAAACGACGCTTTCGGCGCCCTTCGAGGCCCAGCTCCCGCATCAGGCGAGCCACCCGCTTGCGGGACACGCGGTGCCCGTCCTCGCGAAGATCGCGCAGGATCCGAGGGCTTCCGTACGTCCGGCGGCTCGCCGAATGCGACACCGCGACCTCGACCCGCAGGCGCGCATCCTCTTGGACCCGCGCGCTCGGAGCACGCCCTCGCCAGGCGTAGTAGCCGGATCTCGAGACCGCAAGGCAACGACAAAGCAGGCGAATCGGGTAGTGGGCCTTCTCCGCCTTGATGAAGCGGAATCTCATTTGCTCTCCTTCGCGAAGAAGGCCGTCGCTTTTTTTAGGATCTCCCGCTCCATCTCCAGCGTCTTGACCCGCTTGCGCAGCTGCGCGAGCTCCTCGCGCTCCGCGGTCGTCAACGCCCCCGCTGGCCCTCGGCCCGAATCGATCTCCACCTGCTGAACCCAGCGGCGAACCGCCGTTTCCGCCAGATCCAGCTCACGCGCCACGGCCCCGATGCTCTTGCCGCTCTTGCGGATGAGCTCCACGACCTCGGCCTTGTACTCCTTCGAAAATGATCGTCGCTTCCTCTTTCCCATGACACACTCCTACCGCATTTTCGTGCGATCTGGTGTGTCTACGAAACCGGGGCAACCTCAGTTGTCGTATCAGATCTTATGTGAGCCCGAGCGTGCTTGCCCCCTGCCGGCGCGGCGCCGATATCCCTTAGGGCTCCCATAGCGCCTTCGTATCCAACTGCCATCTTACGAAGGGCGTACTCAGAGGAGAACCGAAGGAGCCCGCCTCTTGTATCGAGCTCAACAATCACCCGCGGTGGCTTGACTCCAAGGGAGCACTACACTGCGATCATCGCGGAGCCCACCCGCACCTGACGAATCCGAGGATCCCACCAATGCCCCACCCGCCTGCCTACCCCCACGATCCCATCGAGGAGATCGCTACGGACCTCTTCATGGTCCGCGGCAGCATTCGGATGAACGCGCTCATGCGCATCACTCGGAACATGGCCATCATCCGGCACCAGGGAGAGCTCAGCCTGGTGAACCCGATCCGTCTCGACGAGGAGGGCGAGCGACAACTCCTCGCCCTGGGTGACATCAAACGGATCCTCCGGCTCGGCCCCATGCACGGCCTGGACGACCCCTACTACGTCGAGTGCTTCCGCGCCGAGCTCTGGGCCCAGGGCAAGTCGGAGATCTACCCGGAGCCGAAGATCGAGCAGAAGCTGGCCGCGGACCGGCCGCTGCCATTCCCCGATGCCGAGCTCTTTCCCTTTGAGGGCACGAAGCA
>CALZKB010000463.1 GCA_945787575.1 Thermoanaerobaculia bacterium | reverse complement strand
TGGGCAGAGGTCGAAGTGGTTGTCCACCTCGCAGGGGATGCTGAAGCGCGCGGCGTTGCCGGCGGCGTCGGTGCCCAGGAAGGAGATCAGGTAGATCCCGTCCTCGAAGGTGGTGGTATCCCAGGTGAGGGTGGCCACGGAGAAGCCGCCGGTGGCCGGCTGGCTGTCCACGGAGGTGTTCTCGGCCTTCTTCTTCGGTGAGATGGCCACCATGCCCGAGACGAGCCAGGTGCTGCCGCGGTAGGTGAAGGCGGGGAAGCCGCCCTTGCTCTCCCACGTGGAGTTGGCAGACTTGCCGTCGGCGGGATCCACGTACGAGACCGAGTGCTTGCCCTTGCCGCCGCCGTTCTTCTCCCCGTCCTTTCCGGTCAGGGCGTGGCCCGGATCGGTGCGGTCGTCACCGCCCTCGCCGAACTTGCCGTCGGGCCCCGGGTTCCATGGGTTCATCCAGAGAATCACCGCCTCGCCGGCGCGCACCTCCTTCTCGTAGTCGTCCCAGGAGAAGTTCGACTTGGACGGACCGACGAAATCGTCGTTGGGGTTCCCGGGCGTGCCGTTGTCGTTCTTCTTGAAGCCGTGCACGTAGGTGGTGACCGTGTAGCCGTCATCCTCCTTGCACCCGGCCTTCTGCTCGGCGAGGTACTTCCGGATGCCTCCGATGAAATCGGTCCAGCCCGTTCCGCTGTTCTTGTTCGTCTTCATCTTCTCGGCCAGCTTCTTGGCCATCTTCAGGTTCTTGTCCGCCGCGGCCGGCTGGGTGTAGAGCCGGGTGTCCTTCTCGGCCAGGCGGTGCATCCCGTTCTTGGTGGCCGTGGGAACGCAGAAGTTGTTGCTCTTGCCGTCGTCGGAGTTGGGTCCGACCTTGCCCTGATTCTCCGAGCCGAGGCCTTCCTGATCGAACTTCTTGTCGCGCTTCTTCGCCTCGTCCTTGAGAACGACCAGCTCCACCTGGTCGGCGTCCTCGTCGCTGATGGTGACGGGGAAGGTCATTACGCCGTCCACCTTCTGCAGGGGGATCAGCGCATCGGGGATGGGCTCGGGAGGTGTCGGATCGAAGTACGCGTCGAAGAAGGCCTCGACGAAGATCGGCGTGCCCAGGGGGCCCGCCCCGTCCATGGAGACACGCAACCGCAAGGGCTGGTCGAGGGGCGGATCCCAGAAGTCCACCTGGAAGCCCCAGTTGCGGTCGTCGATCCGGTTGTTCTCCTCCGGCGCGTCGGGATCGTTGGCCAGGGGCGGTGGCGGGTCGTCGGGGATCAGGTCGCTGCCGACGGGTGTGTAGTTGGTCCCGTCGAGGCTGACGTCGAAGAGCACCTCGTTGACGAGATCGTCCCGCTCGCCGAGCTCGGTCGCCTGGAGCCTCACCCACCACCGGCATGTGCCGAGAGCCGCGGCACAGGCGGCCTCGGCGTCGGTGTCCTCGCAGAGGTCATCCACCCGGTCGATGGGCTGGTCGCAGCGCAGGCCGGGCACCACGAGCCGGCGGTCCTCGGAGAGGGGAAGCGCGGGGTCGCGCCCCACGAGGCGGCTCGTCTTGGCCGGCTCGGTGAGGAAGGGCTCGAAGGGCGTGGGGACGAAGGGATCGAGATCGCAATCGTCGCCGAAGCCGTCGTCGTCCGAATCGACCTGGCTGGCATTCGGCTCCAGCTTGCAGTTGTCGCAGAGGTCGCCGAGGCCGTCGTCGTCGGTGTCGAGCTGCTCGGGGTTGTGATCGGCGGCGCAGTTGTCACAGCAATCGCCGCGGCCGTCTCCGTCGGCGTCGGGGCAGACGCCGAAGTCCGAGATGGCGGGATCCTGCGGGCAGGCGTCACAGGCATCGCCCACGCCGTCCGTGTCCCGGTCGGACTGGAGCTGGTTCTCGGTGGCCGGGCAGTTGTCACAAGCGTCCTCCACCGCATCGCCGTCGGCGTCGGGCCCGTCGAAGCAGGAGGCCGGTGTGTTGTCCACCTCGAGAACGATGATCTCGCGGCCCAGGTTACCGAAGAGATCCACCGCCTCGGCCCGGATCACGT
>CALZKB010000462.1 GCA_945787575.1 Thermoanaerobaculia bacterium | reverse complement strand
GAGGAAAGCAATGAACGTTCTCGTCGTTTTCGCGCACCCGAAGCGCAAGGGCTCATTCAACCATGCTGTCCTCGCAGAGTTCACGAAAGGCCTCGAGGCGGGCGGACACGAGTGCGAAGTCGTGGACCTCTACGGCATTGGCTTTGACCCCGTCTTTAGAGAGCGGGACTACGTGTTCTTCGCAGACGAGAACATTCCCGAGGGTGTCCTCGAAGCGATGCGATGGAAGAACCGAATCTTGGAGGCGAGCGGAAGAGGGACCTTTGGGTTCTTCAAACGCTTTCTTGCGAGTCGATGGCTCCGGCGAAAGAGTCTTCCCCAGATTCTCAGGGAGGTCAGAAAACGCGCGCCGAGGGATGTCGTTGAGCAACAGAAGAAGGTTGCTTGGGCCGACGGATTGATTCTCGTCGCTCCCGTCATATGGATGCACTATCCCGCCATCATGAAGGGGTGGTTGGAGCGGGTGTTTTCCTATGGATTCGCCTACTCATTGACACCCGAGGGGTGGAAGGGCAGCTCCGGTGGGCGCGTACCGCTTCTCCAGCTCGAGAAGGCGCTTTCGATCAACACAACCTTCTTCACGGAGAATGACTATCGAGAGAGCGGCTTTCAGGACGCCATGAGCAAGCTCCTGTTGGATTGGAACTTGCGATATCCGGGAGTTCCGCAGGCGAAGCTCGTTTGCTTCCACGCAGTGTCTGCCGTCGGCGACAGTCGAAGAAAGCGGTACCTGCAGGAGGCGTTCGATCTAGGGAGAGGATTCTGAGCGCGGTGGCGGCATCCTGCCCACCTTCGAGAAGCTCACGGAGTTGAAGGCAAAGTACCGCGGAGGGCCGACCGGCTTATACTCCTCCAATGCGCAACCAGGTGAGGTCCGTCTCCATTTTGGTCTTCTTCGTCTTCCTGGGTCATCTTTCCACTTCCGCCGGTTCCGGCTCATCCGCCACACCCGCCGAGCCCGCCCCAGGTGACGCTGACACGGGTTACCTGGAGAGGGTGCTGCCGAACGGTCTCCGCGTCGCTCTCCTCGAGCGGCGGGAGGTGCCGATGGTCGCCGCCACGGCCATCGTCGGGGCCGGATCCGCTCTCGAGTCGGAGGATTTCTCCGGCGCCTCTCACCTGCTGGAGCACCTGCTCTTCAACGGCACCACGGACATGAACCAGGAGCAGCTGTACGCGGCGGTGGACCGGATCGGCGGCTACAGCAACGCCCACACCGACGAGGATCACACCTATTACACGATGCTCGTGCCGACGACCCACGCGGCCCGGGGTCTCGAGATCCAGGCGGCCATGCTGTTTGATTCGACGATTCCGGAAGACAAGTACGACAAGGAGCGCAAGATCGTCCTCGAGGAGATCGCCAAAGACCGGTCGCGGCCGGACCACGAGACCGAGCTGGCGATTCGGGAGCGGACCTCTCCGGAAACACCCTATGCTCGCCCGGTCATTGGTACCTACGAATCGCTGGCCGGGATCGCGCGCGACCGCGTGTGGGAGTACTACAAGCGACGCTATGTTCCCGAGAACACCCTTCTCTTTGTGGCCGGCGACTTTGCCGCCGGCGAGATGATGGAGCTGGTCGAGGGGATCTACGATCCGACCGCTGCCGGAGTCGCCCTGCCGCCGGTGCCCGACCCGTTTTCGGGTCCCGGACAGGGAACCCTGACCCGGGTCGGCATGGAGGGAGCTTCCGCGGTGGTCAGCGTCACGCTTCCGGCCCCCGGCCCGTGCGACCCTGGAGGCGCCGATGTGGGCATCATTGCTTCGCTGCTCTCGAGCGAGACCGGACCGCTCAGACGGGCCGTCCCCGCCGACGAGGCGGGTCGGCTCTCCGCGACGTACAGTCCACGACCGGTGGGCAGCGCCCTGTCGATTCGCACCGACTTGTTGCCCGGCGCCGATCCCCTGTCCGTAGCGCAACGGCTGATCACCGCTCTGGACGCCACGGGCCGTCGCGGCCTCGACCAGCCGGGCTTCGGTCCGGTCGAGGTGATGCGAGCCAGCGCCGCGG
>CALZKB010000461.1 GCA_945787575.1 Thermoanaerobaculia bacterium | reverse complement strand
TCTGACGATCTTGCGGTCGACGATTGAGCCATCCTGGGCGAAAGACTCGTCTCGACGGGACTCGCCGTCGTATGCTCGAGTTTGGGCGATCGGCGCGGCTTGGTGGGACCTGTCGATCGACGCGCATGCGACTGCCAGGACAGCTCCCAAGAGAGCGACTCCGATTGAATATCCAGGAGACGAGCTTCGCATCATTCTTCCCCCGCGCGACCTCACGTCTGGCCGCCAAGCTGCGGCCGGCATTGAGCTTACCATGGGCGACCCACCCCGGGAAACCCTGAACACCACCGCGGATCGATCGCGCCAACGCTTTCGGCCGCCGGCGTCAGCGGCGTGCCGGGCGGCAGCTACCCTGCCTCCATATTGCTTGCGCTCATGCGGTCAGCCATGTTTGAACCACGACGCCTGCAAGCAGACCGCCACCAACAAGGGCCAGATTGACGACAACATGCAGTACGCGAGGCCAAGAGGCGAAGGCGAGAGGGCGATCGAGGAGACGAGCGGCGGAGACCAAGACACCCCACGCGAAGAAGGCCGTGGTGCAAACCACGAGAGGGCGGCCGACGAACAGGCTGACCGGCAGGTCGTGAGCCACGAAACCGCAAAGCGCGAAGACCAGGAGCGTAAGTGAGAACCTCCTCTTCGTGCCGCCTAGGTACTGGTAGAGTCGAAACAACAGGTAACCGTAGAGAGGGTTCCAAACGCGCCAGAACAGGTGAAAGCCGGGCTGGGCCCAGCAGTCGAGGAACATGCGTCGGAGAAAGGCGGCCGTGCTCCAATCGAGCCGATAGCCGCGTTGCTCCAGGTATTGCGGGAAGCTTGTACCCATCTGGCCCTCGTGCTGCCGCCCAACGGATCGATGCTCAGCTGCGCAGCCCAGCGCTGCCCGACTCTCGCTAGCGCACCGATCTGCGCCGCCAGACGCTACCACGGCCCGATTGGGCCACGCTGGGGTACGTCAACTGCAGCATCTTGTGGGACTCCGATCCTCGATACCCCCTTCAGAGGAGAGAGAGGAGACCCGCGCCCAGCGCCGACATCGCGAGCGCTGGGCCAGCATATCCGAGCGCCGCGAGAACAATCAAGCGTTGGAGCGGAGCACCGCGTAAGCGATCGATCGGACCCACTTGATCATGGACATTCGGCGGACTCGGTCCGGACGCGGGCGAGAGCCACGCGCTCGTATTCGTTTCCAGAGAGCACTCGCCCAAGGGGCTTGAAGTATCTCTCCTGGTAGCCTTCCCCGGCGCAGTCCTCGAGAAGCTCGAGGCCTCGCTCTGCCAAATCTGCCCGCAACAACGCGGGATCCAAGCCAAAGGTGTACGGCTCACCGCCCAGACGGTTCAAGGCGAGCAACCGCCTCCCCCCGGCGAACTCCTTGGTACCGTGGATCAAGCCCTCGTCCGTGTACGTGAATACGATCGCGCTTCCCGGCGCGGAACCGTCAACCACGAAGCGAAAGGTGGAATCGACCGCCTCCGACGAGAGGTACTCGGTCACACCCTCCCAGATGAAGAAGTTGCGGCGCCCGAGCCGAAATCCAGTCCCGTTCATGCCGTCGGCCAGCGATCGGTCATTGAAATCGATCGGCACGAATGTGATGTGGCCTGGTATCTGGGAAACGAGTTTCTCGAGCCGCGCCCGCTTGCGAGCCTGCGTCGCGGGATGATCGACCTCGAAGACCGCAACTCCGCTCAACTCCGGCAGGCGATAGGGCCGACAGTCGTAACCGGCTCCTAGAATGACAACCTGATCGAGGCCTCGATCGATTGAGGACAGGAGAGCGTCATCAATGAATCTCGTTCTCCCGACCGTGTTTCCTCTCGCTCCGGGCGTCGCAAGGTCAGGAAGCCACAGGATGGCATCTCCGAGAACCGCTATTCGACAAAGCCTGGCTATCGCGCGCGGCCCCGAATCCAGAAAGCCTGCGGCAAACGGGTCCGAGAATAGCCGGGTGCTCGCAGGTCGGGCGGACTCTATCGCACGTGCCAGAGCGACCGCCTGAGCGGAATTGG
>CALZKB010000460.1 GCA_945787575.1 Thermoanaerobaculia bacterium | reverse complement strand
CGGCGTCGACTACCGTCTGAGCCCGCAGGCGGGCCTGTTCCTGGGCGTGCACAAGGGCTTCTCGCCCCCGGGCCCGGGCTCCGACGACCGCGCCCGGCCCGAGGAGAGCGTGAACTTCGAGGCCGGGTTCCGCTACCGGGGGAACGGGGCCGGGGCGCGCTGGACGGCGTTCTGGAACGACTACGACAACCTGCTGGGCCGCGACACCCTGTCCGCCGGCGGTCAGGGCGAGGGCGATCTCTTCAACGGCGGCGAGGTGGAGGTGCGCGGCATCGAGGCCTCGTTCGACCTCGACCCCGGGCTCCGGGGGAGCTGGGGGATCCGGCTGCCGCTGCGGCTCTCCTACACTTACACCGAGGCCCAGTTCCGGTCGAGCTTCACCAGCGACTTCGGCCCCTGGCAGCCGTTCGTCGACGCCGGCGACGAGCTGCCCTACCTCCCCGAGCACCAGGGCTGGGCGAGCGCCGGGGTCGCCGGCGAGAGGTGGGACGCCCACCTGAGCCTGACCTACGTCGGCGCGATGCGCACCCGGGCGGGCTCGGGCGCGATCCCGGAGGGCGAGGGCACCGACGCCCGTCTGGTCGTCGACCTGAGCGCCGGCGTGGAGCTCCACCCGCGGTGGCGGCTCACCCTCCAGGCCCGCAACCTCTCAGACGAGGTCTACGTCGCCGCGCGGCGGCCCGCCGGCGCCCGCCCGGGCCTGCCGCGGACCTTCATCGCCGGGCTGACGTGGAACCTCTGACGTGCGGGCGAAGCCTCGCTCGCTAGAAGCACACGCTGCATTCCGCGGGGCAGAATCCGGCCGACGAGCGCGGGCAAGCCGTGATCGGCGGACCGGTTGGCGGCCGAGGACTGCAGAGCTCGTCCGGAAAGTCGATTCGGAGTGGCTCCCATTCTCCGTCGATGCAGACGAACGTCACACACGGCTTGCAGATCCTCGAGCAGCCGATGTCGCGCGGTCTCTCCGCGGGATTACATTCCGAGGAGCTCCCGCCGCGGCCGGGATCGAACACCTTGAATCCCGAAATATCGACCAACCGAGGAGGTTCGGGAGGCGTTGGCGTCGGTTGGACCACCAGCGGCTTGCAGCACGCTCTGCGGGATTCCTCCAGGCAGAACCGGGGAGGAAGCCCCTGCCCCAGGCAACGGTCCTGCAGCGTTCTGAAACAGACTTCGTCGACGTTGCAGAACTTGGAGAGGTTCTGGAGGAAAGAAAACCCTTGCGCCACCAACGGAAACTTCTTCTGCACCTCATCCCATTGCTCGGCAAATTCCTCGTCTGAGTAGTCCTTCTTGGAGGCAGCCAACTGGCCCGCGGCCATTCCGGCCACTCCCACCAGCAAGAAGCCGATCATCGACGCACGGAGAAGGATTCGAGTACCGCTCATTGCTGTCACTTCCTTTCTGTGTCGGCTCCGGATTCACCGGGCACGACTCCTGTGTTGGGTTGATTACGGCGAAGGCTGACTGTGGCCAGCCGCCTCGTGCTCCGAGCTCCGCAGAAGGGGCTCCGGGGGGAGGAACGGCGTGGTCAGCTCCTGCCAACCAGGCGCCTGTCGCAGGTCCTCCATTTCGGTCTGGGCTTCGGCGTCTGATAGAATTTTGGCGCGCATCGTCGGTCCGACTCGGGTGAACTGCAGCCGGCTTACTGCGAAGTACAGCCGCGCCCTTGCCTGTGGAAACATCGTCGGAGCTCCCAGCTCCGCAACGTAATAGCTCCTGTCTTCTTGGGACCGCGCGTGACGAAACCTTGCAACGAAGCTCATGTCTCGGTCGGCCATCTCTCGCGCCCGTTGCTCGGCGACGACGGCGAACCCATCGAACTCCGTCGTGGCCCCGAAGGCCTCGAGAAGTGGGGCCGGATCGCCGGGCCTACCTTCAGATCCAAAGGGCGATCCACCGGCCTCAATCCACTCGACGAGCCAGGAGTACTCGTTCTCAGGACCGGGGAATCTGCGCCGAAGAAGACTCTGAGCCATCACCATCCCGCCTCGCGTCGGTTGGCCAATCCCCCCGACTCGGGGAAACACCTTGCT
>CALZKB010000459.1 GCA_945787575.1 Thermoanaerobaculia bacterium | reverse complement strand
AAGTGAATCTCGACGATAAGGTTACGGCGTGACGCGTAGTGCAGTGAGTGTCTTAAATGCCCGTCATCACGGAGGAATCATGACGACAAGTGGCTGGCGTTTCGCGTAGTGCAGACACGAACGCAGACGGGTGCTGTATCGTGGATTCCCCCAACGAGGTTCGGGCCGGCCGGGGGGCCCCTGTGGGCTCTCCGGTCGGTTTGAACCGAAATCTGGGCTGGAGTCATGATGTCTGCTGCCGTCATCGAGAGCGTTGCCGAGACCGACGCGCCGGAGCGTGAGTACGTCGAGGTCGAGCTGAGTGCGCTGGACATGCGCCACTCGGCGCTTCGTCTGCCCGACCCGGAGGCGACGTCAGCGCTCGTGCGTTCGATCGCGCGTCACGGTGTGTTGCACCCGCTGACGGTCAATCGGGACGTGGCCGGTTCGCTCGTCGTCCTCGACGGCTTCAAGCGACTCCGCGCGCTCAGCGAGACCCCCGACGCGGTCGTGCCTGTACGGATCGTGTCGCTCACACCGACGCAGGCGAAAGCGGCGCTGCTGACGTTCAATCGGCCACACCGCGGACTCACCGAGGTCGAGGAGGCGTGGGTCGTCCAGGCGCTGGTGCGCGAGCACGAGCTTCGGCAGACCGAGGTGGCCGAGCTCCTTGGCCACCACAAGTCGTGGGTCTGCCGGCGCCTGCAGCTCGCCGAGCGGCTCGAGTCCGGCATCGTCGACGACATGCGCCTCGGTCTCATCTCGCCGACCGTGGCACGCGAGCTGGTGCGGTTGCCGCGCGGCAACCAAGCGCGCGTCGCCGAGGCCGTCCAGCAGCACGCGCTGACGAGCCGGCAGACGGCCGAGCTCGTGGGGCGAGTGCTCGACGCCGATGACGAGGAGAGCGCCTCGGCGCTACTCGATGACCCGCTGCGCTACCTCGCGAGCGCTTCGGTCAAGTCGCCTGTGCGCCGTGACGCGCGTTTGAGCACGTCCGGAGACAAGGTACGGCGCAGCCTCGACGCGCTCGAGCGACAGGCGACGATGACCGACCGTGTTCTCTGTGCGCCGACCCGTGAGCTCGTGAGCAGTGACCTCGACGTGCTCGGCCCTGCTGTGCGCGCCGCGCTCGGGGCTGTGCACACCGTGCTCCAGTCCCTCATCGAGCTCGACGCGCCGGACGACGATGGGTCGTGACGACCGCACACGGCTCGTCTACGACGTCGTCCGTCGCACGAAGCGCGGGGAGTCACAGCGACAGATCGCGAAGGCCAAGGGCATCGACCCGAAGACCGTCCGCAAGATCCTCAAAGAGCACGCGAAGCGGCGCGACGGGGTCGATGATGCGCTTGCGCGTGCCCTGCCCAAACCTCGTGCACCGCGACCGTCGAAGCTCGACCCCTTCCTCGGACAAATCGGCGCACTGCTCAAGGACTTCCCGGACATCACGGCGGTGCGCGTCCTCGAAGAGCTTCAGGCCGAGGGCTTCGAGGGCCAGTACACCATCGTCCGCGAGCACCTGCGCAACGTCCGCCCGAAACCTGTCCGCCGCGCCCACGACCCGGTCAAGACCGAGCCAGGACAACAGGGACAGTGCGACTGGTCTCCGTACACGCTTCCGGGCTGCGGCAGCGCCGTCCAGGCCTTCAGCCTCACCCTGCACAACAGCAGCTGGCAGTACGTCGACTTCACGCAGAACAAGCAGCAACCGACGCTCTTTCGGCAGCACATCAGGGCCTTCGATGACTTCGGCGGTGTGCCAAAAGAGATCGTCTACGACAGCGAAAAGACCGTCGTAACCCGCTGGGAGTTCGGCGAGCCCGTTCTCAACCTCGCAGTCGTCGACTTCGCGGCCTACTACGCCTTCTCCGCCCACATCGCACCCCGTGCCGACGGCGCATACAAAGGCGGCGTCGAGCGCCCTTTTCGCACGCTGGAAGGGAACTTCCTCAACGGTCGGACCTTCGTCCCCCTACGACACAAGCGAGGTCGTCGGGCGCATCGCCGATGGCTTCCACCGCGTCCTCTTCGACACCAACACCTACTCCGTCCCGCGCAACTACGTCGGCTTCCGCCTCTACGTCCGCGCGAGCGAGGACCAGGTCCGCGTCTACGACTCTGCCATCCGCCTCATCGCCGAGCACGAGCGCGTCCCTTCCGGCTCACACGAGGACCGGGAGCTCCCCGAGCACCGCCGCCAGCGACGCATCGATATCGACAAGGTCATCGAGCGCTTCGAGTCCTGGGGCGAACGCGCTGCTACCTTCGCTCAGCGCCTGCGCCAGCAGCGACGCTTCGCCGGCAAGGAGCTGAGCGCGGTCCTCGCGCTGCAGGCCGAGTACTCCGTCGAGTCCATCCTCGGCGCCGTCGACCACGCCCTGCACTACGACGCCTACGACCTCCGCTCTTTTACCCGCATCCTCCAAGTCCACGCCGAGCCGCTGAGCCGAGAGGCCATCGTCACCGACCGCATCCGCACCGAGATACGCCGCGCCCTGGCCCACGTCCCAGTCCGCCAGCGCCAACTCGCGGCCTACAAGGACATCCTCAATCCGCACGAGGACAACACGGAGGAACCCGATGACCCGCAAGGATCCGACCCCACCTGAACGACTTCAAGCGCTGCGCGACGCCCTCGACGAGCTGCGGCTCGCCGACATGAGAGCACAGCTCGACCGAGAGCTTGACGTCACCGACGGAGACTGGCTCGAACGCGTCTGGCGGCTCGTCGAAGCGCAGCTGCGAGGCCGCCGCGAGCGTGCCATCGAGCGCCGCGTCCGCGACGCCAACTTCCCGGCCATCAAGACCCTCGATGCCTTCGACTTTGACTTCCAAACAGGCGTGGATCGCAACCAGATCCTCCACCTCGCCACCCTTGAGTGGCTCGTCCAACACCGCAGTATCCTACTCGCCGGCATGAGCGGTACGGGCAAGAGCCACATCGCCCTCGCCCTCGGCTATCTCGCGTGCCTCCACGGCTACCGCGTCCGCTACACCACCAGCGCCGGCATGCTCACTCAGCTCCACCTCGCCCTCGCAATCCAGGACATGCAACATGCGCTCAAGCCTTTCGTGCGATGCGAGCTCCTCATCATCGACGAGGTTGGACTCGACAAGCCCGAGCGTCAGGCCTACAAGACCGACGACGCCAGTCTCCTCTACAAGGTCGTCGCCGCTCGCTACGAGGCCGCACGGTCATGCATCATCACCACGAACATCGAGTGGGATCAATGGGGCGACTACCTCGGTGACGAGGTCGCCACCGCCGCCATCCTCGACCGACTGGTCCATCGAAGCCACGCCATCACCATCGAGGGGCCGAGCTGGCGAGCCCACCAACACCAGCAGCTCAACCGCGGCGACGCAAAGGGGTCCGAGGTGGGGGACTAAACCGCCACGGAGTCTGCCAGCCCGCAACACAGGGTGAGGACGCCAGACCGCCGCAGGTGAGGGATTCTTACGCCGCTCTCAACAATGAAGACGACAAACGAAAACGTAGACGACAAACGACAAACGATAAACGAAAACGTAGACGGCAAACGATAAACGACGAACGACGAACGACAACCCGACGAACGAACGACAACCCGACGAACGACAACCCGAAACCGCGAGGACTCATATAGGTAGGATCTCAAGCGCCTCGGTGGTGAACGGCGCAGCTCTTTCTCGCGCAATGCCACTCCACTGTCGGCGCACCGTGCTCGTTCTCGTTCTCGTGCTCGTCGACGTCGACGTCGAGTGGACGAGAACGAGCACGAGAACGAGCACGAGAACAGAGGAGGATCGCGGTCACCGGAGGCTCCATGGTAGCAGTGGATTACCACAGCTCAGGACGTCGTCGCGCAACACGACAAACGACAAACCAAAACGAAGACGACAAACGAAAACGTAGACGACAAACGACAAACGATAAACGAAAACGTAGACGGCAAACGATAAACGACGAACGACGAACGACAACCCGAC
>CALZKB010000458.1 GCA_945787575.1 Thermoanaerobaculia bacterium | reverse complement strand
CGCCGCGCGGGTCCGCCGCAGCCGATGACGAGCCCCCGGCCGATCCAAGCCGCAAGCCGGCGTTTCCCGCCCCTGCGACGGCTGCGCCCCCCGTGCCCTAGCCTGGCGGGCACGAGCCTCTCCACCGATTCGCTGGCACCGGGGTGAGCAATGAAAGCTAGGGCACGGCTAGACGGACTCTTCAATCGTGGCGATGGCGTGCTTGTAGACGAGCACCTCTGTTTCGTCCTCCTCGAGAACGAGGGCGAAACGGTCGAAGCGCTTCAGACGACCGCTCAAGGTCCGCCCCGTGACGAGTCCGACTGTCATCGTCGTGCTCGCCTTCAGGTTCTGGAACAGGTACCCGTCCTGAATGTTGATGTTGGGCTTGGCCATGTCATTCCCCTAGTCGACGACCGAGAGTTGCAATCACCCGCGGCAGCGCCGACGACTGGCCATCCGCTTCGAACCAATCGACATCCGACTCCTGCCGAAGCCACGTCAACTGGCGTTTCGCGAACCGCCTGGTCTCTCGTGAAACGTCTTCGAGAGCTTGCTCCCGAGTCCACTCTCCTCGAAGGTGACGGACCACCTGACGATACCCGATCGCCTGAAAAGCCGGAAACGTGGGTAGACATCCTTCAGCCAGCAGGCCCCTTACCTCATCCACCCAACCGGCCTCGAACATCGCTGCGACCCGAAGGGAGATGCGATCGTACAAGAGCCTTCGAGGGAGGGTCAAACCCAAGGAGGCGACGACTCGCGCGGACGGTTCCGGCGAACTCGCCCGCCACCAGTCGGACAAGCCGCGGCCTGTGGCCAAGATCACCTCGAGAGCTCGCAGAGTGCGCTGGGTGTCGCCGGGGTCGATGCGTGAGGCGGTCTCGGGGTCGAGCGCTTCGAGTCGGCGGCGGACGGCTGGCAGTCCCTCCCTGGCGTGCTCCTCTCGAACTTCCCGCCGGACCGCCGACGCAACCTCCGGGATCGGGCTGATTCCCGAGACGAGGGTGCGGAGGTAGAAACCGCTCCCTCCGACCACCACCGGCCAGTGACCTCGGCTTCGGATCTCGGCAAGGATCGGCAAAGCGCGTTTCCGAAACTCTCCTGCGGAAAACGGCTGCGAAGGCTCGAGCACGTCGATCAGATGGTGCCGCACCCGCTCTCGATCCTCCGGGGTCGGCTTCGCGGTGCCGATGTCGAGGCCACGATAGACCTGCAGGGCATCGCCGTTGACGATTTCGATCGGGAAATGGTCGGCGAGAGCCATGGCGAGCTCACTCTTGCCGACCGCAGTGGGGCCGACGATGAGTATCGTTCGAGGACTCATGGCGCAATTGTAAGGGCACGCCGCGGACAGTCAGGGCTCATTTCGGCGCCGCCGGCGTCGCCAGACGCAACTTGCCACCGGAGCTCCAGCGCACGGCCACGCGACCAGTGAGATCAGTTCGTAGGTGTCGGATTCCCTGCTGCCGAAGCCGTGTCAACAACCGTGGCGACGGATGCCCGAACGGGTTTCCACGACCGCACGAGATGACCGCCAACCGCGGTCCGACGGCAGCCAGAAAACCCAATGACGTGGAGGACGTGCTCCCATGGTGGGCGACCTTCAAGAGGTCCGCGGCGAGAGCGTCTCGGCCCCGAGACGCGAGCATCCGATCTTCCTCGCTGCTCCCGATGTCTCCGGTCAGGAGGAGGGTGCGCCCCCGACTGCTGGCGGAAAGGACGAGCGAGGAGTCGTTGCCCGCTCGACGGTCGCCGGCGGCGGGTGCGAGCACCCGAAACCGCCAGCCGCGCCAGGCCGCGAGCCGCCCTGCCCACAGCGGCCGGACCGCCGTCCCCGGCGAAGCGACAAGCTTGCGGCCGCATTCACTACCGGCCGCCGCCGGAGCCAGCCATATCTCCCCGATCTCGACGTAGCCGGCGAGCTCCAGCACGCCCCCGCAATGATCGCGGTCGCCGTGACTGAGCACCGCCACCTCGATCCGGCGGACGCCGAGCTCACCGAGAGCCGGCAACAGCGCCTGCTCGGCGATTCCGGGAGCGCGCCACCCGCCGCCGTCGATCAACATCGCA
>CALZKB010000457.1 GCA_945787575.1 Thermoanaerobaculia bacterium | reverse complement strand
CGAGGGCGGCAGCGAAACTCCGCGACGAAGAGCGGCCCGGGGGGCGCTCGACCCCGACCAGGTCCAGCAGGGTCGCGAAAAGATCGACCAGACCGGTCAACTGTCCGAGCCGCAGCCCCGGTCGCACTCCGGGCCCTCTGAGCAGGAGCGGGACAGCCAGGGTCGACTCGTAGACAAAGAACCCGTGGAGCAGCTCGCCGTGCTCTCCCAGACCCTCTCCGTGGTCGGAGGTGGCGACGACCAGGGTCTCCTCGGCAAGCCCAAGCCGCTCGAGGCTTGCCTCGAGGCGCCCAAAGAGCTCATCGCTCCACGCCACCTCAGCCGCATACGGGCGCCCGGGGTAGAGCGAGGCGTAGGGCTCGGGCGGCTCGTAGGGGTCGTGCGGATCGTAGAGATGGAGCCAGAGGAAAAGCCGCGGTTCGGCGGCGTTCTCCTCGAGCCAGGAGATCGCCGCCGCCAGGGTCTCGTCGCCGCGCCGCTGCGCGTCTTGAAGAAAGGTCGCCGTGTCTTCTCGCCCCTCGAACTCGTCGGAGTAGGCCTCGAAACCGCGGTCGAGACCCGAGGCGGACGAGAGCACGACCGAGGAGACAAACGCCGCCGTACGGAAGCCCTCCGCCTCGAGGACCTCGGCCAGAAGGGGCACCTGCGGCACGACCGCGGGGGCGACGTTCTCCCGCACCCCGGTCTGGTTTGGCAGCAGTCCGGTGAAGAGCGAGACGTGCGAGGGGCGGGTGAGCGGCACGTGCGCCGACGCTCGCTCGATCAGAGCGCCCCGGCTCGCCAGCCGATCGAGATGCGGCGTGGCCACATCGCCGCCATAGACACCGACCCGGTCGGCTCGCAGGGTGTCGATGGTCACCAGGACGAGGTGCTCGGCTCTGACCGGCGTACGCTCGGTCGCCGGTTTCCGGCAGGCGGCAACCAGGAGGATCGTGGCAAGAAAGGCCGTGCTGCGACGCGGTCTGTTCGACGACGCACTCAATTCCCCAGATACCCCAGGGCGCGGAGCTTGTTCTCGAGATCGGAATCGAGCTCCTGCTTGTCGAAGCCGGGCCGTTTCTCTTCCCAGGCGTGCTCACTCAGAGTCTCGAGCTTGCCGGCGAAGCTCGTGACCAGGTCCAGCCGGGACGCCGCCAGATTGGAGTGCTCGGCAGGGTCAGCGCGAAGCGCATAGAGCTCATCGGTTTCGGACTGAGGGTCCGGCAAGCCGGCCACGACCGCGCGGGAACGGATGAACTTGTAATCGCGGAAGCGCAGCGCCTTGCTGTCCCGATTCTCGATATTGAGGTCCTCCGCCAGCGCCTCGACTTCCGGCAGGCTCTCGCCTCGCATCAGCGGTAGCAGGCTTCGCCCCTGCACTTCCTTCTCGAGCGCGATTCCGAGAATCTCCAGCAGCGTGGGGTAGAGATCGATCAGCCTCACCTGTTGCTCGATGACCCTGGAACCGAGCGGAATGTCGAGTTGTTGCTTCAGCTTGTCGGGCAGGTGGACAATCAGCGGTACGAGAAGCTGATAGTCGTAGAGGTTCTGACCATGCCGCCAGGAGCCGTGCTCCCAGAACTGTTCGCCGTGATCCGAGGTCACGACGACGATCGTGCGGTCGAGGCGGCCGCTCTTCTCCAGCCGATCGAACAACGCCTCGAGCTGGCGGTCGGTGTAGGCGATGTCGCCGTCGTAAAGAGCCTCGACATAGCGTTTCTCATCGGCGGTCAGCCGTTTGCCAAAGCCACTCCAGATTCCTTTGTCGAAGTAGCCGTCCAGCCGCCCTCCCGGCAGCGCCTCCGCGAACTCGGTGTGGATGTAGGGGTCGTGAGGCTCATAGGTGTGAAGAAAGAGAAAGCGCCGCCGGCCCCGGCTTTGCTCGAGGTCCGCGGCCAACTGATCCAACTCCCGAATCCAATCGTGAACCCGGTAGTTGTCAAAGCCCCGTCCAAAGCCCATCCGGAAGTCCATCACTCCGCCGCCGGTCCAGGCCTCGGTGCGGTAGCCGTGCCGCCACAAGATCTCCGCGAGCGGCCGCGAGGTCAAGCCGGATCGCGACACCGGGTATAGACCGGTGAAGAGAGCTC
>CALZKB010000456.1 GCA_945787575.1 Thermoanaerobaculia bacterium | reverse complement strand
CTCGAAGCCTTGGGGTAGGCGTTCGGCGACTCTGGAGGCGAGGCCACGTCTGGCAGCATCGCGAATCCGAAGGTCGTCGTGCATCCGTGCCACGTCACCGACGCCGATGTTCTCCCTGAGTCGAAACGAGTACCTGACGAAATCCTGAAAGTTCACCGCGATATTTGCCCAGAGGTCGGCAAGGTCGTACTCCTTGAGGTCGACTCCGTCGAGACGGATCTGACCTTCGTCTGGATCGTAGAAGCGTGCGAGCAGTTTCACGACCGTCGTCTTCCCGGCCCCGTTCTCGCCGACGACGGCGACCGACTGGTTTGGGCCGATTCGAAAGCACATGTCGCGAACTGCCCACTCGGCAGACCCTGGATAGCGGAAGCCGACTCCATCTAAGCTGAACCCGCGCTCGATCGGTCGCGGGAGAACCACCGCCCCAGGCTTTGAAACCACTCTCGGTTCGATCGAGAAGAACATGAGGAGGTCGCTGATGTACAGGCTCTGCTCGTAGACGCCAGCCATCGCGAGCAGGACCTGCTGAATCAGGGCACGACTCCGAAGGAACGATCCCGCCAAGAAGGTCATCACACCGATCGTGAAGATGCCCGCGGGGCTCTGGTACTCGGTCACCGTGAGATAGACGATCACGGCGTACGCTCCGTAGTATCCGGCGCTCCCGATCGCGGCGAGAGCTGCGGACACCAGTGCGCGCTTCGTGGAGAGCCGCCTGTGGGCTTCGTAGTAGTCCCACGCCAGCTTCGCGTACCTGTCCGTCAGGTAGCCGGACAAGTCGAACAACTTCACTTCCTTAGCGGTCTTCTCGCTGGCTGCGACGAAGCGAAGGTAATCGAGCTTGCGCCGGTCCGGCGTCCATTTCACTTGCAGTGAGTACCCGAGGCCGGCGAAGTGCGTCTCCCCGAAGAACGCTGGCAACACGGCAACCACTAGCAGCACTAGCAACCACGGTACGAATACGGCTAGAGCCACCACGAGCGACATCAGGGTGACGGTTGCCTGCGCTGCATTCATTAGCTGGACCAACGTCCCGACGCGGGCCGTAGATTGGCCCTTCGCTCGCTCGAGGCGATCATGGGTCGCCGGATCCTCTAGCTGAGCGAGATCGAGGCGACTCGCATGACGCATGACCCGGAGTGACATCTTGTTGGTGAACACGTCGCCGAGCAGCGATTCGACCAAAGAAGACGCGCGGGAGAGCATGTCGCCGCCAACTGCGAGTCCAAGTTCGAGCACGATCAGCGCGCCCAACCGGCTCCAGTCGACAGGTGCTCCCGTACGATAGTGGAGTTCGACGGTCTCGATTATCAGCTTCCCGACCCATAGGAGCGCGACGGGAACGCCCGCGCCGATCACGCGCAGTAGTACGATCACACTGGCGTAGCGTGGGTGACTTTGGTAAACGAGACGAAGGAACGGGGGGAGATGCTTCAGGGCACCGATGCGATCCCGCCAGCTTGCCGTCGAACGCTCCGAGGCGACGAATACGCGCATGGCTACCTAGTCATTGTCGACACCGGGCGGGGGATCCCGTGCGATCCGAATCACGCGGCGACACGATAGTGGACCGCCTGCTCGCGTTCCCTGCCCCGGATTCCGAGAGCGTCGACGTACGGCACGTCGAGGTCGTCCTTCACGACCGCATAGAGCATCGTACCGCGCGCGAGCGGTGGCGGTGAGCGCTGGAGGTGATATGGTGCGACCATCAACCCCAAGTAGCGGCCGTCGGGATCGAAGACGTCCAGGTGCGTACCGCCGGCGCCTGCCGGGTGAGACAACATCACGAACAGGAAGCCCCTCTCGTCCTCCGCAAATCGCACGAATATTGGTTTGTGGGTGACTTGC
The DNA here is from genome assembly GCA_945787575.1 of Thermoanaerobaculia bacterium. GTDB lineage: Bacteria > Acidobacteriota > Thermoanaerobaculia > Multivoradales > JAHEKO01 > CALZKB01. The sequence continues at coordinate 218 of CALZKB010000456.1, read as the reverse complement.
GCCACATCATACGAACTGCCTGCCCGCCTCCTCAGCATTCTCGCCTGCCGCGCGGCAGAGTCCCGTTCGCTTGCGGACAGCGGAAGCGGATCGTACGCCCGCTCGACGATGCGTACCGTGTCACCGTCGAATGTGGTCTCGTAGACACGGTACGCTGAGGCGTCTCCGAGCCACCACCCACGCTGCGTTCCCAGTTGAACGCCCCAGAAGAGCGGAGC
>CALZKB010000455.1 GCA_945787575.1 Thermoanaerobaculia bacterium | reverse complement strand
CCGAGGCGCAAGGCCCAGCGCTCGAAGTTGTAGCGCCGGTCCACCAGCACGTAGCCCCCCTGGAAGTGCGGCTTGACGGCGAGCTCGCCGTTTTCGCCCCGGTCGCCCTTGTCCTTCCACTCCATGCCGAGCTCGACCAGCTTCCAGCCGACCTCGTGGGCCGCGTCGAGCTGCGGGTGGCGGTACTGGAAGTAGTAGGCCAGGGCGCTCAGGGTCTCCTCGTCGAACGGGAACAGGTGCCGGTAGACCGGCAGTGGCTCGATCGCTTCGAAACCGTGCTCCCGCCAGCGGGTGAAGTTGGGGCTGAAGCGGTCCATGCGAATCAGTGTGCAGGCCGTCGGCGCCGGCAGGTGGGTGAGCCGGCGCAGCATCTCGAGGTTGCGGTGGTAGTCGTCGAGCTCCTCGTGGGGGAAGCCGAAGAGCACGTTCCAGTTGGCCTCGACCCCGAGCTCGGCGCACCAGCGCAAGAGAGCGACGTTCTGGGCCGCCGTGACCCCCTTCTGCATCAGCTCGAGGGGCCCGTCGACCAGGCTCTCGATCCCCGGCTGGACCCAGAGGATCCCCGACTCCTTGAGCAGCCGTACGTGCCGGCGCCGCAGGTTGGCCTTGATCTCGAAGAACTTGTGGGGCTCGGGACGGTGCTCCGCCCAGTAGGGCAGGAGGTCCTCGAAGTAGCCCATGGCGAGGATGTTGTCGGCGAACTGGAGGGGCGCCTCGCCGTGGTGCTCGAAGAGCTCGACGGTCTCGTCGACCACCCGTCGCCAGCTCTTCTGGCGGAAGGCCATCGTCTGGCCGTTCAGGCCGCAGAACGTGCAGTGGGCCTTGTGCCCCCACCAGCAGCCGCGGGAGGCCTCGACCGGTAGCCAGGGCCGGCCCGGGCCCGGCTCGTCCGCCGGCCGGCCCTGGGTGACCTCCTTCGCGGTGCGGAAAAAATCGCCGTAGTCGGGCGCCGGCAGGTCGTCGAGGCGGACGAAGGAGCCGTTCTTCGCCGTCTCCCGCACCTCGCCGTTCCGGCGATGGAGGAAGCCCGGCGGCACCTCCAGCCGATCCGTTCGGCCACCGTCGAAATCGCGCAGGCTCTGGCAGAGGGCGGGGAAGGAGTCGTCGGCCTCGCCGGTCGAGATGAAGTCGATGAACTCGAAGCGCTCGATGTAGGGCCGGCCCATCTCGGCCTCGAAGTTGGCGCCGCCGAAGGCGATCCGGACCCGGGGATGGTGCTGGCGGATCTTCCGCGCCAGGCACAGGGCCGGCAGCGTCTGCTCGAAGGTGCTGGTGAACCCGACGAGATCGTAGCGGCCCCAGTCGTCGGCCGCGAAGGCGGCGTCGACGAACTCGGGGGCCGCCTCGGCGGCGGCGCGGATCGCCTGCCGGCTCTCCGGCTGGTCGAGCCCCCAGAGCGGGTGGTCGAGCACCTCCCGCTCGTACGACTCCCAGTCGGAGAACCGCTGGCCGTAGAAGGCCTGGGAGAACGCCCATTCGCCCCCCAGGCCAGACAGCGTCGACCCCTCCGACAAGACGCGGTAGGTCTCCGGCCCGAGCTGGCGCCAGAAGGCGAGGTTGAGGTAGCGCGAATGGCACTCGATGCCGGCCCGCTCGAGCCCCGCCTTGAGCAGCCCCACGCCGAGGCTCGGCCGGTCGGCGGCGGCGAACGGCATCACCACCAGCGCGACTCTCATCGCGGTCCCTGGAGCTGGTCGACCGAGGCGTAGGCTCCGGCGTAGCCGGTCGACAGGACCCACTCGCGGATCGGCGCGTAGGGAGTGGGCTTCTTGAACAGCGCCTTGTGGGCGCGGATGCCGAGGACGGTCGCCTGTTTCCCGGCGATGGTGGAGAAGTCGACCAGGTTCGAGAACGGCAGCCCCTCCTCGGTCACGTAGCAGATCGAGTCGGGAAAGACGGCGAGGGGCCGGGTGCGACCATCGGCCCAGCCCACGGTGCCCATCTGCACCCGCGCTTTCCTCTGCTGGATTACGAAGACGAAGCGGTAGACGTTCTGGAGCTTCGCCGCCGCGGGCACGACCTTGCCGGTGAAGAGCTTGAAGGCCCGGGTGGTGCGCCGGCCGCGGTTGAGCA
>CALZKB010000454.1 GCA_945787575.1 Thermoanaerobaculia bacterium | reverse complement strand
CGAACCGCAGCCCTGGGGATCGAGGGCGAGTCGATCGCCTACGGTGGGTGCCTCAGGACCCCAGGAACACTTCGACCTCATCGGCGAAACGACCGAAGTAGCCGAGCTCCTCCTGGAGGAAACCGTAGAGCAGATCGCGGTTCACGTCGAGGTAGTCGTGAACCAGGATGTTGCGGAAGCCCCCGAGGCCGCGGAGCCGATCCCTCAGGTTTTCGGAGATCACCTTTCTCTCACACAGCTTCTGGGGGATCTCTTCGTAGGTCGACGGGCTGGCGCCGAATCGTCCGGCGAGAATGTGATTGCCGACGTCGAAGAGGATCTCTGCCGCCAGCTGGAGACCTCTTTCCGCCAGCCAGTAATGGTGGAAGGAGGCGACGAACTCCTGGCGTGGAACCTCTCTCAAAGACTCGAGGTTGGAGACCACCTCGCGGAGCCTGCGCAGGCGCTCGTAGACGATCTCAGGCCGCAGCGTCATGGCTCCGCTCCCGCGCCAGCTGCCGCTGGACGGCACGAAGATGATGGGTGTCGAGGTATTCTCGGAGGCAACGCTCCTCGAACCGATCGGCCGCGTCGTCGTCGCGGGCGAAGAGCCGGCGGCCGGTGGCCACCACTTCGTAGCGCAGAAGCGGCGGTGCGTGATTCAGCCGCACCAGATCGACGTCGTCGCGTCCCAGCGCTTCGACGACCGCGGCGCGTAAGCGAAGCTCGTCGACGAGCTTCATCTCCCGATTCAGCAAGACCGCGAGATCGATGTCACTCCTCGGCCCCGGCGTGCCGCGGATCCGCGAGCCGAACCCGTACACCGCATCGACCCTGGGATCGGCGGCGAGGACACCGGTCGCTTGCTCGAAGGCGTCGTCCATGACTCGAGCAGTGTATCAAGCCCCACGCGACCGCTGCGCCATGGAAGTCAGGGGGCCGGCGATCGCTCGAGGGCGAAGTCGGCGACCAGCGGCAGATGGTCGCTGGCGGTGAGGACGTCCTGGCGCTCGAGGCCGTAGCGGGCCAGGAGGTCCGGCGGCATGTCGGGGGTGAAGAACACGAAGCGGTTCCCCGCCGCCCGGGACAGAGTCACGAGGTAAGATGCTCTCGAGGGCGAGATGCTGCGAACCAAGTCTGTCGAATCCGCCATCTGCTGCGGAAGCTCATCCTCAGCAAGCGGATCTGAGAGAGGAGATGGACCTTTGAGCCGCGAAGCGAGCGACGCCGAGGTCTCCCTCGCCGAGCTCAAGGAAGAGGTGCGTCGGTTCTGCACCGAGCGCGACTGGGACCAGTTCCACCGCGCCAAGGACGTCGCCATCGGCCTCATCACCGAGGCGGCGGAGCTCCTCGAGCACTTCCGCTTCCAGTCGCCGGAGCAGGAGGAGGCACTCTTTCGCGACCCACAGCGAAGGCGCGAGATCGAGGACGAGCTGGCCGACGTCCTGTTCTTCGCCCTGCGCTTCGCCGAGCGCTGCGACGTCGACCTGGCGACCGCCTTCCGCCGCAAGATGGTGACCAACGCCCGCAACTACCCGGTCGAGAAGGCCCGGGGGCGGAACCGCAAGTACACCGAGCTCTGAGCCGCCAGAGGCGGCGGTCCGTCGGCTGGCGACTCGCCGGCGTCATCTGGTAGAGTCAAACTCGTGCGACAGCAAGCTGAGATTCAGGCCGATCGTGGCCCGCACAGGTGGCGAGACTTCATCGAGCTCGGTGAAGACGACCCGCGCGAGCTCCTGGACGGCCGACTGGTGGAGATCGAGGTACCGACGTGGACCCATGAGCGCATTGTGGCGGTGCTGATCCTGATGCTGGGTCAGTGGAGCATGGCGAGGAACGCGGGCCGGGTCGTCGGCTCAGGCTACAAGATCCGCATCGACGAAGACCGCGGCGCCATGCCCGACGTGCAGTTCTACCGCCGGGGCAATCTGCCTGTGGGACAGGAGAAGGGACTCGAACAGGGCTGTCCCGATCTCGTGATCGAGGTCATCTCACCCAGCAGCCGTTCCAAAGACAGCGTCCGCAAGCTCCACGACTACGCATCGATCGGCGTGCCGGAGTACTGGCTGATCGACGCCGACGCCCGGACGCTCGAGC
>CALZKB010000453.1 GCA_945787575.1 Thermoanaerobaculia bacterium | reverse complement strand
GCGATACGGTTCCCGTCTTGCTTCGCGACGGCAAGCCGGTGGCTAAAGTCAGGCTCGATCGAGAGCAACTCTTGCGGATCGTTAGGCGGCGGCGCTAGCGGCACGCCCGGCCTTCGGATGGCCGGCTTGACGGCTCAGGTGGTAGCCCGAGCGCCCGGGCCCCGAAGGACGCGGGCGGGCAGCAACAGCACCGCCTTCAGAAACTGGAAAACGCCGTCGACCGCGATTCCGAGCAGCCGGAACGGCAGCAGGAGCAACCAGACGAAGGGGTATGCAGCCAGAGCCAGCAGCGCCAGCGGCCAGCACAGGACCAAAAGAATCAGCCAGAGAATGAAAGTCCACATCTAGAGCCTCCACGTGATTGTACGCAATTCGCGGGCTGGGGTTCCGCAGGTCCGGCTCGTATAAGCTGTTCGGCAGTGTCCGCAACGGCATCCCCCCGCGTCCCGGCCTGGGCCAAGATCGTGGTTGGCCCGGCAATTTCCGCGGTTGCGGTGTTGGGCGTTGTCTTGGGCTATTGGGCGATCGTGCTGACGGCGATCCTCGCCTTCGTAGCGGCCGGCGTCGAACTCGAGTTCTTCAGCGTGCCGGGTCCTGACGATGAGGAGGCACTACGGAGATGAGCGAACAGGCGCAGGCGAGATGCCGAGAGCTATCCGATCAGCTTCGACTACGACTTCGAGTGAACCGGAGCGTCAGTCACGGCCCCGGCGCGGCTCGGTCGTCTCGGCGCAGGAGAGCAACGGCAGGATCTCGCGCAGGCCGTCGATGAGCGAGCCGATCCGGTGCTGGATCTGACGGTGGACGAGCGTCAAGGCGAACAGCTCGAGCGCCGGCCCGTCGAGGTCCGTTGCGCCCAGGCGCCGCGTGCATACGGGGCACAGATGAACGGTCAGCGGCCGGGCGTTCGGACCCACGGTCAAAGTTCGCCCTCCAGCTAATCTCGATTGCCAGGGGAGCGATCGTCGCGGCGGCTCGGTCAGGTGCGGGCAGAGCACGGCCACTGGCTTCGTTGTCGCGCCCGAGCCGATCATTCGCGGCTCCGCTCGTCCCTTCGGGCTTCGGTGCGATCGAGCTCGACCCTGCGCGCGCACGCTTCGCAGAGGTCGCCCAGCGGGTGTGCCTCCAGGCCGGGATCGAGCAAGCCCAACGGCAGGTGCTCCGTCGCGAGGTCCCAAGGGACACGGCAAAGCGAGCATTCGAGGCCCCACATCTGGATGAGGCGCTCCTCGGCTGAGGCCGGTTCCGGGCATTGGGCGGGTGGCGCAAAGAGCTCGCCCGCGTCGAGGCCCGGCTCGATCTCCCTGGCGAACGACATCACGCGGAGGAGGTTCGTGCCGCCGGGAACGGTGTGCTGGCGAATCCAGCGATTGACCGTCTCCCGCGTCACTCCGATCGCGAGCGCGAGGTGCGACTGCGAGAGTCGATGACGATCCAGGAAGCGCTGGAGGGGGTGCGTGCGGCGCATGTCAATGTCGATTGATGTTCATAGCAATGCTATCAAAGTCAATCGAGGCGAGACATGGAGGTGTACTCTTGTTGACGTCAATGTCGCAGCTGGCAAAAATCTTGCTCGAGAGGCTTCGGAGCATCCCGGCGGGCGAGGTCGGCAAGACCGCAGATCTGGCCGGGATCAGCCGCGAGCAGCTCACGCGCTGGCGGCGCGGCCGGCTCAAGATCAACCCGACGCTGATCAATCTCGAGCGCCTCGCCGAGGTCCTGGGCCTGCGCATCGCAGTCACCGATGTGGCGAGCGGAGATCTGGTCGCCGAAGCGGGCACCGAATACCCGGCGGGGAGCGACGATCTGCGGCGTGACTTCGAGCTCGAAAAGCAGAGGCTTTACCGCCGACTCGGTCGCCTCGAGCGCAAGCTCGGAATCGAGGGCGACCGAAGACGCGGCTCCTGAGCCGGTCTGCGCGGCCAAGCTCCTGTTTTCTCGGCTATGCGAGACTTTCCGGTATGGATAACTCGGAGATCGCCGCGGTTCTTCGCCGCATGGCCTTGATGCTGCAGATCCAGGGCGCCAATCCGTTCAGGGTCCGCGCCTACGAGAACGCGGCGCACACGGTCGACGACGCCAC
>CALZKB010000452.1 GCA_945787575.1 Thermoanaerobaculia bacterium | reverse complement strand
GCCAAAGCGCCGGGCAAAGGCGTTGCTGAAGGTCTTGAAGCTGCGGTAGCCGACGAGATCGGCGATCCGATGGAAATCGAGGTCGGTGTCGAGGATCAGACGGCTCGCGCACTCCAGGCGCCGGTCTTCGATGTAGCGGCCGATCGTCGCCCCCGTTTGGTGCCGGAATTCGCTCGTCACGTCGTTCGAGCGAAGTTCGAGACGGCGCCTTATCTCGCTGACGTTCAAGCCCTGCCGGAAGAGCCCCTCTCGGGTCAGCCGTAGGATCGCCGCGATGCGCTCCGGCGCGCCTTCGAGATCCTCGTCGATCTGCCGGTAGCTGACCGCCGCCGCCGCCCGTTCCCGAAGCTCCTCCGGAGTCTCCTTGCTCCGCCTTCTACTCCTGACCTGCCGTGCCCTTCCGGGAGCCGGCTTACGGCCAGGTTTCTTGCTTCTTCGAACCATCGGCTCATCTTTCCTTCTCTGTCTCTTTCGAACGGTGGAACCGGCGACTTGCTTGTTCCACGTCATTGTCTGAGAGCTTACCGTCTGGTGCAGCGAAACAGTCGAATCGACAGCAGCTAGCGCCTGAGAAGCAACCGACTGAATGAAATAATCTGGCATAGAATAACGCGTTTGTCAACCCTCGAACGAACTTTTACATCGAATTGCGAGTCAGTATCTTCCACTCCGGAGTGGCAAGTTCTGCAGCCATACTTCAGTCAACAGATGAGAGGCTGCTGGTATTCCGTCGCTGAATAGAAACATCTGATCTACCTATCACCTCATGATCGGGTCCCTCCGTGCAGGGGTGGACTTGCGAGAACCGTCGAGGCCGGCACCCCGGCCGTCTCCGCGACGGCGGCTGGCGGCCTTGACGAAGCTCGGGATTCGTTCTAGATTGGCAGGATCAAAAGACTGCGGAGAGCCATATGAAACGCCCATCCATCCTCGCCATCATCGCACTACTCCTGCTCGCCTGCGGCGGCTCGCCGGACAAGGAGGTGTGGATCTACACCTCGATCTACAAGGAGGTCTATCCGTTGTTCGAGCCCGGCCTCGCCGCCGCCTTCCCCGGCGTCGAGTTCCGGTGGTACCAGTCGGGCTCGGAGAAGATTGCCGCCAAGATCCTTGCCGAGGAGCGGGGCGGCGGCACCAAGGCGGATCTGCTGATGACCTCGGACCTCTTCTTCTATCAGGAGCTCGACAAGCTCGGGTTGCTGCTGCCGCTCGCGGGGCCGGTCTTCGACCGCATGCCGGCGGCGTACAGCGACGGCGACGGCGCCTTCGCGGTCGTCCGCTTCCCGCTGATGGTAATCGCCTACAACCGCGAACGGGTCGTGGGCGACAACGTCCCGGCGGGCTTCGAGGCCCTCCTCCACCCCCGCTACCGGGGCCGGCTGACCATGCCCTCGCCGCTCGAGTCGGGAAGCACCCTGACCACCGTCCTCTACCTCCACCAGCGGTTCGGGCGGTTCTACTTCGAGGGCCTGCGGCGCAACGACGTCCTGGCGGCGGGGGGCAACGGCGCCACCCTGTCGCGGATCCAGTCGGGGGAACGGCCGGTGGGGATCGTGTTGCTGGAGAACGTGCTGAAGGCGAAGTCGATGGGCCTCGAGTCGGTGGAGATCGCGTTCCCCGAAGAAGGGGCGCTGCCGATCCCCTCGCCCCTCGCCATCCTGAAGCGCACCGACGACGAAGATCTCGCCCGCCGGGTCCTCGACTGGTTCTTCTCTCCCGAAGCGCGGCAGATCGTGGTCCAGGGCTTCGTGCACACCGCCTTCCCCGAGGATCCGGCGCCCGCGGGGGCGCCGCCCTGGTCGGAGATCCGCCGCCACCCCTGGGACCTCGAGACCTTCGAGCGTTGGGGGGAGGATCGCCAGGAGGTCAAGACCCTCTTCCAGCAGATCGTGCTGCAGTAAACTCGCAGCATGCCGTCCCAGTTCTGGCTCGACGCGGCGCTGAACTCCGCCTTGGTGGGTCTCGGGGTCTCGACGATGGCGCTCGCCGTCGCGGTGCCGGGGGCGTGGCTCATCGAGCGCACCGATCTCCCCGGCCGCCGCTTCCTCCATCGGGTCTTCACCCTCTCCTACGCGCTCCCCTCCTACC
>CALZKB010000451.1 GCA_945787575.1 Thermoanaerobaculia bacterium | reverse complement strand
GGCGCGGTTGCCCGATTTCGAGGCGAACATGCTAAAGAAGGAGGCTTGCGCGATGTCCAGAAGCAAGGGACTTCTTGTCAAGGGGGCTCTCCTGGCGATCAGCTGTCTCGGGCTGACCGCGCAACCGGTCTTGGCCGGCGAGTCGCCCTGGTACGTCGAGGCGAGATTCGGCCAGGCCGAGATGGAAACCCAATTCGGCGCGCGACACCCGAAGTGGATCGACGACGAGAGCGAGACGGCCGCGATCGCGATTGGCTACACGCTCCATCGCTATCTCTCGGTTCAGGCCGGCTACCGGGGCCTCGGTGGTCAGCGGGGGTTCGGATCGCCCTGCCGGCAGACGGACGACGCTTGCATCGAGCGCCTGGCGACGCTCGGACTCTGCGTCGAGAGCACCGAGTGCGCCGAGGTCGTTGTGGGTCTTGACGCCGACCTGTCCGGATTCACCTTCGCGGCGGTCCCGCGCTGGCCGCTGAGCGAGCGCTTCTCGCTCCACGGCAAGGTCGGCCTGATGGCCTGGGATGCCGAGCTCTCGGACACCACCGGTGGTTTTGGTGCCTTCGGGTTGATCGAGGACTTCTCGGGCGAGGACCTGTTGGTCGGGGTCGGTCTGCGGTACGAGTTCCGCGAAGGGCTCGGCGTGTCGCTGGAGTACGACGAGCTCGATCTGGAGGTGAGCTCGACCGTCGTCGGGGTGAGCTGGCGGTTCTGAGAGGCTGGGGGAGACCCGGTAGGCTGCGGGCAAGCCCTAGCGGGAACGCTCCAACAGCAGGAGTCCCGCTGGCGGAACGTCGAAGCCGTGCAGACCCGGCTCGAACGAGCCCTCGCCACTCGCGAGCTCCTGCCCGCGGCAGTCGAGGATCTTGTAGCCGTAGTCGCGGAGCGCGACGGGGAGGTCGACCACGACCCGCCGCGAGCTCTTGGCGTTGACGACGTGGATCGCGTCCAGCCCGCGTGCGGAGTCGATCGGGACGACCGAGTCGGCGTAGAGGCCGACGATCTGGCGTGAGCCGCCGTGGGCGATGACGACCGGGTAGTTTGCCGTCGGGTCGAGCGGGACGAGCTCGCCGTCGAGCAGGACGTCTCGATGAGTGCGCCAGTAGTCGATGTAGAAGGCGATCATCTGGCGGTGCGAAGGCGGGACGCGCTCGAAACGGACGGAGACCTGGGGCACCGAAAAGAGAATGTTGAGCAGCTGGAGAGCCGCGCTTTCGACCGGCTCCGCCGGGTGCCACATGATCATGTCGGAGTGCACCGCGGTGTCGCCGCTGGTCAGCCTGAGGTCGACGGTGCGGACGCGGTTGACGAGAGCCGCGTTGGGCGCGTCGCCGGCGCGGAACATGTTGCCGTACTTGCGCATCAGCGGGCCGATGTAGGGCTGGCGAAACTCGACCAGGACGTCGGCGTCGCGAGCGCTCGCCTGCCGCATGACCTCGGTCAGCAGGCGATCGGCCGCGGCGTTGACCGAGGCGAGGTCGCGGCCGTCGCCGGCCTCGAGGATGGTGTCGGCACGGGCGACAAAACGCCCGATGAAGTCGAGCTTGAAGCCGTCGACCCCCCACTCGTCGAGCGCCTGCGTGTAGGTGCCGACGATGTGACGCCGAACCTCGGGATAGCGCGGATCGAGCTCCCAGGCGCCCTGGCCGTCCCAGTAGCGCAGGTACTTGCCGACGAATCGAGGGTAGAGGCTCGACTTCTCACCTATGAACGGCATGGCGTACCAGAGCACGAACTTCATGCCGAGCTCGTGCACCCCTTTGACGAACTCCTTCATCCGCGGAATGCGCTCGGGCCGCCAGTCGCCGGTGTAGGCGTAGCCGCGGTTCGAGTCGAGTGTCTGCCAGCCGTCGTCCACGATGACCGCCTCGAACCCCAGGTCCTTTGCCACCTCCAGATCGGCGAGGATTTCCTCCGGTACGAGATTCTGGTGGTAGCTGTACCAGGTCGAGTACATCGGCAGGCGCGCGATCTCGGGCACCGGGGCGGGCTCGTAGCCCGGCAGGCCTGCCCACCAGGAGGCGACCTCGCGCACCGCCTGGTGAAAGGGCACGGGGCGCCGATCGAGTCGCAGCACCAGCTGGTACTCGGTCAGCGCC
>CALZKB010000450.1 GCA_945787575.1 Thermoanaerobaculia bacterium | reverse complement strand
CAGGGAAAAGTCCGCCGCCCGGGTGGTCGCCGAGCTGCGCGAGATCGAGGCCGACAACATCTTCATCACCGACGACATCTTCTGGCTCGACCGCAACCGCGGCGAGGAGCTCGCCCGCGCGATCAAGGAAGCGGGGATTCGCAAGTACTTCACCGTGCAGACCCGCACCGACATCATCTGCAAGTTTCCGCATTTGATCGAGATGTGGAAGGAGTGCGGCGACCTCGCCATCTTCCTCGGCCTCGAGTCGGTGACCGACGAAGGCCTCGATGCCGTCAACAAATCGAACACCGCCGCCAACAACGTGCGCGCGATCGAGATCCTCAAGGACCTCGAGGTCGGTTTCACCCCCAACTTCATCGTCGACCCCGGTTGGGATCGGGAAGACTTCGGTCGCTTGCGAGACTGGATCGAGGAGCAAGGCGCCTACAACAGCGGCTTCTCGGTCCTGACACCGCTTCCCGGCACCGACCTGTGGGACGACGCCAAGGAACAGGTCACCACCCACGACTGGGAGATGTACGACATCGTCCACACGGTGCTGCCGACCAAGCTCTCGATCGAGGAGTTCTACTCCGAGTACTCCGGCCTCTGGCGCCATGCTCTCGACGTGCGCTACAAGATGCGGGGCAAGGCGCGGACCTACTTTCAACTCGGCGCCGCGCTCGCCACCGGCAAGGTCAGCTTCGGAGCGGTCCGCAAGGGGATGAACATCGCCAAGGTGTTCAGCAAGCCGGAGACCTTCCTCGAAGCCCACCGCCAACGCGACGTCGGCACCGAGCCCCTCGGCTCCGTCGCCGGGTAGCCGACCGCCCTGAGAAGGCCGGCCACAGGTGCCGGCCCTACCCGGGTGCTTGACCGCTACTACGGTACCGTGGCGCTCCAGGCGGTCGTGTCGCCGGACTCGAAGCCGTCGCTGAAGATCAGGCTCTCGCCCACGGTGGCGCAGGCGCTCGCCGGTCCGAAGCAGGAATCGCCGCCCGCCCCGAATGGGATGACGATGTAGGAGTAGGGTCGCCCGTTCTGCAGGCCGTCGTCGGCGAAGGTCAGCCCGCTGGTGCTGCCGACGAGCGCTTTTCCCAGGTCGCACTGGCGCTCGCCGTCGGTGCGGTAGATCTTGTACTCGGCAGCGTCGGGCACTGCGGTCCACGAGAGGTCGGCCCCCATGTCGGTGGACCCTGCCTCGACGACCGGGACGGCAGTCGGTGTCGGGACGCAGCCCGAATCCTGGACCGTCGGTCCGGGAGTCGAGCCGCCGGGGGTACAGCCGATCTCGAGCCGATCGAAGGCGGCGGCGATCGCCGTCATGTGGGGGGTGCCGTTGTCGATGTCGCCGTCGTCGTCGTCAACGGCCAGGAACTGGAGATAGGCCTGATCGGCGCCGCAGCCGGCGTCGCCGGGCAGCGGACCGTTGAGGGTGAACCAGCCCGAGAGATTGCCACCGGCGACGAAGAGAAGGCGCGTCACGACCTCGCGCGCTGTGTTGTCGTCCATCCCGTAGAAGGCGGGCAAGTCGCGCTTGACCAGATCCCACACCGCCTCCGAGTAGGCGGCACCGACACACTGCGGGATATCGTCGAAACAGTTGATACGCACCCAGGTCAGACTGTGCGGCAGGCCCGACTCACGCTCGGCCCAGTCGACCGTGCGCACTCCGGTGCAGCCCGACTCCTCGGTGCAGGGATCGCCGTAACCCGAGCAGAGCGTACCGTCGACGAAGAACCCGCGCCCGATGCACGAGAGGTTCCCCCGCACCGCCGCCATCAGGTCGGCGAGGCCCTCGCCGCCGCCCTGAGAGGCACTCGGGATCCCGCCGTCGACGTCGTTGTCGTCCATGCCGTGGCCCCACTCATGGTCGATGACGCTGGCGATCTGGGCGGGGTTCTCGCACTGGCTCTGGCTGTTGCGCGAGAAGTTGAGAGCGGTACCGCTCCAGAAGGCGCCGCACGTGAAATCGATGTTGGTGTTGGCCTGTAGCTGGGCCGCGAGCCAGGGGTTACCGGGAAGCTGGCCCGCCGCCAGCACCGACGGCATCGAGCCGGACGGCTTTCTCGTTCCCGGCTACCCGATGCCGTTCGCCGACCTGAGCTCCGGTGGCTTCACCGACAGCGG
>CALZKB010000449.1 GCA_945787575.1 Thermoanaerobaculia bacterium | reverse complement strand
AGAAATCATGGCCGAAGGCGAAAGTGAAAGCGGCGAAGATTCCGGCGATCAAGACGCGGACGGCGGCGGAGCTTCGGGTGAGGACGGAGAGCTGACCGAAGCCGAGCTCGAGAAGATCGGACGGCAGTTGGAGCTCTTGGCCGAACAGGTTCGGGAGACCGGGAAGTACCATCGGCGAACGCTTCCCGAGCAGTTCCGCAAAGAGGATTGGGCCAACCCCGACGCGACGATCTGGTGGTAGCGGACCGCTCTGCGGCCCCGTTCTTGCGACACCGTTCGAATCTCCCTGACAGGACCCTGGCTCGGCTTGGACCAGAAGAGCTCGGCGTCGAACGCCAGACGTATCCGGCCGTCCTGTTGATGCTCGGCGAAGAGCTCGTCGATAGGGTCGAGCATGCCGGAGTACCGGGAGTCGGTCTCCGATGGCATGTACGACGCCGAAAGAACCCGCGAGCGAAAGCCCTCGTGGTCGAGCGTCTGATGGTTGTCGAACACAGCTCGGTGAAGTGCAGAGTCGGAGAAGAACGTGCCGAGCCGGTCTCGCACCCGATAGGTTTCCCGCACGACGTTGTAGTCGGTGCCCCAGCGTCTTAGAAACCGCTCATCGGCCTCAGCGAACGGAATTCCCTACTGAAGATGCCGGTACCGCTGCCGAGCTCGGCGATATGGCAGGTCGCTAGACCCAAGTGAGTCAGGAGCCGGTCGTAAAGGGCTGTGGGACAGCCTGGGCAACTCCTGCCATAGGCCTCGACGCGGTCGCAGAACCTCCGGGTCGCTCTGAGATCTGGGTTCACAATGAGGCAAGGTCCGGAGGCAACTAGATTGCTGCCGGGTGCAAGAGTATCCTCAGCTCGACGAAATGCGCGTATTCGTAACAGGCGGTACCGGCTACATTGGCTCGCTTCTGTGCCGGCGCTTGCAGGAAGACGGTCATCAAGTACGTGCGCTGGTGCGCTCGACCAGCAACACGGCGCAATTGCAGGAGTGCGGCGCCGAAGCCTTCGTCGGCGACATCACGGACCGCTATTCGATGCGCGAGGCCATGTCGGGAGCCGATTGGGTCATCCATGCCGCGGCCGAGTTGGATTTCGGAGCGTCCGTTGGTCGTATCGAGGCCGCCAACGTAACCGGTAGCGAGAACGTTGCGTCTCTGGCCTTCAAGCTCGGGGTCGGCAGGGTCCTGCTCCTGTCTTCGATCGCCGCGTTCGGCAGCAGCCCGAGCGACGGCTCGCCGGTGACGGAGGACGCCCGGATCGAGCTGCCCTTTCCGAGCGCCTACGGCGCGACCAAGCGGGCCGGTGAGCAAGCATTTGCCGGATGGGCCGAGCGCGGTCTCGCGTTGAACGTCGTCTATCCGAGCTTGGTGTACGGGCCTCCAGGTCGGAAGGGTGGCCTCAACGCGATGCTCGGCGCCGTCATCAAGGGCCGCCTTCCGGCGATCGTGGGAGGCGCGCAGATTACGCGCTGGGTCTATTTGCAGGACTTGGTCTCCGGTTTGCTCGGCGTCATGGAGCGAGCGCAACCGGGACAGAACTATCTGATGACCGGCGATGCCGCCCCGCTCGGGGAGGTTGTCGAAAAGGCAGCGGCACTGGCCGGCGTCGATCCTCCCAGGAAACGGATGTCGGTCGGGCGCGCCAAGTTGATGGGGCGTCTGCTGAACCCTCTGTTCACTCTGCGCGGCAAGCGGCCGCCGATCAATCTGGCACAACTCGAAAGCCTCCGCCGGCACTGGAACTTCGAGGATGCCAAGGCCCGCACGAAACTCGCCTGGAGCTCGAGGGCGCTCGAGGCGGGGCTGCCCGAGACCGTGCGATACCTTCTGAGCGACTCACCGTGACGATTTGGGGGCGGCAACGAATCGCGTTGCGCAAAGCCGGCGTGGGCGGTAGTATTTTTCCCGTGCTTCCGGCCTATTCGAGAGCGGAAGCCTTACAGAACAAGGTGGTGAGATGAGTAGCGCGAAGGTCATTCTCGACGGCAAAGAGTACGAGTTGCCGGTCACGGTCGGCTCGGAGGGTGAAGTGGGGATCGAGATCCGATCTCTTCGCAAGCAGTCCAAGGCCGTAACCCTGGATGAGGGCTACGGCAACACCGGCTCCTGCAAGAGCGCGATC
>CALZKB010000448.1 GCA_945787575.1 Thermoanaerobaculia bacterium | reverse complement strand
GATGACCACCGGCTGTTCGGAAGGAATCTGTCGGTGGCGCAGCATGAAGAGGGTGGGCGGGCGATCCTGCGGATCACCGGCACGGCGGGACTTCCGGGCGAGCCGCTGAAGCTGATCCGTACGCCCGGCGGAATCGCCGACTGGACGCTCTTTCAGCGTGGTCCGGACGACGACGCACCGGTGCCGGTGCCCTTCGCCTATCGCGCGAGCGCGCCGGCCCGCCTCGAGGTGAGGATCGTCGAATCGACCACCGGCCTACCCTTGCCGGGCCACGACTGGGCCGACCATCGCTTCGACCTCGATCCCGCTCCCGAAGCCCGCTTCGACGAGGTCGTGATCGGCGGCGTCCCGGCCGGCGGAAACTACGACCTCGAGACGCGGCTCGTCGAGGTGGATTCGGCGGCAATCCTCGGCGAGGATCAGATCACCGCCATCGCGGTCGGCGATGTGGTGCTCGCGGCGGGCCAGTCGAACATGGTCGGCGTCTCCTACGTGCTCGATCCGGTGGAGCCGCCCGTTCCGAGCGTGCATCTCTTCGGCAACGACTACGTCTGGAAGCAGGGCAGTGAGCCGATGGACAGCGGCGACGACCAGGTCGACGCCGTCAGCGCCGACTGGGCGACCCACTCGCTGATGCTCCGTTTCGGCAAGGATCTGGCCGCCGACGCCGGCGTGCCGGTGGCGATCATCCCGGCGCCACGGGGAGGAACGAACCTCTACTCCCAGTGGCAGCGCGACGCCGACGATCCGACCAACCGCGGCACCCTCTACGGTTCGGCCTTGCACAGGGTTCTGACGCAGGCTTACGCGTACCCGATCCGCGGCGTGATCTGGTACCAGGGCGAGTCGGACGTGGGTTGGGGGTACGACGTCTACCTGCCCCTCCTCGAGCAGCTCGTCGCGGACTTCCGCGCCGATCTCGCCAATGAGGAGCTGTTCTTCGGAAACTGCCAGCTGGCCACGCTCGAGGACTACAACGCCGAGAACCCAAGCGACAACTACTGGCTGCAGATTCAGGAGGCCCAGCGACATCAGGCCGACAGCGACCCGCTCTCGGTGGTCGCCGCCCTGGTCGACCAGCCGCGAAGCGACGGGGTCCACCTCACCGTCCAGGGATACAGGGAGGTCGGACGCCGGTTGGCGGCTGCCGTGCTCGACGAGTTCTACGGGACGCCCCGGAGCCTCGGCCCCCAGCTCGTGTCGATCGGCTTCGACGGCGGCACGAACCGGATCGCGATCGATTACGATAAGGAGCTCTCCGGTGGCCATGCCAGCCTCTACCGGGTCGAGGACCAGAGCGGGGTCGTCCGCATCAACTCGGTGAGGGTCTCCGGCACGCGCGTTACGATTCGGCTCCAGGGGCCTGCAAGCGGCGCCACCGCCGTCTCGTACGGCTTCGCCGACACGCCGGCAGCCCCATGGCTCGTTGGCGCCGACGGCGGGGGAGCGGCGCTGGCGTTCTGGAGAGTCGCCGTCGCGCCGTAGCCGACCCGCCAGGGGTGACAATCGAGTTCTGAAGACGGAGAGATGAATCCACTGGAGCCAGGATGAAGAGCCTCAAACGTCCACGAAGATGCACGATACTGGGTGCACTGCTTGTCATGTTCGGGCTGACGGCGGCCCCCACTGCTTCGGGCTCCATCGTCGGGACGACAACGAAACCAGCGGATCTGGGCCCGAACCGGGCGATCAAGGCGGACGTGACCGCGAGCTCGTACCTCGCAGCCGGATACGAGCCCAGGAATGCGGTGGACGGCACCCTCGAAATATGGGAGTGGGTGACGGATGGGGACGGCAGCAATGCCTGGCTGGAGATCGACCTGGGGCAGACCTATCGCATCACGCACATCGGCTACAAGTCGAGAACCGACCAGATCAACTGGGTCACACAGTTCACCGTGAGCTTCGACGGCTCGAACACGCAGGACTGTGTGGTCGATGCCGGCGCCCAGACCGAGTACCAGTACTACGACATCCCCGATATCGATGCCAGGATCATTCGCTGGGACGCCGTCGATGGCCTTTTGCACACCGGGGCCTGGGACATCGGTGTCTATTACCAGGTGTCGTCAACGGGGACGACCGACCCGCCGAACGCGCTCGGTCCGAATCTCCTCCAGGGTGCGAGCGTGGTCGCCAGCTCCT
>CALZKB010000447.1 GCA_945787575.1 Thermoanaerobaculia bacterium | reverse complement strand
GCCGATCTCGGGGCGTTCGACGCGCAAGAAGTCGGGACGATCCTCGAGGTCAAAGACGGAACCGCCCGGGTGTACGGGCTGGGTTCGGCGATGGCCGGTGAGATGCTCGAATTCGCCTCCTCCGAGACCGGCGAGACGGTTTCCGGCCTCGCGCTGAACCTCGAGGAGGACAATATCGGCGCCGTCATTCTCGGGGACTATCTCCACCTGCGCGAAGGTGACGAGGTACGGCGCACCGGACGCGTGCTCGAGGTGCCGTGTGGCCAGGCGCTCGTGGGCCGCGTGGTCAACCCGCTCGGGCAACCGCTCGACGGGCTCGGTCCGATCAAGACCGAAGCTTCGTGGAAACTCGAGTTCAAGGCGCCGGGTATCGTCCAGCGGCAGCCGGTGAAGGAGCCGCTCCAGACGGGCGTCAAGGCGATCGACTCGATGATCCCGATCGGCCGGGGACAGCGCGAGCTGATCATCGGCGACCGCGGGACCGGGAAGACGGCGATCGCGATCGACACGATCATCAACCAGAAGGGCAAAGACGTCACGTGCGTCTATGTCGCCATCGGTCAGAAGAACTCGACCGTTGCCGGGGTCGTGGAGCGCCTGAAAGAGCACGGCGCCATGGACTACACGACGGTGGTGGTGGCGAGCGCGGCCGATCCGGCCCCGATGCTCTACATCGCTCCCTACGCCGGCTGCGCCATGGCCGAGTACCTCATGTACGAGGAAAACCGCCACACGCTCTGCGTGTACGACGATCTGTCCAAACAGGCGGCCGCCTACCGGCAGCTCTCGCTCGTGCTGCGGCGCCCGCCGGGTCGTGAGGCGTACCCGGGCGATGTCTTCTACCTCCACTCTCGGCTGCTGGAGCGTGCGGCCAAGATGTCCGACGCGCACGGCGGTGGCTCGTTGACCGCCCTGCCCGTCATCGAAACCCAGGCCGGCGACGTATCGGCGTACATCCCGACCAACGTCATCTCGATCACCGACGGCCAGATCTTCCTCGAGACCGACCTGTTCTACTCGAACGTGCGCCCGGCCATCAATCCCGGTATCTCGGTCTCCCGCGTCGGCGGCAACGCGCAGATCAAGGCGATGAAGCAGGTCGCTGGGCAGCTGCGGCTCGAGTACGCGCAGTACCGCGAGCTCGAGGCGTTTGCGCAGTTTGCGTCGGATCTCGACGCCGCGACGCAAAAGCAGCTCGCCCGCGGAGAGCGCATCGTCGAGGTACTCAAGCAGCCGCAGTACAATCCGATGCCGGTCACGCACCAGATCGTCATCATCTTTGCCGTGACCAACGGCTACCTCGACGACGTAAAGGTTGGAGAGATCCGCGCCTGGGAGCAGGGACTCTACACGTACCTCGAGGCGAATTGCGCGGACCTGCTCACGGCAATCCGCACGAAGCGGGTGATGGACGACGAGCTGGCCGCGCAGGTGAAGAAGGCGATCACCGATTACAAAGCGCTGAGCTAGATGGCGCAGACTCGAGAGCTTCGCCGGCGGATCAAGTCGGTGGAGAACACCCGGCAGATCACGAAGACGATGGAGATGGTCGCCACGTCGAAGCTGAAGCGTGCGCGGGACCGCGTCGTCGCGGCTCGTCCCTACGCGGAAGCGTTGAAGGAAGTGTTGGGCGACCTCTACCACCCCGAGTTGGCGGAGCGCTTTCCGCTGCTGCGGCAGCCGCAGCGCGCGCCCGAGCGGGTGGCCCTGATCGGCATCACGAGCAATCGCGGTCTGTGCGGGGCGTTCAACGCCAACCTGATCCGCGCCACACGATCCCGGATTGCGGAGCTGGAAGAGGCCGGGGTCACGGTCGAGCTGCATCAGGTGGGCCGCAAGGGGATCGGCTTCTTCAGGTTCACCGGGCGCGAGATGGCGGTGCAACGGCCCGACATTGGCGACAAGCCGACGCCCGATCACGCCTCCGAGCTGGTCACGTCCCTGATGGACCGGTTCGCGGCCGGCGAGCTCGACGCCGTCGAGGTCATCTTCGCGAAGTTCGTGAGCCCGCTGTCGACCCCGCCGACCCGGCTCGATATCCTGCCGGTGGAGCCGCCGACGGACCGAGGGACCGACGGACCGGCGGACCGCGGGACGGTGCCCAATTACAGTCTCCGCCCGTCCGCGGAAGCGATTCTGGAGAAC
>CALZKB010000446.1 GCA_945787575.1 Thermoanaerobaculia bacterium | reverse complement strand
CGCCAATGAGACGCACGACTACGTGCGACTGCTGCACCCCTTCGACAAGGCTCGCTCACTGTTGAGCCGCACTCGGCCCGCGCAAGACCCATCCACCGCTGCTTCGCTCAGCAACACCCTATCCGTCATTCGCGAACGCGAACGTGGGCGTACCGATCGCGCGCGTCGACTCGTCGCCCGATCAACCCGCTTCGCCGCGTCGCTGCTCACGCGTAGACCAGCTCCTCGTTCGCGCCCGTGGACAATCTCCACCATCACCCAATTCGAGGACGACCACCAGCAATTCATCAACGACGCGATCAGCCAGTTCGAGGTCGTCGCGGAACGTCCAATCCCCTACCTCAACTGGCGCTACTGCGACGAACGCGCCGGCCCCTTCACGGTCCGACTCGCACAACAAGACGGCAAACCACTCGGCTACGCCGTCACCCGCCTGCTCGACGGCCGTGCCTTCCTCGCCGACATCCTCGTGCTGCCCAGGCAGCTCGCCGTTGCCGAGTCGCTCATCCGCGACTCAGTCGATCTCGCCCGCAACGACGGTGCCGCCTCCATCCGTACCCGCCTCCCGAAACGCCACCCCTACCGACGCGCCCTCGCCCGCACCGGCTTCTTCGATGTTGGTCACGTCGCTGGCGAACTGATCGACCCGCGCGATACTGACCCGGCCGACCTCGCCTTCCTCGACGACGAGGCCACGAGCATCCACCACGTCCTCGCCGACTCGGACTACCTCTAGCCGCCGCGGAGTATTGTCAAACCAGCCCGCACGTCCCGTCGATCAGGTGCACTTCCGCGCGGAGAGAGTAGCCGATCCGGCCCACCGTCCGAGGCCTGATCCAGCTCCCTCAGCGTTCGGAGATCAGCGCCGCCTCGGTGAACCCTGACACCTCGTTCGAGGACTGCCCCGGGAACGTCTCCACCTTCAGCGTCCGGTCATCCAGTAGCTGGAACAGCACTACTCCCCGCATATCCGAATCTCGGTTGCGAGCCTCGAGCTCCGCGACGTGACGAGCTCCGTCCCACCGCTCGCCTCCGGTCCAGTACTCGTAACTCACGAGTTCGTAGGCCACCAGCCCGGTCGCCACCGAGACCTCCGCCGGGTTCGGCGCGTTCCCGAGCACTCCCAGCTGCGCCGATACACCGTCAAACGTTCCCAGCGAGATCACCACATGAGACGGGTCAAAGTGGTCGTACGCCGCCGTCAGATGTCCTGCCCAGTAGCGATCGCGGTTCGCTCCCTCATAGCCGTTCGTACCCTGCTGGAACCACGTCCCCACAAGTCGGCCATCAACGTCGTAGTCGAACCGACCGTCGAACGGTCCCTCGGCCCGCACGCTCAAGGACTCAAGCCGCTCTCGAATCTCGTCGGAGAAGTAGTCGAACGGCGGAGCGGCATGAATCTTCCACGGTTCAGCGCGGTAGTGCTCTGGCACAAGCAAGCCGGGCAACGTCACGTCCACGTCAACCACGTTGTAGTCCACGTTGCTCTGGTAGGTGCCGATCGCCTCGCCCGCCTGGACCGTCACATCAACGTTCGAGTGATTGCCGGGTGCGGGTGCCACCGCCGCCAGCGCCGGCGCCAGGCTCGCCACATGAATGAAGATGCTGCTGATCGAGCAAGTGTGTTCAATCACCAACCGGTAGTCGTCAATCGCGACTGCCGGCCCGTCCGTCACCCGCTGGGCCATGTGCTGAATGCTTGTCACGGTCCCGGCGGCTGGACTGTAGACATCGATCACGCGCTGAGGCTCTCGATAATTCTGGAAATAGATGTGATCCACCGGAGTCACGTGCGAGCCGGACATCAGGCCCAGCGGTACCACAAGCTCGGTCGCTTCCAGATCCACGGGTGGCGTCTCGAACGTAATCCGCCCGTCCTCGCATGACGCCGCCCCGTCCGCCAATGCCGCCGACCTCGCTGTACCTCGAGGCTCGGTCGCCGTCGCCCGAGCCTCGCTACTTAAACTGGCAGTTGCTACCACGACGGTTCCTGTCGCCATCGGCGGATCGTTCACCGGCACGCTGTCCGTCGATCCGGTGCAACCAGCCAGCAAGACCGCGAACACAACCAACGTCACGCGCAGCATGGCGCAACCTCCCGATAGGCAAAGTTCGATTGCCCTGATCGTCGGTCAGACGCCGGAAACCCAACA
>CALZKB010000445.1 GCA_945787575.1 Thermoanaerobaculia bacterium | reverse complement strand
GTTCCTCGTGCTGGCCTTGGACATCGAGCCGGTGGAGTGAGCGCCCCCTAAAGGTGCCGTTGCCAGAGAAGCGCGGTACGGAGGAGCGCGCTCCTTCAACCTCTCCAGGCCTGCCTGGCCTTCGCAAACTCACTATCCGAGCCAAGGTCGCTTTCGGTGTGTTGCTGCCGATGATCGTCCTTCTCGGCACCCTGACGACGATCCGATACCGGCGGCATCAAGACTCCGCTCTGGAACAGCTGTCGTTGCTCGCCGCCAATGCCGGTCTGGTCATCGAGAGCAACCTGCGCCATGAGATGGAAGAGGGTGACCGACGCGGAATGCAGATGCTCTTCGACTCATTGAGCCGAAGCCAGCAGTTCCGCGTCGTCTATCTGCTCGATTGGTCGGGCCGGATCGTCCTCAGCAGCAATGGCGAGGCGCAGGGAACAAGGCTCGACAATCGTCGGCCCGATTGCCAACCGTGCCATCGTCATGCTCCCGAGGCGCGGCCGATGAGCATCGTGGTGAAGGCTGCCGACGGTCAACAGGTGTTTCGGAGCATGCTACCGGTCGAGAACGGTCCGGCCTGCTCAAGATGCCACAACCCCGCTCAGTCACTTCTCGGCACGGTCTTGATCGACATCCCGACGGCGCCGCTGAAGGAGCAGATCGCTGCGGGCCTCCGAGAGGACCTGCTCTGGCTCACGGTGGCGCTTCTGGTGACCGCGTTTGTCGCCAATGCTGGACTGAACCGCTTCGTGATCGGCCGGCTCGAGAGGATGGGCCAGGCACTTACTCGATTCGGAAGAGGCGATCGAGATCTTCGGCTGCCCGAGGAGAGCCTGGACGAGGTCGGCCGGCTGGCCCGAGCATTCAACGAGATGGGGGAGAACGTCACGGCGGAAGAGACGCGCAACCTTGCTCTTTCCGCCGAGGTGGAGCGGAGCGCGGCGGTGCAGCGTCAACTATTCAAGCGAGTGATCCACGCTCATGAGGAAGAACGCCGGCGGGTCGCTCACGACCTCCACGACGAACTGGGACAGGATCTCGCAGGACTGGCGGTCAGCCTGCAGGCGGTTCAGCAGCTGTGGTCGGAGCCTCCTGAACCGATCGGTGATCGACTCCGGGAGATTCGTTCCCAGGTCGCCGGAATGACCGACCGTGCCTATGAGCTGATCCTCACGCTCCGGCCGTCGGCACTGGATGACCTGGGCCTGGTCCCCGCCATTCGAGCCCACGCCGAGCGAGTGCTGAAGGCCGCAAGCATCCGCTTCGATCTCGACCCCGGAGAGTTCGAAGGCCGGCTGCCTCCAGAGCAGGAAACCGCGGTGTTCAGGGTGCTGCAGGAGGCGTTGAACAACGTGATTCGCCATTCACGGGCCGGCGAGGTGCGAATGGTCGTCGCTGTGCGAGAGGGTGTCTTCGAGGCCGTGGTGGAGGACGATGGTCGCGGCTTCGAGCCAGAGACCATCCCCGCCGACGGTTCGGGTCCAACTGGGTTGGGCATTCTCGGCATGAAGGAGCGCATCGGGCTGTGCGGCGGCACTTTGGAGATATTCTCTCGGCTCGGGGAAGGGACCCGGATCGTGATTCGGATCCCCTTTGGAGTCGCGCAATGAGTAAGACGATTCGCGTGCTGATCGCCGAGGACGACACCATCGTGCGCGCCGGCGTGCGACTCCTGTTGGAGGCCGAGCCGGATATCGAGGTCGTCGGAGAGGCGGTCGACGGGGAGGAGGCCATCGAACGAGCCGGGGCGCTTCGGCCCGACGTGGTGCTGATGGACGTTGCCATGCCGGGCACCAACGGCCTCGAGGCCACGAAGGTGATCAAGGCCCGCTTTCCCGAGGTCGAGGTCTTGGTGCTGACGATCCACCGTTCGGAGGAGTACTTTTACGAGATGCTGAGGGCCGGCGCTCTGGGATACGTCCTCAAGGCCGCCGAGACCAGCGACCTCATCGACGCCGTTCACTCCGTATCGAGGGGCGAAGTCTTCCACCCGGGGATGATCAAGGGGCTCGTCGAGGACTACCTGGCGCGCTTGCATACGGAGCAGGGCCCGAGTAACCCCATCTTGACGCCGCGCGAGAAGGAGATCCTCGCTCTAGTGGCGGAGGGATACGGCAGCAAGGAGATCGCCGGCCGCTTGTTCATCAGCACCAGCACCGTCTACAGCCAT
>CALZKB010000444.1 GCA_945787575.1 Thermoanaerobaculia bacterium | reverse complement strand
TCAAGAGCGAGGAGCTGAAGGCCGATCAGCTGCCTCGAGAAAAGCGTGGCACCTCTTCTTAGGGGCCTCGAGAAAAGGGTGGCACCTCTTCTTCGGGCTCAGACGCGAGCAAGGTGAGGTCTCTTCGCCAGGCCCCGCAATTGAGTGGCACCTCAAGCGGCGGCACCTCAAGCGGCGCACCTCAAGCGGCCTCAAGCGCGTCTCGAGGCTATCCCTCTGGCTCGCCGCGGTTGCCCGTTCCCAGTTTGCTGGGCGTCTACTTGATGAAGTAGCCGGACACCCTCCATCCACCGTCTTTGTCGAGCATCGGCGTCACCGTCTCCACGGCCGATCTCTTGTTCTCGAACGACGTCTGGAACTGGATGACGACGTACTGGCCGTCGGGCGCGCCCGGTAACGAGGTGGAGTACTGCCTTGACTTCACTTTGCGGGAGAGCATCTTGCCCAGTGGCTGTCGCACGGCGGGCAGCGCCTGCTCCCACTGCGCCTCTGGCACCGCGCTCTTGAAGTACGTTGCGGCGGTCTTCCAGCTCTGCCCGTACTCACCCTCATCCACCAGCTTCAACCACTCCTCCGCGGCGGTCACCGCCTCTTCTTCCGCCTGCTCGTTCGCCGCGGCCAGGGAACCCGCCGCGAGCACGCATGCTACGAGGATGCCGCCAACCACCCGTCTCTTGCTCATCATCAAGTCCTCCGACGTTGCTGCGACCCCTGCTTGCGGTAGCTCTGGCATCAGGTCAGCGACCGGGAGCTTGCGGAAACACCCGGGACGCGTTCGCGAGGGTCGATGTGTATTGGATCATCCGCCAGCGTGACACTCAAATACCTAACAGGCGGTACGGTTTCGCCATCATCTCTATTCCCGAGGGCGCCGCTCAAGAAGTGCCACCCGCTTCTCAATGCCGGCACCTCTTCAGCCTCTTCAGCGGGGCTACGTGGCTTAAGTCGAGTTGATTGCCCGAATCGACGACTCCGAGGCGCGGAGGAGACTCAGGGTGGGCCATTCTGCGAAAAGGGTGGCACCTCTTCAGTGCAGTGGGGGCCGAAAAGGAGACCTTCCCCGTCACCTCCGTCCTGCCCGGTGTCATTGTCCTCGTTGTCGTCGTCGTCGTTCTGCATCCGTCCTCGCTCTCCGAAGCGCTAGCATTGCTGAAGCCTGCTTCGTAGCCAACGAGGTATCCCGCTCCGGAAGCGATCGCGAGAGCTGCCAACCCGATGATGATGCCGAGCGCTCCCGGCCCTTCGCTTCGAAGCAACTCGAGATGAGCCGTCTTCGACGGGCTGATCTCGGTGGTTGCCAGACCGCGTGCGCTCTGGGAGTATCGTTGCCGGTGAAAGGAACGCGCCGTTCAAGCTGGTCTACGGCTGCGCTGCTGGTTGCCGCCAGCCTTGCGCCGCTCAGCGGGATCGAGGCCCGTGGGGTTCTCTTCTCGACGGCCGGCCTCGAGGCCGGTCGGATCCTGGTCGCCCGGCCGGGGATGGCCGACCGAGCGTTGCCGACGGCCAGCGGCGCCCCGTCCTGGGTGCGGGCGGTGATCTCGCAGGTCGATTCGCAGAGGATGCGCTCGAGCGTGCCCGGCCCGACCCTTGGTCCGGACGCGATCCACACACCGGACTCACCATCGGAGGGTGCTGCGTCGCTGGCGTCGACGATCACAGTGGTGTGAACATGCTGATCGCCACCCTCGCCGAGCGCGAGAGCGAGCAGGCCGTCGAACCGGCGTGCGGATCGCGGCTCTACATGACCGGGCGGCGGAGACGGGAGCTCGTCGGCGGCCGTTTCGATGGCGGAGAAGATGGCGTCGGTCTCGAGTGCCGGGCCCTCGCCCCAGAACCGACCGGTGGCGCCGAACAGGTCACGCTGATAGGCGAAAGATCGCCGTCCGTATCGCCGGACCTCCTCTAGCCGGGAGAGCCGCTCCGTGCGGGCAGCACGGCGGCGGAGACCGGCGATGTCGAGATGTGGGGCGAGATCGGCCGCTTCGGTGCGGGCTGCGGCGGAGACCCGGTCGAATCCGGCCTGTCCGGTTGCGAGTGCCTCGTCGAGTTCGGCATGGTCACGGCGAGCGATGCGTACGAGCGCATCAGCGGTGGAACGGTCGACATCGGCCCGATGGGCACTCCCGTTCCTTTCACCTATAGCCGTCTCTTCCTCGCGCTCTTCGCGGCT
>CALZKB010000443.1 GCA_945787575.1 Thermoanaerobaculia bacterium | reverse complement strand
GAAGCTGTCGAGCCGCGGCGTGGCGGCCGGGGACGTGGACGGAGACGGCGATCTCGACCTGCTGGTTCGAACGTGGATGCTCCGCCGATCCACTCCGGCCGGGGCAGGATGCCCGCCGCGGACATCAGGCGATCTCGAGTGGGTTCATCTTAGCGCGGCTCCGCCGCAAGGGAACGCGTCGAAGCCGCGCGTCGAGAGTTCAGAGTTGAGAGTCGAGAGTCTTTACCGGCTCGCGTTACGCGCTCGCCTCTATCTTTGCCCGTAGGCCTCGTCCAGCTCCGACGTGAGCCGCTCGGATGCGGCCGGTGACAGATATTCCAGGTCGCGGGCGAGGATGAGCAGGTACTCTGCCTCGGCCGCGGAACCCTGGGCGATATTCAGAAACCGAACGTAGTCCTGACGGCCATCCCGTCGCGACCCTTCCGCGATGTTCGTCGGGATGGAGGTGATGGCCCGGCGCAGTTGAGAAGTCACGCCGAAGCGCTCGTCCTGCGGGAAGCTCGCGCTGATGCGGTAGATCTCGAGCACCAGGGCGTGCGCGCGCTGCCAGACCTTCAGCTCCGTGAATCGTTGCATGCGTGCTTCGTGACAACGGCGTCTCTCTTCGGGTAGGAAGGTCGTCGCAACACAAACCACCCACCCGAGGAGGACGCCGTTGGAGAGATTCATAGCACGTTATCGCTCGCTCATCACGGGGGTGCTTTCCGGGTTCGACCGGCTCGTGTTCCGCGGCACCCTTCTGCCGCTGGTGCGCGATGGGGGCATGTTCTTCTTCCTGGAGCGTTCCGGCGTCCGGCTGCTCGACTTCAAGGACTTCGTGACGAGGACGAGTGAGCGGGTCAAGGAGGCTGCTTATGCGCAAGCCAGCCGCCGGGGTCGAGAGGTTCGGTACCTGGAGTCGAGCCGGACGGACAAGGAGAAGCTCGCCAAGCGGCTGCTTGCCGAACAACCTGTCGAGCGAGGATTGATCTGCGTGCTGACGGCGGTGGAGCCCTGCATGAGCTTCGAGTACCACCGCTCCTCGAACCGTAGCGAGCGGGGTCTCAGGCTGCGGCCCAAGAAGTGCCTGCATCTGTACAAGTACTTCCTGCACCCGCAGTTCGGCTTCATGAGCGCACGGCTGCAGACCTGGTTTCCCTTCAACGTCCAGATCTGCCTGAACGGTCGCGAGTGGCTCTCTCGGCAACTGCGGCGTCGACGCTCCGCCTTCAAGCGTGCCGACAACTGCTTCACCTGGCTCGGCAACCCCGAGTTGGCCCAGCGACTCATGGACGAACAACTCGAGACCGAATGGCCCGATGTGCTCGACGCTATCGCACGTTTCCTCAACCCCCTGCACTCCACGATCTTCAGATCCCAGCCCATGGAGTACTACTGGTCCGGGTATCAGACGCAGTGGGCCACCGACATTCTCTTCAAGGACCCACGCGCGCTGGCCGGAATCTATCCCTCGCTCGTGCGTCACGCCATGGAGCACTTCAAGAGTCCCGATGTCATGCGCTTCCTGGGCGGCAAGGTCCACGGCAACTTCACCGGGGAGATCATCACCAGCTTCAAGAACCGCCCGGAGGGCGTCCGCGTCAAGCACTGGCTACGCGGCAACTCGATCAAGATGTACGACAAGGCCGGCAGCGTGTTGCGCGTGGAGACCACCATCGCCCGCACGAAGGACTTCAAGGTCTTCCGCCCGCCCCACGACAAGCCCAACGGCAAGCTCGAATGGCGCCCGCTCCGCAAGGGTGTCGCAGATCTCCATCGTCGCGCCCAGCTGTCCCAGCGTTCCAATCACGCCTATGCCGAGGCCCTCTCCGCAGTCGAAGACACCACGCCCTGTGCGAAGCTCTTCGACGCTGTCTCCCGCCCCGTCATCCAAGGCGGGCGCCGTGTACGTGCCCTCCGCCTCGGCGACCCCGGCGATCTCGCTCTGCTCGAAGCCGTTTCGCGTGGAGAGTTCGCCACCGCAGGCCTTCGAAACCGCGACATCCGTGGCTTGATCCACCCCTCGTCCGCAGACATCTCCCTTCTTGAACGGCGCCGCCTCTCCGCGAGAACGAGCCGCCAGCTCAGGCTCCTTCGCGCCCACCGCATCATCAAGCAGATTCCCAAAACCCATCGCTACCGCCTCACTCACACTGGACAGCTATTGACCGCTGCGCTTGATGCCACTCGTC
>CALZKB010000442.1 GCA_945787575.1 Thermoanaerobaculia bacterium | reverse complement strand
TCGGCGCTCTCGACCAGGTGGCCCTCGCCTGCCACGACCTGCTCCAAGCCGACGAGTGGACGAGGGCTCACTTCGGCGGCGACCTCGGCGCCGGGTCGAGCCAGTTCACCGGCTCGGCCGAGATCGTCCCGGGCTCGACGACCGTCACCGGCACGGGCACGCTCTGGGCCAGCTCCGAGAGCGTCGGTAAGGGCGACCGCCTGGTGCTCGGCGACCAGGTGGCCAGCGTCGCCGAGGATCCGAGCTCCGACACAGAGCTCGAGATCGAGGTGGCCCATTACGCCGGGCTCGTCGATCAGCCGGTCTACAAGGCCGCGCGCGGCTTTCGGACGGCCCAGAGCATCGTCGCCGGCGTCGCGTTGCCATATTGGGTGATCTTCGCCGGCCAACCGAGCTACGACCCGGAGTTGGGCGGGCTCGGATCGGATCCGACAGTGACCGTCGCCGCGGTCTACGACCGGCTACCAGAGCCCCGCGCCCTGCTCGACTCCGAGGGCTCCTGGGCGGCGCTCATCCAGCACTGGATCCTGCTCCTGCGCAACGACGTCAACGACGCTCCCAAGCTCCAGGTGGCGCGCTTCGACAACACGCCGCTCGTCGACGGCTTCGACTCGGCGCGGCCGGGCGAGGCCATCCTCCCGGCCGGCGACGATCAGGCGATCATCGCGCCCGCCGTGGCCGTCACCTGGCGCGGCCGACGACCCGCAACGCTCGAAGCTCTCCCCCAGAGGTGGTAAATGGACAAAAAGGTTTACGAGATCACCAACCTGCCGCAACGGGCGCGGACCATCCGGATGCCCGGCGGCGGAAGTCTTTCTCTTGGCCCCGGTGAAACGGTGAAGCGGTGGATTCTGCCGCAACACGTCGAAACCCTTTCTAACAGTCAACTCGCGGTGAAGCTCCACGAGGAGCCGCCGCCAGCGAAGGCCAAGAAGAAAACCACGAAGCCGCGCAGCAGCGAGAGGTAAATCATGGCTTTTGACAATGCACAAGCGAAGATCAGGTACGGCTTCGAGGCCCAACAGGGGCGCCCCGCAGCTCCGGCCGTGCTGGACTACTACCCCGGCTTCAGCTCCACGGACGTAGACCCGGAGAAAGCCGGGATCGATAACCCCAACATCGTCTCGAGTGGCCACGCCGCGATCCAGATCCCCGGCAAGGCCAACGTCTCGGGGACCACGAACTCGGCGCCGGACGCCGACTTCCTCGTGCCGATCCTCTCCGCCCTGCGCCAGATCTCCACGGTGACCGATCTCGGAAACGGGGCTTACCGCTTCACCGCCAGCCGCGGCCAGGCGACCAACGTCCCGGAGGGATACAGCCTCGAGAAGGACCGCGACGACGGAATCCGCGACCTCTCCGTCGGTGGCGCCTGCACCCAGTTCCAGCTGACCTACGCGAACGACGCCCCCGTGCTGGTGGTCTTCAACGAACAGTTCACCTACTCGACGATCTGGCGGACCGCGGCCGAGCGCCACCCCAACCCGGCAAGCGGCGAGATCTTCCTCCGCGGCCTGCCGGCCGAATGGATCGACCGCGGCGACGGCGACGCCGGCGACGTATACCTCCAGCTCGTCGACCTTTACACCGATTCGGCCAACCGTCAGTGGGCCGTCTTCATGGCCCGCGTCGGCGCACCGCGCCACATCACCGGCACTTGGACCGTCTCGGCGGGAACGAAGGCGTTCGCCGGATCCGGCGGTGCCGCACTCACCGACTTGGTGAGCGGCGATGTCTTCGAATGTGAAGGTGAGTGGCTCGTTGTCGACACCGTGACCGACGACGACACCTTTACTTCGACCGAGAACCACGTCGCGGGGGCCGCGGCGAAGCGCGTCACCCGCGAGTACGGCGCCGGGGCGCGGGCCCAGATCGCCTTTTTCGAGGTTCGCCCCGGGCTCTCGGCTCAGACCGGCTACCCGCGCTGGGGCGCGATGAAGCACAGCGCCGGCGGCTTCATGGGCAACCGGGCCCAGGCAGGCTCGACGACCGAGCTTCACCTGACGGCGAATACCGGCATCGTCGCCGGCACCGCAGCCAGCCTGACGGGCACCGTCTCGGTCGCCGCCGCGGACGCCACCATCACCGGCGTCGGAACGGCCTTCCTCTCCGAGTGCCACATCGGCGACTTCATCACCACCCCGGGCGACACCGTCGGCAAGCGAATCCTT
>CALZKB010000441.1 GCA_945787575.1 Thermoanaerobaculia bacterium | reverse complement strand
CGGTGAGACGCACGCGGTAACCGTGGGGTCCGGTCTTCTTGGCCGTGTGCTCGACGGGATGGGCGATCCCTTGGACTTTGACGAGCGCGGGCCGCTCGAGACGGAAACCTACTTCCCTGTCTACGCCGATCCGCCGGATCCGCTGACGCGCCGTATCATCGCGAAGCCGTTGCCGCTCGGGCTTCGGGTCTGCGACGGGCTCCTGACCTGCGGTGAGGGCCAGCGCCTGGGTATCTTCGCCGCGGCCGGCGGCGGGAAGACCACGCTGCTGTCGATGCTGGTCAAGGGCGCCGAGGTTGATGTCACCGTGATCGCTCTGATCGGCGAGCGCGGCCGGGAGGTTCGGGAGTTTATCGAGCACGACCTCGGTGACGAAGGCATGGCGCATTCGGTTGTCGTGGTCGCGACCTCCGATCGCCCGTCGATGGAGCGCGCCAAAGCCGCCTACGTGGCCACGGCCGTTGCCGAGTACTTTCGCGCGCAAGGAAAGAAGGTGCTGTTTCTGATGGACTCGGTGACCCGTTTCGCACGGGCGCTGCGCGAGATTGGACTCGCCGCCGGGGAGCCGCCGACACGCCGCGGGTTTCCGCCGTCGGTGTTCGCCACGTTACCGAAACTCATGGAACGCGTCGGCCAGTCGGATAAAGGTTCCATCACGGCGCTCTACACGGTCCTCGTAGAGGGCGATGACATGAGCGAACCGGTCGCGGATGAGACCCGCTCGATCCTCGACGGCCATATCATCCTGTCCCGCAAGCTCGCGTCCGCCAATCATTATCCCGCCATCGATGTGCTCGCGAGCACGAGCCGCGTCATGGGTAACGTCGTCTCCGGTGAACACCGTGAAGTGGCGGGCCGCATGCGCGAGCTCATGGCGAAATACGAAGAGGTGGAGCTACTCGTGAAGATCGGCGAGTATAAGGAGGGCACCGATCAGTTAGCCGACGAGGCCTTGAGCAAGATCGAAAGTATCCGCGGTTTCCTGCGCCAGGCCACCGACGAGCGGGTGCCGTTCGATGAGACCTTCGAGCAAATGAAGGCGCTCGTGTCTTGAGATGTCCGAGCAACTGCTACGTGTCAAAAAGCACCGGGAGTCCACGGCCGCGAACGAGGTCGTGAGGTGTCGTCGGCACCTGGAGCAATGCGCCCACGCCCTCGAGCAGGCCCGCCGGACAGTCGGTGACTACACCGAATGGCGCCGGCAACGCGAGGGCGAGTTGTTCGAGTCCTTCAGGGAACAACTCGTTCAACTCAACGAGCTCGAGAATTTCAACATGCATATCGGGTTGCTGCGGGAGCGCGAAGCCGAGCTGCACAACGAGGTTTTGGAGGCGACGAAAGTCGTTCAGGATGCAGGGGCGGCGCTTTCCTACTCGCAGCAGCAACATATTGCCGCCGTCCGCGCGAAGGAAAAATTCCAGATGTTCATCGACATCCAGCGACAGCTCGAACACCAGGAGCAGGAGCGGCGGGAGGAACTCGAGTTGGAGGAATTCACGCCGCCCGAACCCTTGATCGGAGAAGAGGTCGAGTCATGACCAAGACGATTGGCACCGGACCCGCACGTCCGCCGGATCGACCGACTGAGCAACCGCGCGGCCCATCCACGAAGCCCGACGCCGAGGCGGACGAGTTTGCCGAGCTCTTGAAAAAGAAAGAGCAAAGCAAGACATCGGCCGAGCAACGGGATCGAGGCTCGGCCAAGTCGTCGCAGCGACGGAAGGACGGCGCCCGCGAAAACGCAGGCGAGCGTGAACCCGTGGCCGCCGGCGGTGCCGGAGACGCGATCCTGAAGAGCATGCAACCGGACCGGGGCACGGCCGCGCCGCCGGAAACAGCACGGACGGGCGGCACGCAGACGGGGATCTCCGAAATCGCGCAAAAGATCGTCGATCGTATTTTGATCTCGCGTGACTCACCGGCCGGTGACTCCGAGGTTCGCATCACGCTCAAGGACTCGGTGCTCGGCGGGACCGAGGTTCAGATCTTCCGGGACCAGGGTCAACTTCAGGTACGGATGCTCGTGCCGAACGCCGACACCCGCGCGTTCTTGAGCGAGCAGCAAGGGTCACTGCAAAACGCGCTCACGACGAAGCTCAAAGAGGACGTCAGGGTCGAAGTCCGGTCCGAGGCACAGCATCAAGAGCAGGGACAGGAGGAGGGTCGGTCGAGG
>CALZKB010000440.1 GCA_945787575.1 Thermoanaerobaculia bacterium | reverse complement strand
CGAGTTGCAGAAGCAGGTGTCGCTGGCCGAGGATCTTGCTCGGGCCAGAGACGAACAGCTCTGGATCAATGAGCAGCTGGCCCACCGGATCGACGCTCAGGGTCGCCTGATCGAGACGCAGGCACTCGTCAACCGGGGACAGGAGGAAGAGCTTGCCTCGCTGGCCGGTCTGCGCTCGGAGGTTGCCGAGCTGCGTGAGCTGACGGCGCGGTTGGCTGACTGGAGGGAGGTCAAGCGGATGCCCCGGGGAAGATAGGTTCCACCAGAATCGCGGGGCATCGCAGGATGTGCGCGTCGTGACAACCTTCGGTCAGATAACCTTGCCTGAACCTTTTCTCTGGGAAATCGGCTATCAACTCGAGTTGGCGGAGGAGAACGTTGCCATTCCACGTTTCCTTGGATCAAGTCGATCACGGATCTTAAGGTGGCTGAGAGCATCGTCAGAATCACCATCGAGGTCTTGGGCATCGAGGGCGAGATGTTCACGGTTGAGTTCGCGGGGAAAGTCGAGCCGGAGCTGGCCAGGGCAGACCTTCAACGAAGAAGCCAGGTCTCTCCGCCTAACGACTGACCGACTCGAGGCTTGGCCGGACGCCATGGAGACGCCAAGCGACCAGGTATTGCTCGTGCGAGAACCTCGGTTCCGTGGTGCACTCTTGGTGCAGTAGAAGACAACTTTCCCCGACACTCGCCAACAGCCGGCCACTGACGCTGCGACGGTAAGCCCTTTGTCTCTTGGTGGTTGAGACCTGTCGATCGTTGGCAACGGTTGTCCGCTATTGGCCCGGACCAAACTTTTAATCTGATGGTCGGGGGTTCGATTCCCTCACGGCCCACCATCCACACAAGACGTAAAGCGTTTGAGGCCTGGAAGGCGTCCCGCTCAGTGGCGTCACGCAGGCCGAGGGCGCAGGCCGAGGGCGACTAGACTCCGTTTCCAAGCGTTCTGCGGGTGGGTGCTTCGGAACCGCCGGGATCACCGCTACCGAGCCCTCAGCACGATGACTCGGTGCGGCTCGCTCTTCGACGGGTGATGGATGACGATGTCGTCCTTGCCGTCGCGGTCGAGGTCGACGAGCCGGCTGTTGGTCTCGTCGCTCGGCAGGGTGACGGCGATCCGCTCAAAGCGGCGTGACAGCAGTTCGGGACCGGCCACACCGAGGTGGAGGCGGAACTCGCCGCGATTCTGGCCGTAGAGCAGATCGTCGCGACCGTCGCCGTCCACGTCGCCGGCCAGCACCGGCGGATAGAAAACGCCGGGACCGAAGACATAGAGCTTGGGCCGGATCTTGCGGAACAGCTTCGGCTCGACCCTTCCGGATCCGCTGCCGACCGAATAAATCTCGAGGTCTACGCCGAGCGAGCGTCCGCCCAGCGCCCGCAGCATTCCTCCGAGCCCCATCTTCGTGTCCCGCAACAGGATCTCGGGCCGCCCGTCGCCGTTGAAGTCCGGCAGATCGTGCGACGAGTAGCCCCACGGCTGGACGGCACCCGCTCTCCCTTTCGGCTCGAGGATCACGGAGGCGGTCGGCTCGAACGTCGCGCCGTCAGGCGTCGTCACCCCTCGGTAGATCGAGTACCGGCTCTTCATGCGGATGACGCTCCGTCCTCGCAGGGTCTGGGTGATCAGCTCGGCGAGTCCGTCGCCGTCGAGGTCGCGAATCGAGTGAAGCACGGCCAGCTCGCGCCTGCGCGTGAGCCCGGCAACGAGCCGGAACGAGCCCGTCCCTTCGAAACTGAAGATGAGCGTGTAGAGGCCGTCGGTGTCGAACGCCGCGTCGGTGGTCAGGGTCTCGGAGACCGAGGAAAAGCCCCCGCTCGAGTCTTGCCGGTAGACGTCGAAGTGGTCGTCGTTCCAGAACGCGAGGTCCACCAGGCCGTCGAGGTCGCGATCGAAACGGTGGACGCGGCTCAGGTACCACCGAGCCGTCATCGGGTTGATTCCTGCTTCGCCATACGTCCGCTCGTCGCCGAACGCCTTCTCGTCGCGGAATGGCTCGGGGGGGCCGAGCTTCATCGGTTCGGCGAATGTGCCGTCTCCGAGCTGGACGAAGATCGTGAAGCCATCGACGGCGGGGAAGATCAGGTCGTCGAGGCCGTCGCCGTTGAGGTCGCGGCTGACGTCGAGCACTGGGAGCCGGCTTTCCTTGTCAGACTCGAAGTTGTGATCCACGACGACCAGAGGCCGCTCGGTCCCGCTCTCCGGGTCGAACCAGCGAACGTCCCCCTCGCCGTAGGTCAAGAGCCGCTCACGGCCACCGATCGAGGCGACGTCGACGAAGAGAGTCGAGGGCCGGAGATACGCCTCCACCGCGAGGCTCCAGCTCGAGCCGTCGAAGGAGAGGATGCGGACGCCCTGGTGATGCTCGCCGGCGTCGAGGAGGACCAGGTCGGCGACGTCGCCGCCGCGGAGGAACGCGGTGACCAGCCGCTGCGAGGGGGCGCGTCCGGTGACGATCTCGGACGTGGAAAAGCGGTCGTCACCGACGCCGGCAGCGAGCGGGGTGAGGCTGCCGCCGGCGAGGAGGGCCAAGGCAAGAGAAACGGCGAGCCTCCCCCGCAGCTTCGTAGTGCCTCTAGATGATGCGTGGGGCGAGGGATTGGGATGATTCAGCGACGCCAATAACTTGGCTTCGCGCTCGAACCGGGCCAGCCGGTCGCTGTCGCTAGCGCCGGCCTCAGGCAGCACCTTGAGTGCCACCTCACGGCGGAGTTTTGTGTCCTCCGCCCGGCATACCTCGCCCATGCCGCCCTCACCGAGTTTGCCAGTGATCTTGAAATGGGAGAGAGTTCGACCGATCAAAGTGCGACGATTCTAACGTGTCTCAGAGCGTTCTATCGTGGTGCACTGGTGGTGCAGTGGAAGCCAATTCTCGACCACTCGGACCAACAGTCCCCAACAAAGCCGTGTGTCGCAAATGCCTGCGGTGTTTGTGGTTGTCTGTTGGCGACAGTTGCAGTCTGTTGAGTCCGAGCTTTCTTTTAATCTGATGGTCGGGGGTTCGATTCCCTCACGGCCCACCAAGCTAAGTCCAGATAGTTCAGATGGTTACGACGATAGGCGAATCAACTGGCCGAGATCC
>CALZKB010000439.1 GCA_945787575.1 Thermoanaerobaculia bacterium | reverse complement strand
TCAGTGACGAGCTCGACGGCTGCAGGTTCTCCAGCCGCCTGGTTGAGGGCATGGCGCTGGACACCGCCGAAGGCGTCGAGGACGCGGCGCGCCGAGGGTCTCTTGCACGCCCGGTTCTCGTGGTAGAGCGGCAGGGAGGTCATCCCCTGCTCCGCCATCCGTCTTCGGACTTCTCGCTCCAGGAGGGTCTGGGTGAGCAGGGCGAAGTAGTAGACGCAGAGCAGCGCCTCGACGCGGCCGGCGTTGTGCAGGTAGACGGGGGCGATTTCCAGGTCGCTCTTCAACTGCGAGAAGCGCTTCTCGATGACGGGCTGGCGCTTGTAGGCCGCGAGGGTTTCCTTGGCGGAGAGCTCGAGATCGTTGGTGATCACCGGAAAGATGCCGTCCGTCATCGCCGCGGCGTCCAGCGCCGGTTGCTGACGCTGGACATCCAGGTCGAAGCGGGGTCGAACGACCTTGCGGTAGCGCGTGTCCGGGCCGGGGCGGCCGCGTTGCGCCTGCCGGTAGTTCGCCTCCTCGGATTCCAGGATCTGCACCTGGAGCCACGGCGCCGCTCCGGTCTCGCCGAGGATCGACTCGACGGCCTGCTCG
Source organism: Thermoanaerobaculia bacterium (assembly GCA_945787575.1). Classification (GTDB taxonomy): domain Bacteria; phylum Acidobacteriota; class Thermoanaerobaculia; order Multivoradales; family JAHEKO01; genus CALZKB01. The sequence continues at coordinate 1,586 of CALZKB010000439.1, read as the reverse complement.
ACCTTCTCCCGCTTTCGGTAGCGGGTCCGCGGCAGGAGAAGGCGCTCTTGAAGGTCCTGGAGCGCCTTGTCCGCTCGCTCCAAGGTCCTCAGCCGCGTGGCGCGATCCTGCTCTCGCTTCCGTGAGCTGCGGAACCAGAAGATCCGGTAACCCTCGTCGCTGAGACACTTCTGCTCGCAGACCGAGGTCTGGTCCACGACCTGGCCGTCCTTGTTTCGACGAGTGGTGACGGGCTTCCAGCTCACCGCGCCCTTGCGCACTCGCTCGCGGAACTGGCGGTCCTCGGCACGCGTGCGAGGCAGGACCGTGACGAAGCGCCCCCCACGCTCGTGGACGTGGGCCATGTTCTCCCGGGTGGCGAGCTTGCTGTCCGCCACGTAGAGGAAGTCGGCGCGACCCGTGAGCTGCCGGAGCAGGTCCCAGGTGGCTCGATGGGTCTGATCGTCGGTGAGGTTGCCGTCGCCCGCCGAGAAGTAGAGCGGCACGCCGCCGTCGCGACTCGCGGTCAGCGTGAACAGGAGCTGCTTGAGGTCCGGCCGGTGGTCCTTGTTGTGGCCCCAGGTGATCGCCCGGGTCTCCTTGCCCTGCACTCGCGCCCCCGCGAAGGCCTCCTCGTACTTTCCGTGGAAGGTCACGGTGGTCGAGTCGTTGTGCAGCTCCTCGAGATCGACGTCGAATTCGCGGATCACGTGCGACGTCACCGCCAGCGTCAGCGAGGAGAAGTCGGACGCGAAGAGCCGATCGAGGCACCGCCCGACGCGGTCATCATTCAACGCCTGGACGTGACGTGGCGACAGCCCCAGCAGGTCGGGGGCGAACTCCTCCGCCCAGTCCCCGACGCCGTAGACGGGTTCCCGGGAAAGCAGGATGTTGCGCACGAGCAGCCCGATCCCCTTGGCGTAGGGAATTGTCGGCACCTGCTTCGGGTGCGGCAGGTAGGCGTCGAGGAAATGCTCCAGCTTCATGCGCTCCAGGATCCACTGGACCAGGGGCAGCGAGCTGACCGAGAGGCTCTTGAGCCGGACATCGCCCTCTCGCGCAACCGAACCGCAAGAACGCTTCGGCCTGCCACGAGGAGCGGAGTTTCTGCGAGTCGTCATGCCGGCACGAGAGCACTCCGTGGTCGCGTGCGCAACACTCAAGTCGACGAGGCGTTCATCTCAAGAAACGCGAATGCTCATAACTCGAGTTCCGCGTGATTTACGTCGATGGGACGTTCGAAAGAAAGTTTCGCGCGCAACGATCGACCCGTTCCCGCCGATGTCCCTCGTGGCGTGAGACCGCGGCGCGCAACGCCGAACTCGCCAACAGCGAGGACAGCTTCGGGCGGTCGATCCGCGGTGCGCGACGCAACGCTCGTGATCCGAAGTCGACTCGATCGCACCGCCGTCCTCGATCGGCGCTTCGCCAGGTCGACGCGACATTCGCACCTTGGTCTGCATCGCCTCGCGACCACCAAGTCGACCGGCGCGAAAACGAAACCCGAACCTGCGGAAACTCGGGTGTATGCGGGAGCTGCGGCACACATGGCCAGCGATATCGGCTATTCGAGTGTCCAGGGGGACTGGGGGCGATTGCTGTCCCAC
>CALZKB010000438.1 GCA_945787575.1 Thermoanaerobaculia bacterium | reverse complement strand
CAGCTCGTCGCCGACGGCGTGGCCGTGGGTGTCGTTGACGTACTTGAAGTCGTCGAGGTCGATGAGGAGCAGCGCCACCTTGTGCTCGAAGCGGTCGGCATGCGCCACCGCGTGCTCGAGCCGTTCGTCGAACGAGAACCGGTTGTAGAGCTTGGTGAGGAAGTCGCTGCGGGCGAGCTGCAGCAGGTACCCCTCCGACTGGCTCCACTCGTCCGCGACGTCTAGCCCCGCGGCGCCTGGAGGCGAGTCGCCCGTCAGCTCCCGAGGCGACTCCTCCGGCGGGAGGTCCCGCCCGCGGCCGGTCGCCTCACCGCCGCCGCCCAGCGGCGGTTCAGCAGCCAAGTCGCCCACAGCGGCTGCGATCATCCCCTGCGAGCTTGGCTGGATCGCCTCGGGCTGGGTCGCCTCGGGCTGGATCGCGTCGAGCCGTGCCGCCTCGGGCTGAGGCTCGGGTTCCCTATCGGCCCCCGCTGCCGGTTCCACCCTCGGTACCGGCGAGCTCGGCCGGTGGCCGAGATCCCGCCACCTCGCCTCCACCTCTTCGACCCGCTCCGGCTTGGAGAAGAGGAATCCCTGCAGCTGGTCGTACCCGTTCTCGGCCAGAAACCGCCAGTGGTCCTCGGTCTCGACGCCCTCGGCCACCACCTTGAGCCCCAGGTGCTGAGCCATGGCGCCGATCGCGGTGACGATGGCTACCGAGGCGGAGTCGTCCGGGACGCGCCGCACGAACGATCGATCGACCTTGACGCAGGTGATGGGAAGGGTTCGGAGATAGGACAACGAGGTCTGCCCGGTACCGAAGTCGTCGAGCGCCAAGTGGATGCCTCTCTCGACCAGCATTTCGAATTGAGGCATGATCCGACCGGCGTCGGGCAGCGTGCCGCGTTCGGAGAGCTCGATCTGGAGCGCGGCGGGCGGCAGACCGGTCTCTTCGACGATCCCGAGAACCTGCTCGGCGAAGTCCTTCTCCTCGAGGAAGCGCATCGACACGTTGAGCGACATGAGGAGAGGTGGATATCCGCTGTCGAGCCATTCCTTTCCTTGCAGGCAGCCGTTGCGCAGCACCCATCGATCGATCTCGAGAATCAGATCCGACTCCTCCGCCACCGGAAGAAACTCATTGGGAGATATCAGCCCGCGCGACGGGTGCTGCCATCGGATGAGCGCCTCGACGCCCTGGGAGGCCCCGGTCTGGCTATCCACCAGCAGCTGGTAGCAGAAGAAGAGCTGGTCCCGCTCGAGCGCCTGTTGCAGCTCGGCCTTGAGCTCGAGCTTCTTCAAGACCAGCTCGTTCATGAAGCTCTCGAAGAAGGCCCACGGCTTCCCTTTGCGTTGCTTGCAGTAGCGCATCGCGGTCTCGGCGCGCTGGAGGACAACCTCTTCTCCCGCCTCGTCGAGCTGCGACGCGTCGGCAATGCCGATCTTGGCCGTCAGGCGGAACTGTCGATCGCTGATCATCAGCGGTCGGGAGAGGCTTGCCAGGAGCCTTTCCGCCACGGCAGTCGCCGCCTCCTGGTCCTGAACGCTGCTCAGAAGAATGGCGAATTGGTCTCCGTTCAAACGGGCGAAGGATGCCAGAGACCCCTCGTCACCCGCCTGCGAGACGATGTCGCCTTCGCGAAGACAGCCCTGGAGGCGTTTGGCGACAATTCTCAAGAGCTCGTCGCCCAGAGATCGACCGATCAGGTCGTTCACTCCCTTGAAGTCGTCGATGTCGACGAACAAGACCGCGGCATAGCCGGACGAGCGCTCGTTCTGCGCCACCACCAGCCCCACCGTGCTCAGGAACATCTCGCGGTTGGGGAGCCCGGTGACGGAGTCGTAGTTGCGTAGCTGCAAGAGCTCGGTCGAGGCCTTCCGCGCGCTGTCCCGCACCTGCTCGAAGTCGAGCTCCTGGTCGTCGAGGGCCCGGAACTTCCTCGCCATGGAAATCCACCGGTTGATGCGGAAGGTCAGGACCTTCCAATTCACCGGCACCGATACCAGGTCGGTGAAGTCCTGGGAGAGGATCTTCTGGATGGTCGGCGAGTGCAGGAAATCGGAAATCACCAAGATGGGGACCGGCTGCCCCACCGTCGTCTCTCTCGCCCGCAAGCACAGGCGTGCCGCGTCCATGTCCTCCAACTTCAGGTCGGTGAGGATGAGGTCCGGCGGCCGGGTCTTGAGGTCGGCGATGATGGT
>CALZKB010000437.1 GCA_945787575.1 Thermoanaerobaculia bacterium | reverse complement strand
CGTCGGGGACGGCAGCAAGACCAACGTCTTCTACCTCGACTCGAGCAGCCCGTCCGCGCAGATGTGGCTGAGCAGCGGACCGATCTCGCTCGCCGCCTTCGCCGGACAGGTGATCCGGGTCGAGTTCACCTTCGACTCCGTCGACGCCGTGGCCAACGACTCGATCGGCTGGTTCATCGACGACGTCGAGGTCACCAGCTCGTTCGTCTGCGCGCCGCCGGACGAGACGCCGCCGCTGTGCTTCCTCTCCGACTTCGATCCGGGCCCGCCGATGGCGATCGAGGTGACGACCCAGGACCTCGAGTCGGGCCTCGACGAGATCCTCGTCACCGTGCTCGAGAACGCGACGGTGGACATCCCGCCGTTCACGCCGGGGACCAACGACGTGGTGCTGGTGACGGCCGAAAAGGTCGACCAGTCGCTGCCGGCGCATCTGGAGCTGTCGGTCACCGACGTCGCGGGCAACAAGACGGTGTGCGATCCGGTGCTGGTGCGGTTGCGGATCCCGAGAGGCGCGCGGCGGGTGAGCCAGACGTTCCACGGGATCCCTCAGCAGGAGAGCTTCGTCTCGCTGCAGAACGGCTCTCCCGGAGTGCGTCGGATCGGTGTTCTGGTCAACCGTAGCGGTCGCTACGGGATGACTCTGCGACCCGACGAGGAGGCGTTGATCGACGTCGCCGAGTCGATGCAGCCGGGCGACAACACGATGACGCTCAGCGCTACGGGCGCTCCCGGGGAGTGGGTGGTGGTGCTGATCTCGGACGGCGTCGGTGGCGCCGGAGAGCTCGATCTAGGTGAGCTCGGCGGGATCGGTGCCGGCGACGGGGGCAACGTCGACTGGGGCGGCCAACGCTGATCTGAAGCTCGGTCTCTACCCCGGGCGCCTCTCGAGCCGGACCGGCTCGGGGGGCGCCTCTTCTTTGATCGACGCAGAGTAAACCGGCGATTGGACGCTCGGGTGCACGGCGAGTACGATTCGCCGCATTCAGCATCTCGGCGACCCCACGCCACGGTCCCCGTCGCCGGATCACCTCCGTCTTGTAGAGGCCGATGACGAACTCGGCCAGGGCGTTGTCGAAGGAATCGCCGCGGCTTCCCACCGACGGCTCGATTCCCGCCTCAGCGAGCCGGGCAGACGGCCTGGATCTCTCTCGCGAGCCGTCGGATTCGATCGAGTTTCCGCAGAAACCCGAGTCCTACGGAGATCGATGGCCTTCTCACTTTCTGCAGAACCTTACGGACACTACCGGATTTCCCTACCGAACTCTAAGGGATTTAAGTGCACAATTTTAGGGGATTCCCTTATATCGCTGAGCGGTTCGCTGTGATATTTTTCACAGAGGGTTTGTGAGTATTTATTGAGTGCTTCTAAGGCTAATTCTCAAAAGGCTGAGGTGGCGGCGATGAGCCGACTCTCGGTGCTGAAGCAGACGGGCCGACGGCGCCGTCTTAATGTTCTTTTCCTTAATGGGGAGGTTTAGACGTGGAACACAAACGAAACTGTAACCGTGCTTGCGGCGCGGCTGCCTGGGTGGTGGGTTTGACTGCCTGCCTGATGATGGTCGGCCTGTTCGCCGCCAGCCCGGCGGCGGCGCAGTCCAGCGGCAACGCCTGCATCAAACAACAAATTGGAGGGAATCCCCCGTGCACCGCCGGTGACGTCAGAGTCGGCAGCCTGGCGGTAGTCGGGGACCCGGTTGTCTGTGAACCAGGCAGTGACGTCTTGGTGATGCTTCAGGCCACCATCGAGTCCGGGCCAGACCGGTGGGCCATCGGTCTCTGGCTGAATCAGGACGGTGGATCTGCTCAGGATGATGACACAGGTAACAATTGCTATCGGGACTACCTCCACCCAGTCGACCCCTCTCCCGGCAACGACGGCTGCAGCCAGAACGTCGGCGGACCCTACTACGATGGCGACGAGGATCTGTGCGGGGACGTATACGCGCAGAACACCACACCCTGTGGGGCTAACGGGGACGTCATCGCTCCTTGCACGGGCGGCGGCGGTACCTGTCTTTTCACCTTCTACAACTTTAGCGCCTCGGTCAAGTGCGAAGACACGACCGGCGACGGCCTGGCAGATGTGGGAACCTGCACCAGCTGGGACTACATGGTAAATGGGATGTGCTCGAATGAGCTGTGCACAGACCCTGGGACCGGGTCGAAGTGCTATTGCGGCA
>CALZKB010000436.1 GCA_945787575.1 Thermoanaerobaculia bacterium | reverse complement strand
ACCTTCTGGGTGATATCGACCCGCGGGCCCGCCATCACCACCACGCCGGTGACGTTGTTGAGGATGAGGTCGTAGCCCTCCTCCTTGGTGATCGCCTCGAAGACCGGCTGGAGCTGCCGCTCGATCTCGCGCAGCCCCTCCTCCTGGAGCTTCGTGCCCTCGCGCTGCTTGTCGTCCTGGTAGCGCTTGATGGCGATCTGCTGGTCCTCGTAGCCCTGCTGCAGCTCGGCGAGCCGATCCTGCGACAGGGTGTTGGCGCCATCGGCCATCTGCTTGCGAACGTCATTCGCCGCCGAGCCTCGCCTCTGCACTTCCGCCCGGACCTCGGTCTGGAAGGTCTCGAGCTTCTGCTGCAACGACTTGCCCGCCGGCGAAGCAGCCACCACGTACTCGAGATTCACCACCGCGATCCGCAGCGGCGGGCCCTGGGCCTCGGAGCGAGTGGGCAGGAAGAAGGCGACGGCCAGGGTCAGCGACAGCAAAAGGACGCCAAAACGGCGGCACATCACGCCGCGGCGGCAAGTACGAGTTCCAGTCGAGAACATAGTTCCTCCAAGATCAGCCAATGGTCTCTCAGCCACGCGGCTGAGCTTGCATATTCTAGGCCTGAACCGGTCCGATCGAGGCGCTTTTCGAAGATTTCCCTATGGTAGGATTCCCGTTCCATGCTCGCTGGTCCCTGAGGAGTCCACCGCCGGTTCTCGGCGCGAAACTTCAGTAGAGAAGCTGTTGGTCGAGGGTGTGACGGGGGGCTTCGCTGTCCAGGCGGTTCGGGGGCGAGCGCGACTCGTACGCTATCCAGGAGGTTCTTGAATGCAGGTCGATAGCTCCGACCAGATCCGCAACGTCGCCCTGGCGGGACATAACGACACCGGCAAGACCACCCTCGCGAGCGGCCTGCTGTTCACCGGTGGCGTCGTCAATCGCCTCAACCGCCCCGAGGACGGGAACACCACCACCGACTTCGATCAGCAGGAGATCGACCGCGGCATCTCGATCGGGCTGGCGCCCTGCTTCGTGCCGTGGTCGAAGCACAAGATCAATCTGATCGACTGCCCCGGGTATTCGATCTTCTTCGCCGAGACCCGCGCCGCCGTGCGGGCGACGGACTCCGTGCTGCTCTGCATCAACGCCGTATCGGGCGTAGAGGTCGTCACCGAGAAGGTGTGGGCGCTGGCCGAGGAGTCCAACGCGCCGGTAATGATCCATCTGACCAAGATGGACCGTGAGCGGGCCGGACTCGACACCGTCCTACCGGGTCTGCAGGAGCTCCTCCATCGCGGCATCGTCCCGGTGCAGATCGCTCTCGGCAGCGAGCACGACTTCGAGGGCGTTATCGACCTGATCGGCGGCAAGGCCTACTCCTTCGCCAAGGACGGAGACGGCAAGGCCAGGAAGGGGGACGTCCCCGAGTCCGCCAAGGAGGCCTACGAAGCGGCCCGCGAGACCTTGATCGAAGCGGTTGCCGAAGCCGACGACCAGCTGCTGGAGAAGTTCTTCGAGGAAGGCACTCTCACCCAGGAGGAGCTGGTCAGCGGCCTGCACCAGGCGGTCGCCTCGCGCAAACTCTTCCCGCTGACCATGAGCTCGGCGGCTCACGGCATCGGCAACTCGGCGCTGCTCGACTCGATGATCGACCTGCTCCCCTCGCCGCTCGAGCGCGGCACCTTTCCGGCCACCAACATCGGCGGCGAGCCCCTGGAGGTCGAGACCGCGGCCGACGGCCCGGCAGCGGCGCTGGTCTTCAAGACTCTCTCCGACCCCTTCACCGGCAAGGTCTCGCTCTTCCGGGTGGTCCGAGGCGAGATCGACGCCGACACCGCCTACTGGAACTCGACCCGGGAAGAGGACGAGCGCCTGGGGCACCTCCTGGCGATCCAGGGCAAACAGGGCACAGAGGTCAAGAAGCTCGTGACCGGGGACATCGGCGGTGTCGCCAAACTCAAGACGACGGCCTCCGGCGACACCTTCGGTGCCAAGAACGCGCCGGTCAAGCTCGACTGGATCTTCCTGCGCGAGCCGGCCATCACCTACGCGATCGAGCCCAAGTCGCAGGGCGACGAGGAAAAGATCTCCGAGGCCCTCGGGCGGCTGATGGAAGAAGATCTCACGCTCAGGGCGCGGCGCGACCCGGAGACCGCCGAGTTCCTCCTTGCCGGCACCGGAGCCCTTCACGTCGAGATCGCGGTAGCCAAG
>CALZKB010000435.1 GCA_945787575.1 Thermoanaerobaculia bacterium | reverse complement strand
CTGATGACGTCGAGCTCGGTGTTGAAGCTAACGTCGGCGTGCGTTACGACCCGGTCCGTCTGGCTGAGCATCGGAGAACGGATGAGCGTTGTCGGCGCCAGCACACCCGCAAGACGCATCGCTTCGATGTTCTCGATGCGGGAGTCGCCGAGCGCACTCACGCCCGCCCTGAGCAGCGCGCCGGCGACCTCGGGTGAACCGAGGGTCGCCTTGGTGACGCCGGTGACCGAGATGCCACGATCAGCCAGCAACTCGACCAGTGTGCGGGCGTTGTGGTGGATCTTGTCGAGATCGACCTCTAGTCGCGGCGCGCTCATCCTGCACGGGCGATCAGCTGCTCAGCGAGCTGTGGGAACGCTGACAGGACCATCTCCACCAGGAGCTCCGGTGACCGGGTCAACGCATCGGTGACGGGGATGCCGAGCTCGCACTCAAATAAGATGATGGCCGCTCCGACCTCGGCTTCGGTCATGTTCTCGTGGTTGATCGTAAGGCCGATGACCCTGGTGTCCGAGAAGGTCTGGATGAGGTGGATCTCGGATGCCGGCGTCGGCATCGCCATCTGCTCGAAGTCGCAGCGATGGGTCCGGCCCGGTGCGTGCTGCAGCACGACGCCGTCAGGGCAGCTGCCCCTCAGGATGAACGCCGAGGTCGAGTAGGCGGGGTGGCCCAGCGCGCCCTGTCCTTCGATGACGATCACGTCCGGGTTCTCGCCTTCGAACGCTTCGACGACGGCGGCTTCCATCTCACCCGTGCAGAACTGCGACGGGACGGCGTCGAGCGCGACGCCGTAGCGGGCTCCCTGGATCAAGCCGGTCTGGCCGGTGCCGACCATCACCGCCTTGACGCCGCGCTCGTTGAGAGCCCGGGTCAGGATGGTGGCGGTGGTGCGCTTGCCGATCGCGCAGTCGGTGCCGAGCACGGCGATTCGCGGACAGGTGACCTCGGCGATGCGACCGCTGAACATCCGTAGATCCCTCTTGGCGCGAGGCCTTCGGACGTCGAGGATCTGCACGTTCATCGCCGCGCTCGCCGCTGCCATCTCCGGATCGTCGTTCAAGAAGTCATGAAGACCGTTCACGATGTTCATTCCGAGGGTGATGGCCTCGAGCACGAGGCCGCGCTCATGGCTCGACAACATGCCGCTCGCCGGCGCCATCCCGAAGATGAAGGTGTCGGGTACGCCTCGGGCGTGTAACCCCTTCGGGGTAAGAAGGTAGTGCCGGCGACGCGGACGCCGCCGGCACTACCGGGAACCTACATCAACCCCTGGAAGGTCTCCTGCCACACCTGCTCGATGCCCAGCGGGTTCTGCAGCCCGAGGAGGCGCAGCAGCACCGAGCTCAACGCGTCGCCGTGGCTGGCGGCGGCGAAGATGATGCGCTGCTCCTCGCCGTAGGCGTAGCCGAGGGTCGGCTTGGCCTCGCCCTTGAGCTCGTCGAGCACCCGCTGGTTCTCCGGGCTCATCTGCTGCCCCTGGCCGAGACGCTCGGCGACCGACTGCACGATGCCCGCGAGATCCTGGTAGATCACGGCCGAGAAGTTATTGCGGCCGTCGTCAGGCAGGAGCGTCGCGAAGCGCGGGGCGTCGGCGATCGAGTAGCCCGAGTTGCGGAAGCGGATCGCCCGGTCGAGGAGCGGACGGCTCGGCGCCACCACCAGGTAGCCCTCGACGAAGGTGTAGTGGATCGTCATCACCTCCGTCGGCAGGGCGTAGAAGGTGCGGCCGCCGGACTCGTCGCGCTCGAGCTCTACGGGTTCGTGGCCCTCCTCCGCCAGGCGGGCGTTGAGGTCGGCCAGGGCCTCCTCCAGGGTCCACTGGAAACGCGCCGGGTCGTAGACCTCGAGCACCAGCTTCCAGGCCGGTTCCGGCACCAGCGGCCCGTCGATGGCGAAGGCGAACTCGCCGCCCAGGGACGCCGCGAAGTCGTCGCGCAGGCTCAGGCCGTGGCGTTCCTCGAAGATCGCCAGCGCCTCGGCGAAGCCCTCCGCCCCGCCGGTCAACGCCTCGAGGTCGTCGAGGAGCTTCACCGGGTCCTTGAAGACGAAGGCCGCCACCAGCTTGGCGTCGGGCGAGATGAAGTCGAGCGACCCCATCGGCGCCGGCGCCGCCAGCCACGAGGCGATGCCGGTGCGCGTCTCGTTGAAGGTCAGGGCGACCCGGCGGTGGGTGGCGTCGCCGACCCGCTTCTGCTCCGCCACC
>CALZKB010000434.1 GCA_945787575.1 Thermoanaerobaculia bacterium | reverse complement strand
CAGTCACGCCACGTTCCGACTGGCGGTGGTGAACGCCGAGGGGCAACTCGCCGACAGGTCGCAGCTGCTCGTTCGCTGGGCGATCGTTTGGCTGCCGCTGCTGGTCCCGATGTCGTTTGTCGTGCCGCTGATGGAGACCGCCAGAACCGTCGCGTTCGCATCTTCTCTTCTGCTGCTACTCGCGTGGGTCGGTGCAGCGGTCTATGCCGTGCTGCATCCCCATCGCGGCTGGCACGACCGCTGGGCGGGCACGTGGGTGGTACGGCGTTGAGGAGGTCTCGACTCCTGGCGAGAGTGACGCCGAATCTCCGAGAATCTGCGACACTTTCTGCTACGGTAGCTACTCGTACTACTGCGCTTCGGTCCGGGTGCCCTGCTTCGTGGTACAAGTCACCGTCCGGATCAAGTATGGGGCGCGGTGCCCGTAGTTGAAGCACCAGGAGCTCGACACCCATGCGGACCTTTCTTCTCGTCAGTGTACTGACGGTCGTGCTCGGCCAGCACGTCACGTACGGTCAGGACTCTTGGCCGCGGTTTCGGGGGCCGGACGCGGACGGAGTGGCGGCGGACAACGAGGGGCTGCCGCTCACGTGGACGAATACCGACAACGTGAAGTGGATCGCCGACGTGCCCGGGTGGGGCTGGTCCTGCCCCGTCGTCTGGAAGAACAAGGTCTTCCTCACGACCGTTGTCGGTGACGACGAGAACCTGAAGCCGAGCAAGGGGCTGTACCGCGGCGAAGGCGTACGCGAGCCGGCGAAGGGGATCCATCACTGGTTGGTCTACGGCTTCGACCTCAAGACGGGAGCGGAACTGTGGAAGCACGAAGCCCACACCGGTCCGCCGAAGGTGCCCCGCCATCCCAAGAGCACTTACGCGGCCGAGACGCCAGCGACGGACGGCGAACGCCTCTACGTCGTCTTCGGAGACGTCGGACTCTACTGCTACGACCTGAACGGGAAGCCGCTCTGGTCGCAGAAGATCGAGCCGAAGAGGACATTCTTCGACTACGGCGCGGCGGCCTCGCCGGTCGTGCATGACGGGCAGGTGATCGTCGTCTACGACAATCTCGAGAGCTCGTGGATCGCGTCGTTCGACGCGAAGTCCGGCAAAGAGCGTTGGCGGACACCTCGGGACGAGCAACGCTCTTGGGCCACACCACTCGTCTGGAAGAACGAAATCCGGACCGAGATCGTCGTGCCCGGCAAGAACCGGAATCGCAGCTACTCGCTGGACGGCAAGCTGCTCTGGGAGTTCGACGGCCAGATGTCGAACCTGGTGATTCCGTCGCCCTTCGCGGCGCACGGCCTCTGCTACATCGCCTCGGGCTACATCGGCGACCGTCACCGGCCGACGTTCGCCGTCAGGCCGGGGGCGAGTGGCGACATCGCTCCGGATGGCAAGTTCGATGACAGCGAGCACATCGCGTGGTACCAGGGCAAGTCGTCGCCGTACAACCCGTCTCAGATCGTGTGCGGCGACTACCTCTACACCCTCTACGATCAGGGGTTCCTGACCTGCCACGACGCGAAGACCGGCGAGGTGGTCCACACGAAGCGACGATTCACGCCCAGCGGCTCCTTCACGTCGTCGCCGTGGGCGTACAACGGATATCTCTTCTTTCTGAGCGAGGACGGTCTGACGTACGTCGTCAAGGCCGGGACGGAGTTCGAGATCGTCCGCACGAACGACCTCGATGAGCTCTGCCTCGCTACGCCCGCGGTGGCCGGCGACAAGCTGCTGATCCGTACCGCTTCCAAGCTCTACTGCTTGACGGAGGGCGCGAAGCTCGACTCCGATACGGCAGCGCGCCTGCAGCCGCGGGAGAGAGCATCGGCAGCTGCCGGGATCTGGGACGCAGCAGCTGCGGGGGATCGCGAGCGTGTGCAACGTTTCCTCGCATCGGGTACCGCGGTCGACGCGAAGCAGCCGGGGACTGGCGCGACCGCGCTCAACACGGCGGCTCTCTACGGGCGAACGGCGGTCGTGAAGCTTCTCCTCGAGAAAGGCGCGAACGTCACGATCGCGAACGGGGACGGCAACACGGCTCTGCACCTCGCATCCTTCTTCGTCCACCAGGGCATCGTCGAGATGCTTCTCGCAAAGGGGGCGAAGGTCGACGTGAGGAACGGGCGACGGGAGACGCCCATCGACCTGGTGGCGGCCGAGTGGAGCCCACAGCTCGAGGGAGTCTACAGGTCCGTCGGTGAC
>CALZKB010000433.1 GCA_945787575.1 Thermoanaerobaculia bacterium | reverse complement strand
CCGGCCCGGCGCGACTGGAAGGCCTCGCAGTTGGAGCACGAGGAGATCTCGCGGTAGGCCTCCTGCCCCGGCAGCCAGACTTCGAGGTCGTAGGTCTTGGCGGCCGAGAAGCCCATGTCGCCGGTCGAGAGGCAGACCACCTGGTAGGGCAGCTCGAGCAGCTGCAGCACGCGCTCGGCGTGACTGGTCAGCTCTTCGAGCGCGTCGTAGCTCGTCTCAGGGGTTGTGAGCTGCACTAGTTCGACCTTGTTGAACTGATGCTGACGGATGAGCCCGCGGACGTCCCTTCCGTGGGACCCCGCCTCCGCCCGGAAGCAAGGGGTGAAGGCCGCGTAGCGGATCGGCAGGGCGCTCTCCTCGAGAGTCTCACCGCCGTGGAGGTTGGTCACCGGCACCTCGGCCGTCGGGATCAGGTAGTAGCCGGAGGGCTCGACCTTGAACAGATCCTCTTCGAACTTCGGCAACTGGCCGGTGCCGAGCAGCGTGTCGGCGTTGACCATGAACGGGGGGATGACCTCGGTATATCCGTGCTTGCGGGTGTGGAGATCGAGCATGAAGTTGGTCAGAGCGCGCTCGAGTCGTGCACCGGCGCCGAAGTAGGTCGTGAACCGGGCTCCCGTGATCTTGGCCGCGCGCTCGAAGTCGAGGATGCCGAGCGCCGGCCCGAGATCCCAGTGAGCCTGCGGCTCGAAGTCGAACACGGCGGGCTCCCCGATTCGGCGCTCCTCGCGGTTGGCGGTCTCGTCGACGCCGGACGGCACCGACTCGTGCGGCAGGTTGGGCAACCCGAGCTCGAGCGCCCGAAGCTCGGAGTCGATCTCGCCGACCGCCTCGTTGAGGCCCGAGATCTCGGCCTTGAGGGCGGCGACCTCCGCGATCTGTGCTTCCGCGTCTAGGCGCTGGGACTTGAGCGCTCCGATCGCCTTGCTCGCCTCGTTGCGGCGGCGCTTGAGGTCCTCGAGGCGAGCGAGCGAGCTCCGTCGCTGCTCGTCGAGGCGTCGCCAGTCGGCGAGCACGCCGGCGTCGACGGCCCGCGCGGCGAGCCCTCGCTGGACCTGCTCGGTCTGCTCCCGCAGCAATTCCCGGCTCAACATCGTGCGCGTGAGTGTATCGAAACGCATGACATGATCCGCCAGTTGCTAGCAGCCGTCATGCCTCGCGAAACTCTGAACCGTCTGGCCCAGCTCGGTGTCGTGGTGGGCGTGCTCGGGATCGGTTGGTGCGTTGGCGAGTACCACCCCGACGGCGGGACGGCCGCCGAGACCCGCTTTTTGGCAGCGCTGGCCGCTTCGGTCTTCTTGGCGCTGGCGATCAGTGCGCGAACGGCGCCCGCGCTCACCGTTGGGGGCGGCTTGGTTTCAGCTCTCTACCTGATGCCCGCAGCCGAGGGCACCCGAGGCGCGGTCATTCTCTGCATTCTCGTTGCGGTGGCGGCTTGGAGCTCTTGGCGACTGGTCGGAGGGCAATGCCGGCCCGGCTGGCTCGATGGCGTGGCTCTCGCTCTGGCCTGGCAGGCGCTCCTGCGCAGCGACCGCTTCGTCGAGTTGACGCTCGAACCGCGAACCGCGGTGTGGTTGCTCGGGCTGCCGATCGTCTTCGGCCTGGCGGGAGTGGCGCTCGCCCGGGGGGCGGGACGCCCGGCGGCGGTGATCGCGGCGGCGGCGCTGTTGCCGTTGACCCCCGGCAGTGGTGTCGCGGCCACCGCCGTGCTCGTCCTCCTCGCGCTGCTCGCCAAGGGCGAGTCGAACACGCTGCCGTGGCCGGCGATCGCCCTGTCGGTAGGGGTCCTCTTGGTCGCCGTCGGTTGGCGTTCGCCGGAGTCGGCCGTCCCGGTGTCGCTTCTCGTCGCCGCTTTGGCGCTGCGGACGACACGGTGGTGCTGGTGGCCGTCGCTGGCGAGCCTCGGCTGGGCGGCGACGAGCCGCCTCGTGGTGGACGGCATGGCGCCGGAAACTGCGTTCGCCTGGCTTGCCCTGGCGCTGCCTGCGGTCTTTGTCGTCGATCGCGAACAGTGGCCGCTGGCGTCGAGCGGAGCGGCCCTGGCGTTGGCTGCCACGTCGCCCGTCGCTCTGGCGCCGGCGGTGGCGCTGGCCGCGCTCGCGGTAGGAAGCTCGCGGCGAATCTCCGGCTGGCAGGGCCGCTGGAGTCTAGGTGTGCTGGCCGCGGCGACCGTGGCCGCGGCGTACCCGTGGTGGCGGATCCCGGTTCGGCTG
>CALZKB010000432.1 GCA_945787575.1 Thermoanaerobaculia bacterium | reverse complement strand
TTCGAGGCGGCACTGGGCCTGGGAAGGCGGTGAGGCAGGGCGCATACCGATCGCTGAGAAAGATCTGACGAGAGCGAACGGTGCATGGAATGCACCCTAGTGCGCCTCCGAAGGCGCAGAGTCAGAGGGGTGTAAGTCCCCTCCAGGCAGACGTCTCCTGCCTGAAACTGAACGTAACTGCGTTGCCGCAAGGCAGGGTGGGAAGCAACGGGAGGTGAACCACCGGTCCGCAGGATGACGAACGCGATTCGGCCTTGTGACTTCGGCGAGTCTGCTAGGGAATGACGAAGTCCAGACCTGCCTAACCCCCAGGGCCCAAAACGGGTGAGCTGGCAGGGGGCAGGAAGTCCGCCACGCTGACACAACCGAGACGGGGACAAAAGCGATGGCGGGGGAGCACGGGGTGGTTGGCGGCAGAACGGTGGGAAGGCGCTGCGAGATAAGGAGGGAGACCCGGCGTAGGAGGTGACCTCGCCGGGAGTCAGAGGCTCCATAGTAGCGATGAAGCGCCGTAATGGGCGTGGAGCGAAGGGAGCCAGGAAGGTGGATGCGGAAGAGCGATGCCGAGAGAAGCCAAACCGTCGATAGTGGGTGAAAGCCCTATACGAGGCGGAGACATCCGCACCCGATGGGAGTGGGTGGAACCTTCGGTATGGACCGACCGCATGCTGGCAGCCCTGGAGAACGGGGTGAAAGGAGGCAAATGGTACAGCCTGATGGATAAGGTCTATGACCCGCAGAACCTCGAGGCGGCGTGGAAGAAGGTGCGCCGCAACCACGGCGCGGCGGGCGTGGACCGGCAGAGCATCGAGAAGTTTGGCCGACGCGCGGAGCAGTACCTGAGGGAACTGCACCAAGCGTTGCAAGAGGGGCGCTATCAACCACTGCCTGTGCTGCGGAAGTGGATCGAGAAGCCAGGGACCACGAAGCTTCGGCCGCTGGGCATCCCGGCGGTCAAGGACCGAGTGGTGCAGACCGCGCTGCGCAATGTGCTGGAACCGATCTTCGAAAACGAGTTCCGGGACATCAGCCACGGGTTCCGCCCGGGCCGCTCGGCGAAGGATGGGCTTCGAGAGGTCTGGCGACTGCTGGCGGCAGGCTATGTCTGGGTGGTGGACGCGGACATTCAGAGCTACTTCGACACGATCGTGTGGGACATACTGCTCCACGACGTGAAGGAGCGCGTGACGGATGGCCGAGTCCTGGCCCTTCTGGAAAGCTACCTTACCCAGGACGTGATGGACGGGATGAAGCGGTGGACGCCGACGAAGGGGACCCCGCAAGGGGCGGTGGTTAGCCCCCTGCTGGCGAACCTGTACCTGCACGCGGTGGACCAGGCGCTGGAGGCGGCCGGACTGCGGGTGGTGCGATATGCCGACGACCTGGTCATCCTCTGCCGAAGTGAAAGGGAGGCGAGACAAGCCCTGGCGCGGCTGCGAGAGGAGATGGCCAAGCGGAAGCTGACGCTGCATCCGGAGAAGACTCGGCTGGTCAACGCCACGAAGCGCGGCGGGTTCGACTTTCTCGGCTACCACTTTGAGAGAGGGTACCGATGGGTCCGGGAGAAGAGCCTTCAATCGTTGAAGGACCGGATCCGGCGGAAGACCAAACGGACCAACGGAACGAGTCTTTCGTGCATCATCGCCGACCTGAACCGGACCCTGAGGGGGTGGTTTGCCTACTTCAAGCATAGCCACTGCTGGACCTTCGAGCGACTCGATCGCTGGATTCGCATGCGGCTGAGAAGCATCCTGCGCAAGCGCGCCGGCGGCCGAGGACGGGGACGAGGTCGAGACCATCAACGCTGGCCCAATGCGTTCTTTGTAGCCCATGGGTTGTTCACCTTAGCTACAGCCTATGAGGCCGCTCGCCAGTCCCGCTGAGGAACCCACCGACCGGAGAGCCGGATGCGGGAGATCCGCATGTCCGGTTCGGAGGGAGGGGGAGCTGGGAACTCAACCAGCCCTCCCTACCCCTATCGAGAGCGCCGTACGTCGGATCTCGGCGTAGGGTGCACTCCGTGCACCGCGTTTGCTTCGCCGCCCAGCGTCCGGGGACCGCGGGCGCCCTGTGGATAACCGGGAAGTTACTGGGAAGTTTCTCAGGCCCCGGTGGAGCGTGGGGCCCGATGGCGGAAAAGTAACTTGAATTGACGCCGAGCTCTGTGCATCCTCTCTCGCCTCGCTTTGGGCAATTGAGACCGTTTACGCATTGGTGCC
>CALZKB010000431.1 GCA_945787575.1 Thermoanaerobaculia bacterium | reverse complement strand
GCGCTGGCGCTCGATCAGAACGCCAAGTACGAGACCCGGCTTCCCGAAGCCTGGCGGGCAAAGGTGACCTCGGTGCGCCATCTTCTGGAAGGCGTCAAGGAGGTCGTCGAGGAAGCCGAATCTCAGCTCAGCGAAGACAGCATCTTGCGAGCCAAAGAGGAAAAGGCCCTTTTCAATCGGATCTTCACCCGCTGGGGCCCGGTGTATCACCAGCAACTTCGGAATCTCCACACCGAATCGAAGACCTTCGAAGGAAGTGCTCGTGAGCTGGCGCGCGCCTACGCCACCCGTGAGCTCTTGTCTCTGGTGTCGCCTTGCCCGATGCATCGCCGCGCCTATGACAAGCCTCTGGGCTACGCGGGCGACTACCGCATGATGTTTCTCATGCTCCAAGAAGGATACGAAGGACCGAGCATCTACTCGCGGTTCTTACATCACGTCTCCAAAAACTACTCGTTCGGCAAGATGGTGCCGTCCCGCGAGGCTGCGATCCGCCGATTCGTCCGGGCAGCGGTTTGCTCCGACCGCCCTGTGCGTGTCCTGTCTCTGGCCTGCGGGCCGGCAATCGAGCTGCAGAACCTCATCCGCGAGATCGACAAGCTCGACGCTCGAGTCGAGTTCATTCTGATCGACCAGGACGAGGAAACGATGCAGTACTGTCACGAGGCCGTCAGCCGCGAGATCCTCATGCGCGGAAGCGACTTCGCCTCGAAGGTCGATCTGAACTGCCTCCACCTGTCGGTCCGCCAGATCCTGCAGCCGCAGGGCACCCAGGAGCAGGAGTTCATCGAGAGCAACATGCGCGAAGTCGACCTGATCTACTCCTCCGGCCTCTACGACTACTTGCCGCAGTCGATCGCCAGGAAGCTCACGCGCAAGCTCTACAAGTGCCTGCGCCCCGGCGGCCAGCTTTGGATCGGAAACCTGGCCGAGTGCCCTGATACGACCTGGATGATGGAGCACGTCCTGGCGTGGCATCTCGAGTATCGAACCCGGGAGACCATGGCCGCGCTCGGCAAGGGGCTCAAACCGGAGCCCGCTGACCTGCGGATCGCGGCCGACGATACCGAGTTCTGCCTGTTCCTGCACGCGACCAAGCCGAACGCCTAGCCGATCATCGTCCTAACCGAGCGCCTGGCGCTCGAGCTCCGCGATAGCGGTTTCGAAGCCGGCGCACAGCGTTTCGGGGTCGGGCACAAGTCCGATGTCGGTAGCGATGCCGACGCGCACGCGATCGTTGTAGCTCAAGATACTGACGCCTATGCCGAGGCGGCCCGACTGCGGAACCCAGAACATCATGTCGTCGATCTCGCTACCGCAGAGGTAGAGAGGCCGTCGCGGTCCCGGGACATTGGTCATGACGGTGGTAGCGTTCTTGCTCAGCAACTTGACCACCTTGCTCTGCAGGCCGCCGTGGGTTGCGCCCAGGGCCTTCAGGACGGCGTAGACGACAAAGGCCTCCGGCGATTTCTTGATCTGGTCCATCCGCTCCTTGACCGCCAATACGCGCTCGCGCCAGCCCTCGTGCGCCACCGGCAGCGAGAGGTAGACCAGACCGAACTGATTGCCGAGCTCGTCATCTTCAGGGGGCCGGATGTTCACCGGAACCACCGCGCGCAGATCGCGAGCCGGCAGTGTGTCGCCGCGAGAGAGTACATAGGAGCGCAAGCTATCGGTGACAGCCGCCAGCAGGACGTCATTGACGGTGGCTCCGACGCCGCGGCCGATCGCCTTGACGGTGGCCAGCGGCACCTCGCCGGACCAGGTGGCTCGTTTTTCGGTTCCCAGCGGGCCTTTGAAAAGCGTCTTAGGATCCGCTCGCATGGATAGCAGGTGACCCAGAGACTTGGTGGCGCTGCCTCCGGTCTTGAGGGCTTTGAGCAACCTGGCGCCCGAAGTGAGGTGACCATGGTCTTCGCCGGCCTTGCGATGCACCCCCACCTTCGCCACGTCCGAATCGTCGTCGCCGGAATCCGCCATTCCCAGCACGACTTTCATCAGCGAGATACCGTCGCCGATGCAGTGGTGAATCCGGCTGACCAGCGCAGAACCGCCACGAAAGTCCTCGATGAAGTGGAATCTCCAGAGCGGGAGAGCAAAGTCCAGCGGTGTCGACATCTCGCGGCTGACGAGAGATCGAAGCGCTGACCTGTCGTCGCCTTCCGGCAGCCGCGTCCGCAGAACATGGTTGGCGATGTCAAATCCACCTCCGACCCAGGTC
>CALZKB010000430.1 GCA_945787575.1 Thermoanaerobaculia bacterium | reverse complement strand
GGGAGCCGAGCGATCCAGCTCGATCACGTCGGTCCGGGTGGTCGTGGTCTCGACCTTTCCCTTCTGGTTCGTCGTCTGGGTGACGGCGATCGACTTCAGCAGGGCGCCTTCGATCGGCGGCATGCTGGCCGCGATCGCCCGGTCCGTCTCCTCGTGACCGGTGGTGAAAGTGTCCTTGTCCATGAAGATCCCAAAGGCCGGCAGGGAGTCGGACAGCTCTTTCGAGACCCAGACCTCCTGCAAAGTGCTGCTCTTGACCGTCTTCTTCTTCGCCAATGGCAGCTTGAACGACATATCCCAATTGGAGCGGACCTTGTAGTAGTCCACCGCCAGACCGAACATCGAAGAAGCCTTCGTGTGTTCGAGAATCTCGACCCTCGGATCCCCGTACTCGAGCTGCACCATGTCCCCAAAGGCGTTCATCACCGCTCCGGCAAAGCGCAGCATCGCCTGTAGATCCCACGGGGCGCAGGTGTTTTTCTCCGGGTCGTGCATCGTCATCGTCGTGCCGTCGATGAAGATCCGTCCGTGCGGGTACATCGGGTTGCCGCTGGCGATGATCTCGACCACCGCCTTGTCGTCCTTGAACCAGCCCTCGAACGACATGTCGAGCGCCTCGTTGGGCTTGTCGTTCGCCGCGGTGCCATAAGTGCGCGACTTCATGTGAACGGCCGCGCCCGCTGGAACGGCCAGCAGACCGGCGAGAATCAACATTTGAACGAGTCTTTTCATTCCTCTCCCTCCAATTCCCAGAATCCCGCTACTCTGGCACGATCGTCGACGCCAGGCAACCATTACGGCGCCATGCTATGTTCCATCGGGGCATGCTGGCTGAGATCCTCGATCCCGAGCAAGAAAGACTGCTCGACAACGAGCGGGCCGCGCTGCGTGCGGTTCAGACTCTACTCGTCGAGTGCGACGCGTCGCCGGAGGATCTGGCCGCCCTCGAGCGCTCGGTCCGGCAGCTCGACCGCCTCTTTCTCCTGGTCGTGGTCGGCGAGTTCAACTCGGGCAAGAGCACTTTCATCAACGCCCTGCTGGGACGGGAGTTCCTCGAGCAGGGAGTGACCCCGACCACCCGCCGGATCCAACGTCTGGCCTGGGCCGAGACCGAGCAGAAGGATCTCGACGAATACGGTATCCAGGTGATCCGGGCGCCGATCGACCTCCTGAAGCGCATCGAGATCGTGGACACGCCAGGGACCAACGCTCTCGACCGCGAACACGAGGCGATCACCCGGGAGTTCATGCCGCGCTCGGATCTGGTCCTCTTCGTCACCTCCGCCGACCGGCCTTTCTCGGAGAGCGAGCGCGCCTTCCTGGAGTCGATCCGACGCTGGGGCAAGAAGGTCGTCGTCGTGCTCAACAAAATCGACTTCCTGCGCAACGACGAGGAGCGTTTTCAGATCGAGATCTTCATTCGCGAGAAGGCGCTGGCGCTGCTCGACTTCAGCCCGGAGATCTTTCCGATCTCGGCACAGAAGGCGCTCGACTCGAAGCTCGAGGGCGATCGAGTGGACCTGGCCGCCGAAAGCAAGCTCTACCCGCTCGAAAGCTACCTCCACAACGTCCTCGACGATGTCGAGAGAGTCCGTCTGAAGCTCGGCAACCCGCTCGGCGTCGGCGCGCGCCTGGTCGCCGAGTACGGGGCCCTGGTCAGCAACCGAATGGGGGTCCTGCGGGAGGACTTCGCCGCCCTGGAGGAGATCGACCTGCGGCTCGGCCTGTACCAGGAGGACATGGGCCGAGAGTTCCGCTTTCGTCTTTCCGACGTCGACCGCGAGCTGCAGGAGCTCGAACAGCGCGGCAACCGGTTCTTCGACGAGACCTTCCGGCTCGCTCGCGCCGTCGATCTGATGAACCGCGACCGCGTGCGGGCGGACTTCACCCGCCAGGTGGTGGCCGAGACGCCCCGGAACATCGAGGGCAAGGTCGACGAGATCATCGACTGGATGATAGGCGGCGAGCTCCAGCAGTGGAAGGCCGTCAAAGTCCGTCTCGAGGAGCGTCTCGATCGGCACGGCGATCGCCTGGTCGGCCGGGTCGGCTCGTTCGATTACGACCGCGAGCAGCTCCTGCGCACCGTCGGCCGCGCCGCGGGCGACGCCGTCGACACCTTCGATCAAGATGCCCAGGCGGCCCGGCTCGCCGATTCGGTGCGGAACGCCGTCGCGGGGACGGCCCTGATGGAGGTCGGTGCCTTGGGCCTGGGCGCCGTCATCGG
>CALZKB010000429.1 GCA_945787575.1 Thermoanaerobaculia bacterium | reverse complement strand
CCTCGCTACATGATCCTCGAGGCCCAGTCGGACTCGTTCTCCCTCGACCCCGTCAACTTGTTCACCCAGGCGGCCGACGTGTTCGAGTACAGCATCCAGAACGGCGTCATCAGCGTCGACGTCCAGGCACCGGGAACGTCCTTCCAGGCCACCATCCCGCTGCCCGATAAGCCTCGGCGTCGCGCCACCAGCCTCGATTGGACAGAGGCCAACAACCTCATCTACTGGCGCAACGGGGTGGCGGACAAGATCTACTACAGCGGCCTCGTCTACGACACGAAGATGATCCGCGTCCCGAAGCGGCAGGTCTCGATCACCGATGGCACGGTCTGGGCCCCGTACCTTCGGCTGGCGCAGGTCCTGGTCTTCGAGAACCGGCTCGAGTTCATCGCGAGCCCGTGGAACAACCTGAACCAGCTCGAAGACGAGATCGGAGTGCCCTAGCCCGCCGGGAGGAGACTAGCGATGGCCGATCTCGAAATCCCGGACTTCCCCACTCTCTTGATGGAGCCACTGATCTCCGTCCCCGAGGAATCCCGAGTCGGCTTTCTCGCCCGGCTCGAGCGAGCGGCTGCAGAGCGCTACCGCGAGTGGGCGACCGAATCGACGGACCGTGCCGAGTGGCTGATCCAGTGTGCGGACCGCGAGGACGAAATCGCCGATCGCGCCGAGAAGATGTTCCCAGTTCTGCCCGAGCACGAGGAGATCGTCAGCGCGGCGTTGAGTGTCGCTCGTAGGCTCTACGCCGGCGCATTCGAGGGACACCCGCTCGAGGACCAGATCTTCATCCAGGCGCACGCGGAACGACAGGGGTCGATGGCCTGGCTGGGGTTCGCCGCACAGCACAGCGACGAGTCGATCAAGAGACGATTCCTGGAGCTCGCCGATCTCGAGGTCGCCAGCGCCGAGCAGGTCGACGCCGCGCTCGGCCGCAGTTCGACTGGCGAAGCCTGAGCCCGCCGGCTCAGAGTCGCGCTTCCACGAGCGCTACCAGCTCGGAGAGCCTGGAGATGACGTGGTCGGGCTCCACCTCGAAGTCCTCGTCGTCCAGGTGGCTGCCGCCGCCCTTCTCTGCGAGCAGTACGGTCGTCATCCCGAGTGCGCCTGCCCCCTGGACGTCGTGGATGCGCGAGTCGCCCACGAAGATCGCTTCGTCGGCGCCGCATCCGGCCTGCTCGAGCGCAGACTCGAAGATCCCCGCATCGGGCTTGCATGACTGCGCGGCCTGGGAGCTGATCCAGTGATCGAAGAGCGGCTTCAGCTCGAGGCTGCGCAACATCCCATCCAGGAAGTCGTCGTCGATGTTGGAGACGATCGAGAGGATCAGGCTCTTGTCTCGGAGAGCGCGCAGGGTCTCGACGCAGTCATCCCGCAGCCTCAACCCCTCGGTCATCGCTCTGCGTTGGGCCTCGTAGAACCACTCCAGGAACTCGTCCGACGCGACCCGATCGAAGCTCTTCGCGAAGGCCCGGTAGGTATCGTAGAAGTGGTCGCGATGGAGGTAGTAGGAACGGCGCATGTAGAGTTCGTTGACCTCGCGAGATGCCCGCAGATAGGCCACACCGATCTCGCCGAACCCCTTGTCGACGCCGAGACGCCGGCCCGCTTCGACCAGGGCCGGTGCATTCACGCCGGGAATGTCGCGATTGCTGAACAGCGTGCCGCCCAGGTCGAAGAAGATCGCGCGTAGCTGCCTCGTCATGGCGTCCAGAGCCCTTGCTCGCCGTCAGCGAACGGGCCCCGTTCAGTTCGCGAGGCCCTCGCCCATCTTGACACTGAGAGTGCAGGAGAACTCCGGGAGATCGGGCTCGAAGAGCATGGCGATCGGGGTGTTTCCGTTGAATACCGCCTCGCAGGCTCCCTTGCAGCCTTCGAGACAGGCGAGATCCTGCGTGCGACCGTCTCCCGGCGCCGCGTGCATCCAGCAGCGAGGGATGTACATCTCCATTCCGCCTGGAATCCTCTTCATCTCGACCGGGCCCACGATGGCGCTAATGGGGCTGACACGATTCAACAGGAACGCGCCGACCTTCTCTACCAGCTTGCCGCTGCGGCTTCGCCGCGTGGAGGCCGTCGCAGGTTGGCTGGGCGCTGAGCCTTCGGGGCGCGTCATCTTCTCCAGACTGGGCAGAAGTGAGCCCATGGCCTGTCGGATGTTTCGCGCCATGATGTCGACGACCAGCTCGTGGTACTCCTCGTGTGAGAAATGCTGGCGCAGTTCACCGAATACC
>CALZKB010000428.1 GCA_945787575.1 Thermoanaerobaculia bacterium | reverse complement strand
GCCGAGCAGCTCGGGGATCTGCCGCGAGCGGCCGCGTCCTTCGACGCCGTCGCCGAGCGCAGCGCACCGGCTCGCGCTCGCCTCGAGGAGATCCGAGCCGAGGCCAGTGATCAGGCGATCCTCGTGGTAAGGCGGGCGATCACGATGGGGGCCACGGAAGAGGCACGGGCCGAGCTCCAGAGGTTGCGGATGTGGGCCGCGCAGGACGCCGCGACGCTCGGAGTCATCAGCGAGCTGGCCGCCGCGCTCGACGACAGCCAACTGGAGCTGGAGTTCGTTCGTCGACTCGTCGCTCGAGGGGACGCCGACGCCGAGCTGCTCGAACGACAGGCCGGGCTCGAACTGGAGGTCGGTGACGCGGGAGCGGGCCTCAAGATCCTCGAGGAGCTCCGGCGGGAATGGCCGGAGGATGAACGGATCGCCCGGCGCTTGGAGGACGCCCGCTTCGACTGGCGGCTGAAGATGCTGCCCGAGGCCGCCAAGAAGCTCGACGGCGCTCCACAGCTCGATCGAGGTCAGCTCGCGGTTCTCGTCTACTGGGTTTTCCCGAGCGTGCGCTACCAGCGAGCGACCGACGCGGTGATCGCCAACGACGTCTTGGACCACGCCCACCGATCGGAGATCGTTCGGGTCGTCAATCTCGGTCTCATGGACATCGACCCCAACCTGCACGCCTTCCGACCGGAGCGGGGGGCCACCCGCGTCGACGCTCTGGGCGCAATGCTGCGAGTGTTGGCGAAATCTCCGACCGTGGGGAAATGTCTGAGAGGCGCCACACCCGACTCGAAGCTCGCGGTCGAGTCCGTGTGCACGCTCGCCGTCCGCTGCGGAGTCCTGCCCGAAGTGGGTGACTGCCTGCCGAGTGCGCCGCTTTCTGGGGACGCGGCGATGGAGCTCGCGCGCCGAACGAGCCACGAGCTGGAGAAGGGATGAAGCTGAACATCCCCAATCTCCTGACGCTGCTGCGGATGGGGATGATCCCCCTCTTCATCATTGCGCTTCTCAACGGAGAGGCCGGGAAGGCGCTCTTCGTTTTCGTCGTGGCCGGCTTGACCGACGCGCTGGACGGTTTCCTGGCGCGAGTCTTCGAACAGGCCTCGGCGCTGGGCGCTTATCTCGACCCGATCGCCGACAAGCTGCTGCTCACCAGCGCGTACATCATGTTGAGCATTCCGAATGCGAATCCGGACCTGCTTCCGATTCCGATCTGGGTCACGGTCCTGGTCTTGACTCGGGATTTCCTGATTCTCGTGATTGCGCTCGTCCTGTCGCTGGCCCTCGGCGTCTCGCAGTTTCCGCCGACCCGCATCAGCAAGGTCAACACCGTTGCCCAGGTCGTCGCCATCGTGCTCGTCTTGTTGACCGGGCTCTACGAGCAGATGGTGGGACCGGCGACGATCTGCATCTATTTGGTCGCCGGACTGACGGTCCTGTCGGGATGCGACTACATCTACCGCGCCAACCACATGGCCTCGGCACCACCGGAGGAACCATCGTGAGGACGAGGCGAAGCGCAGTGTCCGAAGACCGGAAGGTTGCCCGTGCGTAGGCCCGACCCCGCGGTGCTGCGTCTGATCGTGTTTCTCGGCAGCCTCGCCGTCGTCATAACTCTCCTCATCCTCTTCCGGCGCATCTTCCAGCCGCTTCTCCTCGGGCTCGGGCTCGCGTATCTCTTCGACCCTCTCGTCAGCTGGTTCGCGAGGCGAGGGCGATCGCGGGTCACCGGTGTCGTCGTGCTCGCGATCTTGCTCGTTCTCGCGATCGGCGTCACTCTCCTCTTTGTCGTCCCGTCCGTCGGCAACCAGCTCGATCGGCTGGCCGACAAGCTCCCGGAGTATCAGGATCGGATCCGCGCCCAGGTCAAGCCGCTCTTCGATCGGCTGGAGGCCCGTTACCCGGACGAGATCGGAGATCTGCAGACCCGCATCGTCGACGGGCTCAGGGAGAACCTCCCGAGAGTGGCAAGCTCGATCGGACGATGGGCTTCGAGCCTCTTCGGCAATCTCCTCGACTTCGTGCTGTTCTTGCTGAACTTGATCTTCGTTCCGGTGTTCGCCTTCTACCTGCTCGTCGATTGGCCCAAGCTCAAGGACGGGATCGTCGGACTCATCCCCGAACCGTATCGGGACATCACCCTGGACCGAGTGCGGGAGGTCGACTTGGCGGTGGCGAGCTTCCTCCGCGGGCAGCTCACGATCGCCCTCGTCCTGGGCGTCATCAACGCGGTGGGCCTCG
>CALZKB010000427.1 GCA_945787575.1 Thermoanaerobaculia bacterium | reverse complement strand
CCAAGAATGACCCACTTGTGCTTGCCAGAAGTGATCCCCACGAGGATCAGGTCCTCTCCATCCGATCATCATCCAGCCGAAGGCTGCCGTGATTGGACTCGTCTGGAGCAAGCCCTATCATCCCTAAAGGACTCGGCAGGGTTCGGGTGGAGCCGCTGTTCAGCTGCCCGGAGAGGAGGTCGGCCCGGCGCCTGCTCGCCGCCGGGGAGGCGGTCTTCAGCGCGAGCCGTCTTCGATCCGGGCCCGCAGGTCTTTCAGCTCTGGGTCGCGGCGGAGCTCGTCGACCTTGTCCTCGAGGTAGGCCAGATAGCCCTCAGGCAAGGGAGGCCGGCTGAGGAGCTCGTCGAGGACGGGCAGGAAGTAGCGAAGCGAGCGGATGGGATTGAGGGGCGGGGCGTCAAAAGGCCGGAAACCGCGGCGGGTGGCGGCGAGAGCGAAGGCGGTTTCGAGCACCGACAGGGGAATGCCTCGGCGGTAGAGCTGGCTGGCGAGTTGGCGATCCTCGGGACGGATCCGGCCAAGAGTTCCCGGGGTGTTGCGGTAGGCATGGAAGAGCCGCTGGAGGTACTGCTGGAGCGTGAGTCGATCGGTCGGCAGGTCGTGCATGCGGGCACCTTTGGAGCGAGATTATCCCTGGGGTTGCCTCAGAGAGGGGCCCTCGATACGCAGCGTGTGACAGTGGTGGCGCAGTCGGCTGAGCAACGCCTCGACCATGGGGCGATTTCCTAGAAACTGATGCCACTCGTCGTAGTCGAGGTTGGTGGTAATGAGCGTGGCGCGGCGGTTGTACCTCTCCTCCATGAGCTTGAAGAAGATGTTGGTCTGTTCCGGCCGCAGATTGAGATATCCCATTTCATCGATCAGGAGCAGATCGAGTCGAGCGAGCCGATCGATGAGCTTTCGTGAGGAGTGGTCGGCCACGGAGGCGTACATCTCGTCGAAGAGATCCTGGGCACGGACGAATTGTCCGCGGTAGCCGTTCTGGAGGGCCTTGAGGAGGACAGCGCTGGCGAGTCCGGTCTTCCCGACGCCGGTGGGTCCGATGAAGACGATGTTTTCGGCCTTGGGGATGAAATCGAGTTCGGCCAGGGTTCGGATCTGTCGTCGATTGACCCCGGGCTGTTTCTTGAAAGGGAAGGTCTCCAGAGTCCACCGTTCGGGCAGGCGAGCGCGTTTGATCCGCCATTCGAGGGCCTGCTCTTGTTTGGCGTGCCACTGGGGTCGGACCAGCCGGAGCAGGAATTCATGGTAGGGGATCTGTTGCTTCTCCGCCCGTTGAAGCTCCTCGTCGAGGATCTCACGGATCTTCTTCAAGTGTAGGTTCTTGAGCAGTTGCTCGAGTTCTTCGGTCATGAGTCGTCTCCTGGATCGTTGTCGTTGCCGTTGTCCTCGGGTCCGAGCAGGAAGTAGTCTGAAGCGATGCAGCGCAGCACCATGCGCTCCAGGCGGTCGAGGTCATAGAGGCCGTAGTGGGCGGCGCGTTGTACCGCCTGGAGAAGCGGTTGCCTGGGGTACTCGCAGACCATCCGCAGCAGTTGCCTCAGGGCAAAGGTCGTCTGTTTGCGGCCGCGCTGTTTCAGCTGCGCGACGTAGTTGCTCAGCTCCGGGGCTTTTTGCTCCAGCGCCTTCTCCTCCCGGCTGCCTTTCTGGCGTTTCTTGCCCTGGCCGCGGGGAGGCCGGTGCTCGGGAAGCGTCGAGCGCTTCTGGCACGGCTCGATCACCCGGGAGTGGACGACCGTCGGTTCGCGACCGGTCTCGATCTCGAGGCGATCCTGGGTCTCGCGCACCTGTACCGGGCGGCCGATCCAGTCGCCGGGCACCGAGTAGCGGTTGGTGTCCAGCGCCACGTAGCCCTCCACGTCGACGGTCCGGTGATGGATCTGATACGGCTCGGGGATCCACAGCGGCAACGGCCGTAGGTGGATCCGCTCGAGGGCGTAAAGCTCCGTCGGCCGAGCTTTCAGATGCCTCCGGTAGCGGGCGTTGGATTGGTCGCACCAGTTTCGAGCTTGCTGATTCAGGTCGTTCCAATCCGCAAACGTCCGGCCCGGCAGGAAGTTGGTCTCGATGTACCCCACGGCCCTCTCCACGTGTGCCGAGCGGTTGGCGTCGCCCTTCTCGTGAGCCTCGAAGCGGAAGTTGAAGCGCTCGCTGAACGCCGCCATCTCCGGCACCGGGATCATCTCGGCTCCCGTCCCCCGCAGCACGACCACGTGGGTATTGTCGATCATCATCACCTGTGCCAC
>CALZKB010000426.1 GCA_945787575.1 Thermoanaerobaculia bacterium | reverse complement strand
CGAGGAGTTGGCGAACCGGGGAGAGCGCTATCCGTTCCACCAGCCCAACCAGCTGTTTCACAGTGATGGCGATCAGGGCTACTCGGACGTCACCGCCCAGGCGGGCCCGGCGTTCGCCCTTTCCGAGGTCAGCCGCGCCTTGGCGAAAGGGGATCTCGACAACGATGGTGATGTCGACCTGGTTCAGGTCAACAACGGCGGCCCGGCTCGCCTCCTGGTCAACTCGGTCGGCAGTGACCGGCATTGGCTCGGCGTGCGCCTGGTGGGAGGCGACGGTACCGACGGAGAAGGTGAGATGTACGGGGCCCGTTTGGAGCTCATCCGCACCGGGGGCTCGCCGATCTGGCGCTGGGTTCGGGCCGACGGCAGTTTCGGCGCCTCGAACGATGCGCGAGTTCTCTACGGCCTGGGAGGAGAAGATGGCGAGGTGAGTCTGGCGATCCACTGGCCGGCCGGAGGGACTCGGGTCATGCGTTTGCCGGCACTCGATCGGTACCTCACTTTTTGGGAAGGGAGACCATGAGATCTAGGCACTGGATCAAGATCGAGGTTGTATTGGGGTTGCTTGCCGTTTGCGCGCCGGCTCTCGGAACGGTTGCGGGGTCGGAGCAGGAGGAGCGAGCTGCGGCCGAGCTCGTCATTCCGCGTCCCGATCTCGGCGCGATGCAGAAGAGCCCGCGCGGGCGGATCGAGATCCTACAGACTTCGATCGAGAAAGCGCTGGCCGCGGGCGATCGCGATTCCCGCGAGTTGCTGGAGGCCTTCGGCTTCCTGGGATTGCTGTTTCACTCCGGCTCGATGCGAGACGCCGCCGAGATCTGCTACCAGAACGCGCGTACCTTGGCGCCCGACGATGGGCGTTGGCCCTACTATCTCGGCCTGGTGCGCAACACCAAGGGAGACCTCGAAGGAGCCGTTGCCGGCTATCGTGCCTCGATCGGCCTCGAGCCCGAGCGTGCCGCGACCCGGATTCGCCTCGGCGAGGTACTGCTCGAGCTCGGGCGCCTCGAGGAAGCCCGGGTCTACTTCGAGACCGTGGAGCGGCTGGGTACCGACACCGAGGCCGCACTGTTCGGATTGGGCCGCGTGGCGGAGCTCGAAGGCGACCATGAGCGGGCCGTCGAGTTGTTCGAGAAAGTGCTCGAAAAGCAACCGGAAGCCAGCGCGGTGCACTACCCGCTCGCCCAGGCCTATCGCGGCCTCGGGCTGTCGGACAAAGCCAGGCAACACCTCGAGCTGAGGGGCGATCGACGAGTCTCCTTTTCGGATCCGCTCGGCGACATGCTTGTTCTGACCGGCAAGAACGCGGCGCTCCAGGTGGTTGGCGATCTCGCCGCCGAGGCGGACTTCTCCGAGGATAGCTTCCTGGGATTCGTGTTGTCCCAATTCGGTGAAGTGGTGGGAGCCGCCGAGCAGCTGGAGAAGGTACTCGGATATCTCGAGCCGTCAGGTAACGCCACGCAGGTTCAGCTGGGTCGAATCCACTACGCTGCCGGGGTGCTCTACTCCGGGCAAGGAGACGACGAGCCGGCGATTCTCCACCTCGAACAGGCGCTCGCAGGCGACCCGGCTCTGCGGGATGCCCGGGTCAAGCTCGGCAACGCCCTGGCCCGGAGTCTTCGTTTCGACGAGGCGTTGAGACAATTCGACCGGGCGCTCGAGATGCGAGCTGACGACTCGGAGGTACTCGCCAAACGAGCCTCGGTCCTGGTCAGCCAGGGACGTCTCGAGGACGCACGGGCGGATCTGCAGCGGGCCGTTGAATTGGATCCGGCGGACCCGCAAGGATGGCGCCTGCTCGCCGGAGTCGAAGAGCGATTGGGAGAGGCCGATAGCGCGGTGACGCGGCTGGCGCACGCCATCGAGCTCGCCGTCGAGGAAGAGGTTCGAGTGCCTCTGCACAAAGAGCTCGGCGATCTCTACTATCGCGCGGAGCGCCTCGATGAGTCGGCGCGCGAGTACCTGAAGGCGCTCCGCATGGACGAAGGCTACGTGCCGGCGCTCGAACGACTGGCGGCCTTGCTCGGACAGCTGCGTGAATACGATGCCGCGGCGCAGACCTATAACAAGTGGATCGCGCGCGAACCGACTCGCATCGAGCCCCGGGTGGGAGAGGCCACGGCGCTCATCCTGGGAGGGCGGTTGGCGATGGCGCGAGACCGGCTCGAAGCCGGTCTCGTCGAGCTGCCGGACAATCTCGACCTCAAGGACATTCTGGCGCGCCATCTCGCCGCGTCTCCGGATCCAGCCAT
>CALZKB010000425.1 GCA_945787575.1 Thermoanaerobaculia bacterium | reverse complement strand
GGCTCGCCATCCGTGGACCCGGCCGAAGCGCCGGCACCCGGCCCCGGGCCGGCGCCGGGACCACCCGGACCCCTGCGACGCGGGTCGGCGGGAATCGGTCCGAGGCCAGCGGCGATGACCTCGCCCTCCGAGCGCACCCGCAGCAGAGGCAGGTCGACCCGAAACTGCAGCTTGTCGCCCGAGGTCAGGCGAAAGAGGCTGATCTGCTGGTCGACCTCGCCCTGCTGGCCGAAGGCGTCCGAGACGAACGTGCCGAGAAGCGAGAGCTCGAGATTTCCCTGCGCCCGTGCCGGCGCCGTGACCCAGAGAAGGCCAACCACCAGGAGGGTCGCTGTCTTTTTCCGTTTCATGGGGGTTCCTCCTCGGTGTCGGTTGCTCGCGTTTGCCTTCATCTCGACAGGGTCGGTGATTCGCCGGTGAGCACGGGCGTCTCCATGGTGGAGGATTCGCCTTCCGGCTCGCCGTGAGGCCTGCGGTACTTGGCGCGTTTGTAGCGCAGCGCCCGCTCCGAGATCCCCAGAAGGGCCGCGGCGCGGGTCTGATTGCCCTCCTCGAGCTCTACGGCCTCCTCGATGGCTTGCCGCTCGAGCGCGGCGATCTTTCCCGGGAGGGTGTTGTCGGCCGCGGCTTTGCTTCTGCCCGGATCGCCCACGACGGTCGTCGGCAGATCGGCGGCTGCGATCAGGCTCCCACGCGCCAGAACCAGTCCGCGCTGGACGATGTTCTCGAGCTCGCGCACGTTGCCGGGGAAGTCGTAGCGCACGAGCAGGTCCATCGCCTCACGCGAGAATGCCCGCGCTCGGCTTCCCGTACCGGTGCGATAACGCTCGAGAAAGTGCTCGGCGAGCAGCGGGATGTCGGCTCGACGGCGGCGCAACGGAGGAAGCTCGATGGTGACCACGGCCAGCCGATAGAAGAGATCCTCGCGAAAACGACCGGCCTTGACGTCGGCGGCCAGATCGCCATGGGTAGCCGCCAGAAACCGGGCGTCGACATGGATGGGCCTGCTGGCGCCGACTCTCTCTATGGTCTTCTCCTGCAGCACCCTCAGCAGCTTGACCTGAACCTCGGGAGGCAGATCGGCTACCTCGTCAAGAAACAGCGTTCCGCCCCGGGCCGCCTCGAACCGGCCCACCCGCAACCGATCGGCGCCGGTAAAGGCCCCGCGCTCGTGCCCGAACAGCTCGCTTTCGAGAAGCGACGCCGACAGCGTGGCTCCATTCACGGCCACGAAGGGTCCTTCGCTCCGGGGACCGGCGTTGTGGATCGCCCGGGCCACCAGCTCCTTGCCGGTACCGCTTTCGCCGAGGATGAGCACCGATACGTCCGACCTGGCGACTCGCGCCACCTGCGAGAGCGGCTCCGACATCGGTCCTCCGGCGGTGACGATGCCGGGCACCGACTCGATCTCGCCCAGGCGCCGCCGTAGCTCCCGGTTCTCACGCTCGAGATGGCGGCGCTCGAGAGCCCGACGCACGAGATGTTCCACCTCGTCCAGGTCGAGAGGCTTGACCAGGTAGTCGAAGGCTCCCGCTTTGAGGCAGTCCACCGCGCTTTCCACCGTGCCGTAGGCCGTCACCAAGAGCACCTCGATCTCCGGGTTCAGCGTCTTGATCTCTTTGAGCAGATCCGCGCCATCAACGTCCGGCATGCGAAGATCGGTGATGACGACATCGACCGGACTTTCGGCGATTCGCCCCAGCGCCGCGCGGCCGTCGGCCGCTTCTTCCACCTCGGCTCCCAGGTCCCGCAATAGACCGGCGAGCAGCTCGCGCTGCGAGGGATCGGCGTCCACGAACATCTATCGGCC
This sequence comes from Thermoanaerobaculia bacterium, assembly GCA_945787575.1. Lineage (GTDB taxonomy): Bacteria > Acidobacteriota > Thermoanaerobaculia > Multivoradales > JAHEKO01 > CALZKB01. The sequence goes on along the minus strand of CALZKB010000425.1, from coordinate 451 downwards.
ATCCAACTCCATGCTCTTACTCCTGGGCGCGCGGCATGCCAAAGACAGCCAAAGTGCCGCCGCTCTGCCTCGTAATCAAATCGATCCAACCTCCGTGCTCCTCGGCCACCCGGCGTACCAGGGCCAGGCCCAGCCCGGTGCCGTCTGTTCGCCCGGTGACAAAGGCCTCGAAGACGTGAGCGCGGATCTCCGGGTCGACACCCGGGCCTCTGTCGAGAACTCGAACGACGGACTCCCGCTCTCCCGCGGCGGTCCGCACTTCGACGGTCTCCCCCGGTTCACTCGCCTCGATGGCGTTACGGACCAGGTTGATGATCGAGCCCCGGACAGCCTCGGGGTCGACTCTCGCCAACGCCTTTTGCGGCGCCAGCTCGAGTCGAACACCATGGTCTTGCGCTTCCGCCGACAGCAGGGCGACGACATCGGCGACGAGGCTGGCGAGGTCGACTTC
>CALZKB010000424.1 GCA_945787575.1 Thermoanaerobaculia bacterium | reverse complement strand
TCTCTTCGCCGCCGCCGCTCGCCCGCGTCCGCAGGCGGCCCCCGAGGCGGCGCTCGCCGCGGCGGCGGGAGATGGCCGGGGCCGCTCGCTGCTCGAGCTGCGCGAGGTCGCTTTCCGTTACGAAGATCGGGCCGAGCCGGTGCTCCAGGGGTGCCAGCTCGACATCGCGGCCGGTGACCGGTTGCTGCTCGAAGGACCCTCGGGGAGCGGCAAATCGACGCTGGCGGCGCTCATGACCGGCCTGCGCGAGCCCGAGACGGGTCTGCTTCTTCTCCACGGACTCGACCGCCAGACCCTCGGCGCCGATGGCTGGCGCGCCAAGGTCGCCGCGTCACCGCAGTTTCACGAGAACCACGTCCTGACCGAGACCTTCGCCTTCAACGTGCTGATGGGCCGCGGCTGGCCGCCGGGGCGTGGCGACATGGAGGAGGCCGAAGAGATCTGCCGCGAGCTCGGCCTCGGTGAGCTGCTCGAGCGCATGCCGGCCGATCTTCTACAGATGGTCGGCGAGTCGGGCTGGCAGCTCTCGCATGGCGAGAAGAGCCGCCTCTATATCGCTCGCGCGCTGCTCCAGAAGGCTGATCTGGTCGTGCTCGACGAGAGCTTCGCCGCTCTCGACCCGGAGAATCTACGCATGGCCCTCGAGTGCGTGCTCAAGCGGGCGTCCACCGTGATGGTCGTGGCGCACCCGTAGTCTCGGTAGCGCCCGCCCGCCTGCCTGCCTGTGGCGGGCGTTCCAATGAACAGGCGGGTGGGTCTTGCGTAACGGTCGACCCACGGCGGACCTCACGGGTGGGAGGGTTATCTTGGTCCGGCCGTCCTGGCCGCGCTTCCTGGGCTCGGTCTTCTAGTCCACCTTGAAGCCGATCGTAACCGTCGCTTGCCATTCGCTTGGCTTGCCGTCCTGGATCGCACCGCGTAGCTCGTCCACCTCGAACCAGGACAGGTTGTGGACACTCTCCCCGGCCTTTCCAATTGCGGCCTCGATCGCCTCTTCATAGCTCTTATCGGAACAGCCGGTGACGCGTATTTGCTTGAAGACCTTTTTCGACATTTTTTCTCTCCTCTGTTTTTCGCGACCCTAGCAGTCCTGAGAGCTCGAGCACAGGCTCAGCCGAGGAACTTCCAGGGGAGCTCACGGTCAACACCCTGCGCCGGTACGAAGGCGGGCGGGGCCCCCATCCTCCGACTCCTCCCACGGGCTGCTAGGCGTCTTCCGGCGGCAGCCAGCAGGTGACGGTCAGACCGCCCTCCGGGTTGTTCTCGAGCGACAGCCGTCCGTCGTGGGCCTCCAGGATCTCGCGGCATAGCGGCAGGCCCAGTCCGGTGCCGGTCTTCTTGGTCGAGTAGAAGGGCAGGAGCGCCTTCTTCATCGTCTCCTCGTCCATCCCCCGGCCGCGATCGACGACCTGGAGGACGGTGCCGGTCTCCGAGCTCGTGTCGACGCGCATCTTGACGTCGACGGCTCCGTTCGAGGCCTCCACCGAGTTCTTGACCAGGTTGACGACGACCTGCTGCATCTGAGCCGGATCGAACCAGCCCGGGGCCGAGGGCAACCGCCCGACGACCTCGAGGCTCGGCAGCTCGGCCAGCGAGCCGACGAACTCGGTCCAGTCGACCCGGCGCTTGCGCGGTTGCGGCAGACGGGCGAAGCGGGCGTACCCCTCGATGAACTCGTGCAGATGGTCCAGCCGTTCGCGAATGGTGCCAAAGATCTCGTCGGCCTGCTCGGAGCGCTCGGGGTCGGAGGCGATGAGCCTGGCCGAGTGCACCAGCGATGAGACCGGCGCCAGCGCGTTGTTGAGCTCGTGGGAGATCACCCGGATGACTCGCTTCCAGGTCTCGGCCTCCTGCCGGCCCAGCTCACCGGTGATCCGGCGCAAGAGCACCAGTCGGTGCCGTCTCCGGTTGAGCGAAAAGACGCGGTGCGACAGGTGGAAGGTCTCGGCGTCGCCCTCCCCGGGGACGGTGAAGAGCCCGTTCGTGCGGCTGGCCAGGATCTCGCGCATGGCCGGTGGGCAGCCCTCCAGCAGCTCGTCGAGGTGCATTCCCTCGGGTTTGCCGCTTCCCATCAGCAGGTTCCGGGCTTCGCGGTTCGAGTAGATGATCCGACCGAGAGGGTTGACGAGGAGAATCGCCGCCGGCGAGCGGTCGAGCGCCGAAGCGAGCAGAAGCTCGCGCTGTAAGAGCTCCCGCCGCTCGTCGGCGAGAATCTCGCCGACCGTGTTGTAGAGGCGGACCAGGTCGCCGAGCTCGTCGTGGCGCC
>CALZKB010000423.1 GCA_945787575.1 Thermoanaerobaculia bacterium | reverse complement strand
TCCCATCGACGGATTGCGCAGGAGGAGCTGAAACCTCTGATCGACTGGACTCCACCGCCCACCTGCACCCACATGGTAACGACGCCCCCCGACGTTGGTGTGTGCGATGTTCGCCGTGACGCGTGGGCCCTCCTCTGAATCCCAGCCAAGACCGTATTCCTTCCGAAGGTTCTTCGCCTCCTCGACGCTGACAAGCAGGCGCCGTGAATCCGCAGAGACCCCCGGCAAACGCTCGACCCTCACACTCCGGAACAGGCCCGTCCGGTAGAGACGGTGCTGGGTCGTATCGATTTCCTCGCGGCGAAGCGGCTCGCCGGCCGCCAACTGGATCTCACGCCGAATCACACTCTCCCGCGTGATCCCCGTATTGTCGATCTCGACAGCCTCGACTCGCTGCCTTGCGCCCTCCTCGATGGCGACCACCAAATCAACGGCCTTGGCGTCGCGGTCGACACTCGCCTCCGCAACGACTCGGGCATCCGGGTACCCCAACCCGTCATAGAGCTTCTCGACCTTCACCTGGACAATACGAATCGCTTCGTCCTTGTAGGCCTCGCCGATCGAGACACCCAGCGCGCGTTCCAGATCTTGCGTCGAGACCTCTTCATTGCCCGAGAATTGCAATGAGCGGAGAGAATAGCGGGGCCCCTGCTCGATGGCGAACGTCACCGCGGCACGACGGTCTGACTCCGGGAAATCCAATTCGGAGCTGACCGCGGCTTCGATGAAGCCGGAGCTCGCATAGAGGGCTCGAACAGCCTCCGCGTCCTCGACAACGAGCTTTGGATTGAGCCAGCTCGCCCGCAAGGTGCTTCGCCGGGTGAGGATCTGCTCGCGGATCTCCTTCTCATCAAAGAAGTCGTGGCCCCGAACTGTGATCCTTGCCACCCGAACCCTCGGCCCAGGCTCGATCGAAAACACAGCGTCGACTTCGCCGGGAGCCAAAGTGCGAAGCGCACCCTGGGCTCTAGCCGAGACGTAGCCGTCTTGCGCGAGAAGCTCCGTTATCCTCGTAGCGGCATCGCGCACAATGTCTTCTCTGAACAGGCTCCTATACCACAGCTCGAGGATCGGACGTTCGAGCTGCTTCGGGTTCTTGAAGCCATTGAAGCGAAGTCGCACTTTGCGACCTTCCTGAACACCGATCTCGAGTTTGACTCCATCGTCTGTTTCGAGCACTCGATAGGCGGTGTCCACTTCGGGATACCCTCTCTGCTGGTACCAGGTGCGCACTCGCTCCAGTCCCTCGAGGAGCCGGGTCTTGCGAAAACCCTCTCCGGTTCGGAGCGTCAGGAGTTTGCTGAGCGTCTTGCTGTCGGCCAAAACGTTGCCGCTGATCTCGATCTCGCGGATCGTCGGGCGCAGGTCAATACCGCTGGCGGATGGATCGCTCGTCGCCTTCGAGCTCTGGAGTCGGCTGGAACCGTACTGAACGTCGGCGGACAAGGAGCCGTCGTCGTCACGGGTTCCGACCAGGTTCAAGCGCTCGCTCAGGCGGAACTTCGTCTGATACACGTCCTTTTGAGCCGTACCAAGACGGCTGGAGTAGGTCGCATACAAACGTGGCGTGATGGCCTTTCCCACGGTCACTCGCGCCGTCGGGTTGGTTTGCCCTTCTACGAGAACAGGATCGAGCTTGACCTCGTCGAGCCCCAAGGACTTGCGCAAAGAGGCCTCGAGCTTCTTGGTCACTCCGCTGGACAGATAGGCCGCAGCCTGGGCCTGCGACAGCCCGCCAGCCCCCGAGACGAATTGGTCACGAGTCGACCCGGTCACGAGAAGCGTGACGATGTCAGCCGTCGGGAGGCTCGGGTTCGAAGTCAACTCGAAGACCGGGTCGCTAAGGCGGCCGGAAACCGTCAAGGTGACGTCAACCTCCGAGATCGAAGTCGCCGCTCGAATCGCCAATCGAGGATCGGCGATGGATCCACCCAGATAGTCAAACGATCCCTGGGTCACGTAGTAAGAGACCTCGCGGAAGAAGATACGCCCTCCTTCGAGCGCTTCGATACGTCCTGAGATGCGGGGACGGCTCAAAGAGCCCTGTACCTTCAATTCGCCACGGGTCTCGATCGAAGCCAAGTCATTGCGAACCCAGAGACCCTCCGGCGCGACCATCGTGAGGTCGAGGGCAACATCGTCGGTCCAGCTACGGTCTATCTCCGGCGCTGCATCCAGGCCGCGCCGACGCGCGAGGATCGACCGCTCGATCCCGATATCGCGATCGTAGAGGCCTCGTAGCAAGCTAGCTCTCCCCGTGAGCTGAGCT
>CALZKB010000422.1 GCA_945787575.1 Thermoanaerobaculia bacterium | reverse complement strand
TCCCGACTCCGTGACCGGAACAAAACGCGCAATGATTGAGCCGTCCCTCGCCCCCGACGTCGACCGCATCGCCATCAACACGATCCGCTTTCTGGCCGTCGACATGGTCGAGAAGGCCAACTCCGGACACCCCGGCGCTCCGATGGGCCAGGCGGCCCTCGCCTATGTGCTCTGGGCGCGGCATCTTCGTCACCATCCGGCGAACCCGACCTGGCCCAACCGCGACCGCTTTGTCCTCTCCTGCGGCCATGCGTCGGCGCTGATCTACTCGCTTCTCCACCTCTCGGGTTACGACCTGTCGCTGGAGGATCTGCAGGACTTCCGGCAGTTGGGCTCAAAGACCCCGGGGCACCCGGAGTTTCACCTGACCCCGGGGGTCGAGACCACGACGGGGCCATTGGGCCAGGGAATCTCCAACGCCGTCGGCATGGCGATCGCCGAGCGGCAGCTGGGGGCGACGTTCAACCGCCCCGGCTTCGATGTCATCGACCACCGGACCTGGGTCATCGCCAGCGACGGCGATCTGATGGAAGGAGTGTCCGCGGAGGCCTCCTCGCTGGCCGGACACCTGGGCTTGGGAAAGCTCAACGTTCTCTACGACGACAACAAGATCTCGATCGATGGGCCGACCGATCTGGCCTTCTCGGAGGATGTCGGCAAGCGCTACCAGGCCTACGGCTGGCATGTCCTCGAGGTCGGCGACGGCAACGATCTGGGAGCACTCGATGAGGCGGCAGAGGAGGCGAAGAGTGAGACCGATCGACCGACGCTGATCGTCGTCCGCACCCATATCGGTTTTGGCAGCCCAAATAAGCAGGACACCGCGGGAGCCCACGGCGCTCCCCTCGGCGCGGAAGAAGTGGACCTCACCAAGCGTGCGCTGGGCTGGCCTCTCGAGCCGCTGTTTCACGTCCCCGACGAGGCCCGCGAGGCCTTCGCCCCTGTTCCGACCCGTGGTCAGCGGCTCGAGGCCGAATGGCTGGGACTTATGGATCGCTATCGCATCGAGCATGCCGAGGCTGCTGCCGAGCTCGACCGCCGAATCGCACGCCGGTTGCCCGAGAACTGGGAGAGTGGCCTGCCCCGTTTCTCGCCGGCCGACGGCTCCCTCGCCACCCGCAAGGCGTCCGGAGCGGTCGTCAGCGCGATCGCCCGAAAAGTGCCGGAGCTGATCGGCGGCTCGGCGGACCTGACCGGATCCAACAACACCTACCAGAAGGACTCGACCGATTTTGGTCGCGGCAACCCCGGCGGGCGCAACTTCTACTTTGGAGTGCGCGAGCACGGCATGGGCTCGATCTTGAACGGTATGGCGCTGTCCGGGATGCTGATCCCCTATGGCGGTACCTTTCTGATCTTCTCGGACTACATGCGCCCGGCGATCCGTCTGGCGGCATTGATGGGTCTGGGCGCGGTCTACGTCTTCACCCACGACTCGATCTTTCTGGGTGAGGATGGACCAACCCACCAGCCCATCTCGCAGCTCCTGTCGCTGCGCTCGATCCCCGGCTTGACCGTTCTGCGACCGGCCGACGCCATCGAGACCGCCGAAGCCTGGAGGTTCGCCATCACCCACCGCGACCGCCCCACGGCGATCGTCCTGACACGCCAGAAGCTTCCGATCCTCTCCGAGGCGGCCGAGCACGCCGGCGCCGGTCTCCCACGCGGCGGCTATGTGCTCAGCGACCCCGCGGAAGGCGAGGTGAAGTTGATCCTGATCGCCACCGGCTCCGAGGTCAGCCTGGCGCTCGCGGCGCAGAAAGAGCTCGCCGCGCGCGGCGTGCCGGCTCGGGTCGTGAGCCTGCCCTCCTGGGAGCTCTTTGATGCCCAAGATCGCGCTTACCGGGAGGCGGTGCTGCCACCTGCCGTCGGCAAACGGCTGGCGATCGAAGCCGGGACCCCTCTGGGCTGGGAGCGCTATGCCGGGGACGCCGGAGACGTCCTGGGCATCGACGGCTTTGGCGCTTCGGCCCCGTTCCAGGACCTCGCCGAGTCCTACGGTTTCACCGTCGAGAACGTCGTCGCCCGCGCCGAAAAACTCCTCGGCGCCTGAGGCGGACCTCCAAACCCCGAGCCGACCGCACCCCCCCTGATCGTTGAAGCGGCCGCACTATCGCCGATGGTGGCGGCCGAAGCCGGATAATACCGGCAGGTGTTCTGGTCGGCGGCTCGTGCCGGAGGGCCCCAGGGGACGGCGCGAGCTGCTCGGACTCCGGTGATACAGAGGCTCGCGCCTCGGCTTCCCTCGCGCCGGGCCAACTCTGACTCCTCTA
>CALZKB010000421.1 GCA_945787575.1 Thermoanaerobaculia bacterium | reverse complement strand
CGGTGCAGGATCATCGCCCGCTCCACCAGGTTCTCGAGCTCACGCACGTTGCCGGGCCAGCCGTAGGCCATCAGGGCGTCGATGGCGCCGGGCGCCAGCCGCGGCGTCTCGCCGATCTTGAGCTCCCCGGCCTTGCGCTCGATGAAGTGCTGCACCAGGGCCGGGATGTCGCTTCTCCTGTCGCGCAGGGGCGGAACCTCGATCGGGAAGACGTTGAGCCGGAACCAGAGGTCCTCCCGGAATCGTCCGGTTCGAACCATGGCCGCGAGGTCCTCGTTGGAGGCGGCGATGACTCGGATGTCGACGGGGATTCGAGCCGTACCGCCCACTCTCTCGATCTCGCGATGCTGGAGGACTCGCAGGAGGCGCACCTGCGCCTGAAGTGGCATCTCGCCGATCTCGTCGAGGAGAATCGTCCCGGTGCTGGCCCGCTCGAAGCGGCCCCTCTTTCTCGCCAACGCTCCGGTGAAAGCCCCCTTTTCGTGCCCGAACAGCTCGCTGTCCAGGAGGGACTCGGGGATGGCGCCGCAGTTGACCGGAATGAAGGGGCCGTTGCGCCGCGGCGAAGAGAGATGGATGGCGTTGGCGATCACGTCCTTGCCGACGCCCGTCTCGCCGGTCAATAGGACCGGACTCTCGGTCGGCGCGACGTGGCGGACCTGGTGCATTACTTCGCGCAAGCCGAAGTCGGCGCCGATGATCTCGTCGCCCGAGAGGCGAAGCAGATCCCGTTGCAGATGCCGATAGTCCTCGGCGAGCCGGTCGCGCAGCCGGATCAGCTCGCGGTGCTGCAAGGTGTTGGCCATCGCGATGGTGAAGGGATCTTCCAGCAGGCGCAGCAAGCGCGCGTGCTCCGGCGTATAGCGATCGGCTCCTTCGGCGGTCAGAACGACGCCACCGAGACGGCCACCCTCGGTGCCGAGGTTGATCCGCAGGATCGACCAGCCTTCGATACCGTGGAAACGGAGCATCTCTCCGGCCAGGGGATTGCGCTCGACCGAATCGATGACCACGACGTCGTCTTCCTGCGGCGCGTTGCGCTGCCGAGTCGGGACCCGACTCTCCGCCGAAATCGGTGTCAGGAGATCCACCTCTTTGCCGCTCTCCGCGGTCGCCACGGCTACGGTTCGCATCGCCGCCAGGTCCGGCTCGTAGACCTGCATGAACATGCGGTCGACCGGAATCAGCGGCGCGAAGTAGCGCACGCAGGCACGCATCGCCTCCTCGATCGCCAGGGTGCTGCAGATCCTCAGCGTCGCGCTGCGGAAGAACTCGTTGTCGTCCGTCATGGCTAATGGCCGGGAATCATCATACCGCCGCTTGTCAAATACGACGAAGGAAATCACCGTATGCCACAAAAAAGGAAGGCTCTCTGGACGTAAATCATTGTCAATTAATGGTTTAGCTTTCTGGCACCTGGTTCGCTTCTCCTCGGCCTTCGGAAGGAAGTCGAGCGGCAATCGTCGCTGGGAGCAAAGAGATGAAATGGCTCGAGATCATCCATCTACGCTCATCCGGGGAGGAGCTCGAGTGGTTGAGCGATCGCATCCGCGAGACGATCGGGGACCTCGAAGACCCTCTTGCCGTCACGCTGTATCGCCGCTACGGGCTGGACTCGGACCTCGCCGTGCACATCCTCCACTCCGGCACTCCCGGACGCGAGGCGGCTAGCGGTCCCGGCCTCCGAATCGCTTCCGCGCTCATGGCCTATGGCCTCGTCGAGCACACCAGCTGGGAGGAGTCGTGATGAAGGCCACCACGCAGCAAGCGCAAGTCGACGAGGCCGCCTTCGTCGCCAAGCGGGTCACCAAGGTCTACCGGATGGGTGAGATCGAGGTGCATGCCCTGCGGGGCGTCGACCTCGAGCTCTGGCCTTCCGAGCTGGTGGTCCTGCTGGGCCCCTCGGGTAGCGGGAAGTCGACTCTTCTCAACATCCTGGGCGGCCTCGACGTGCCGACCTCGGGCACGGTCTGGTATCGGGACCACGAGCTGACGGCGGCTGACGAGAGCGCGCTCACTCGCTACCGCCGCGAGCACGTGGGCTTCGTCTTCCAGTTCTACAACCTGATCCCGAGCCTGACGGCGGTGGAGAACGTCGCTCTGGTGACCGACATCTCGAAGGCGCCGATGGACCCGGCCGCGGCTCTCGAGCTGGTCGAGCTCGGCAACCGCAAGGACCATTTCCCGGCGCAGCTCTCCGGCGGCGAGCAGCAGCGGGTCGCGATCGCGCGCGCGATCGCCAAACAGCCGGACGTCCTGCTCTGCGACGAGCCGACCGG
>CALZKB010000420.1 GCA_945787575.1 Thermoanaerobaculia bacterium | reverse complement strand
AACCTCGCTGCCGGCGCTCGGCAGTGACCACGCCGAGGAAGATGGAGTTCTCCGCCAAAGTCAGCTGCAGCGTCTCGACCGTGCCGATGATCGTCACCCGTGAGATCACCAGCGCGCCCCCCGGCGCGATGCCGTCGAGCGCCGCGTAGGCCACAGCTTGGTTGTCATCGGCATCGACGATCGAGTCGCGCAGCTCTACTTCGGCCTCGCCGACGACACGCGCCGGCCCGAGGATCGAACGCTCGATGATTGCCTCTACGTTGGCGCTCTCGAGAACCAGGGAAGGCTGCGAGGGCTCGACGGCAAGTCCGTCCTCGTCCAGCCGTCGCCCGGGGACCAGCGTCGTGTGACGTAGCGCCAGGCGGTTCAGGTCGCCGCCCACCCGCAGCGGATGGTTGGCGATCAGCAGGCCGTTGATCTCGAAGCCGCTGCCCTCTTCGCCGTCGACTTCCATCTCTTCGGTCAGCAGCAGTGTGGGCCGCTCGCCATCGGCGGCGCGAATCTCCAGACGGCGGTCAGCCAAGAGGCCCGTTGACGGAGTCTCCTCGTAGGTACCGCTGTCGTGAATCAGGAGAACCGCCGACGGTCGACCGGCGCCCTGCCAGGCAGCCAGGGCGGCGCTCAAGCTGGCGAAGGTCTGGCCCTCGCCGATGTCAAACGTCGTCTCGTCAGCGATCTCGCTGAACGACTCGCTGCGCGGATAGGAGCCGCCACCCAGATCGTCGGCGAATCCGTGATGGAAAACGATGCGCACTCCTTCGTCCGGCGCCTCCCCCGGAGCAAACGCCAGGCGCCCGAGAACCGGGTCGATCGCCACTCTGCCGGCGTCGGGCTCGCGCACCCAGCCGTCGAGGTTGCAGGGCTCGACCTGAGCCGAGCTCAACACCACGCCGTCCTTCTCCACCTCGATGCTGAGCGTGTTGCCGTAATAGGACTCGGGGATACGGTGAAACTCCCGCCTCCGAATCGCCGCCGGGACGTTGATCTCCTCGGCGATATGCAACGGGCTGGTCTCGCTCTGCGGGTGATTGAACAGAGGCGTCGGGTTGCCGAGAACGCTGAAGGTATAGTGGAGACCGCTACCGTCGCCCACCTCGTGCGGGGTGATGCCTCGCAGCGGGTAGGCCTCTAGACGCCACAGATAGAGACCGACGTTGGGGATGTTGAAGCGCCCGCGGCGCGGCGGGATCCGGCGCACCTCGATGGTGTGGGCGGCGTGGTCGAGCGGGCCGTCGACCAGCTCCAGCCGGTTGGCGTTCCGCAGATCCGGCGTGCGCAGACTCTGAGCCCGGATGTGGTTCAGATACTGGGTCCACGAAAGAAGCTCGAAGAACTCCACGACCCGAGCGCCCGGCCAGCCGGTCACGTCGCGGGCGAGTTGCTCGAGAACCGCCGCCGTCCCCTTGCGGCGACGGTAGGAAATGGTGTTGGCCACCTCGGCCCGCCGCGTCAGCCGCGAGTGCTCTCCCAGGTGGATCCCACGCACCCCGATGAGGTCGCCAATGTAAGGAACGAGCCACTCGGCGCAAGTCTCGATGAACCAGTTTCCGTAGAGGCCTTCGATGTCCGCATCCACGATCTCGGCTTCGCGCGCCAGCAGGGCAACGAGGTCGCGTAGCGGGTATCCCAGCTCGGCATCGCGCACCCGGTAGACCGCCGGCAGAAGCTCGTACAGACTGTCGCGCTCGTAGTGGCTCAAGGCAGCTCCTCCAGGCTCACCGGACCCGGGATCAGGGTCAGGAGCTGGGCGCCCAAAAGCACCGGCTGCCCGCTGTCGTCGCTCCCGAGCCGCGCCGGCAGGGCGTCCAGTCTCGGCTGCAGCTCGGCGCCGGTCAGTCGAGGCGGGGCGAAGTCGAGGGCTTCGAGATCCACCGCCTCGACGCCTTCCACCTCCTGGATGAGAGCGATGACGTCACTGCGATGCACACTCTGACCAAAGGTGCGCGTGTCAAAAGAGAAGCCCGCCCGCAGCTCGTCCTGGATGCGCTCGAAGACGGTCTCGGTCTCGTGGTCGGGATGCACCTTGACCCGGGCCGCCAGGGTGAACAGCAACTGGCCGAACGAACCCACCTGCAGCGGCTGGAACGGATCGCGCGCCCGGTCCATCGCCTGGCGCAGGTGGCCGAGCAGCTCCGCCTCCTGGTCGATCTCGCTGCCGTCGGCTGCGGCGACGGTGACAAAGACGACCCGGCGCGAGCCGTCCCAGACCCGATCCGCCCTCGCCTTGCCGATCCCGGCGAAGGTGCGGGCGAAGTCCTCGAAATCGGTCAGGGACACCACCCGGTCGAGGGT
>CALZKB010000419.1 GCA_945787575.1 Thermoanaerobaculia bacterium | reverse complement strand
GATCGCGCCCCCCGACCGGCGTTCCGTCCTTGCCGTACTGGACGAGAATCGGATGAAGCGGATCCGGCATGAACATCAGCAGCGCGCCGAGATCACGAATCAGCGGACAGATGTAGTCCCCCTGATAGTCCCCGCCGGCAGGGAACGCCGGGGGCCTGCGGAGCCTCAGCGCGGCGCCGACGATCGCCTCCTGACCGGTCGAACGGAAGCCCTTCTGCGGCGAGGGGTACTCCCGCCAACGGATCTGTTTGCGGTCGAACGCCTCCTTCAAGTGATCGTCGACCGCGCGAGTCAGGAGCATGCTGCGATGCATGAGGATTCGCTCATCGTCGGCGAGACCCTGGCGAATCCTCCGACGCTCGAAGAAGCCCCGAATCGCCGTCTCGAGCCCCTGCTGGGACATCGCCACGGCCTGTTCGTGGGTCAGGCCGGGATGCAGCGTCTCGTGCGCGAACTTCGGACCGGTGCGGTAGCGGTACGCGAGGCGATCGACCAGAGCCATCTCGAGCTCTTCTTCGGTCTTGGCGGGGGGCAGATCCCGAATCAAGAACGGAGCCTCCAGGCTGAGGAAGCCGTGCAGATCCCGCAGGAGTTCGTCCGTGAGGGTCCGCGAATCTCGATCGAGAGCCTCGGTCATGAGCTGGCTAGTATACGGATTGCGGCGCCGCAACTCGCCGTGGGTCGCACCTCGGCCACAGGCCTCGCCGACCCGCCCGCCGGCCGGAGTCAGCCGAGCCCGGTGATACCATCTTCCTCCCGACGAACGTCAACGTCCGGAATCCGCCCGCCCGATCCAAATTCCCCGTGAAGTCACCGACCGACATCCTCGGCTCCTTCCTCAAAGGGGTGAGGTTTCTCACCGGTGCCCAAACGGCTGCGGTCTACGTCCCGGCGCCTTCCGATCGCAGTGTCGATCCGATCCTCCTGCACGAGGGAGCGCCCAACGCCGTCTCGGAGCTCAGCTCTCTGGAGTCCGCCGAGAGCATCGTCCGGGAGTTGACCCGCGAAGAAAGACGAGGCGAATTGGTCGTTGCAAGCGTCTCACCGGGAGGGTGGCTGATTCCACTGAGACCTGCCACACCGCAGAAGCCGAGCCCGGTATCGCCCACCCGCCGGGCCGCCGATCAGGAGCCTTACAGCCGTCCACGGGGCTGGCTCGGAGTCAGCTATGGCACCCAAGAGGGCTCTGTCATCGAACAGATCGCGCAGGATCCGCAGTGGCGCTGGGTTCGCGAGTTCGGAGCCAGTCTCGCCGAGCGTGCCATGCACGTGCACAGCACCTTGAGAGATCCGGTCACCGGTCTCGCCGATCGCATCGGTTTCCAGGCGCTGCTGACCGACCAGCTCGAGCGGGCCTACCAGATGGGAACCTGGCTGTCTCTGATCCTGATCAATCCCCATAACTTCGGCCAGATCAACGAACGCTTCGGGCGGTTTGCCGGTGACCAGGTGATGCGCGAGCTCGCCGACTTGATCGTCGAGACTCTGCGAGAGAGCGATCCCGTCTCGCGATACGGGGGAGCGATCTTCGGTGCGCTCCTGCCGATGACGAATCCCGAAGATGCGCGAAACGTCGCCGAGAAGCTCGTTTCGGTCGTGAGAGAGAGTCGCTTCCTCGACGGCGAGGTGCGTCTCGAGCTGTGCTGCGGCGTCGCATCTGTCGACTCCGACGGTGAACCGCTCGCGGATCCGCTCGACCTGCTTCGGCGGGCCGACATGGCGCTCAATCGTGCCCGGCGCGCCGGCGAAGGAGCCATCGAGATTTGGCAGAAGGCGATCACCGCCGGGGGCCGCAAGGAGTCGGCGCGTATCAGCGAGCTCTTCAGTGGCGACCTCGCGCGCGACTATCGGAACATGGCCCTGCTCAGAGACGCCGTCGACCTCGTCGCCGACACCAAGGACCTCGAGACTCTCGCCGGAGCGGTCGTCGAGCGTCTCTACTCGGCCTGCAAAGCAGAGCGAGTCGGGCTCTTCCGACGGCTAGCGAGCGGTGATCCGGAGCTCGTAAGAGGAATCGCGAGACCCCCATCGCCGGTAGGCGCCCGGCGCGCTTCGTTCGAGCTCGAGGACGAACCGCGGGCCCTCCTCGCCGAGGCCATGAGAGAGGGCGAGGTCCGGAGCGGAGTGGTCGCCGCCCACGGAGAGCGCCAGCAGCTTGCGTTCGCGGTTCCGATCATCGCCGCCGGCACCTCGATAGGCGGGCTCTACGTCGATGGGGCCGTCGAATCGATCGACGTCGACGCGACCGATCTCATCTTCTTCAAAGCGCTCTCTTCGCAGCTGTCGATCGCCCTC
>CALZKB010000418.1:917-3213 GCA_945787575.1 Thermoanaerobaculia bacterium | reverse complement strand
GCGCTCACAGAGGGAGCGCGATCGAGCGTATCGCTCGGTTTTCGCGTCAACTCGCGCCTCGAGAAGGTCGTCCGCTTCGCGTCGGATCCCGCCATCGTTCGATCGGACGTGAATCTGACCTGTGAGCGCTGTGGTCTGAGCCGCGAGGCGTGCGCCGACCGTGCCGCGCCACCCCTCCTGCACGAGGACTCGGTCCACCAGGCCGACCGCGAGCGCGCTCTGGAGCTACTCGTCGCCGATGGCTGAACCAGCGGGAGGGAACATGGCGAGCGAGCCGCAAGTCGTCGTGCGGATCAGTGCCCGCCTCGAGGAGATCGACCTGGTTGCCAGGCTCGCCGGCTCCTGGCTCTCGTTTCATCGCCTCGGGGTGGAACCGCGCGACAACTTCGTCCTGGCCGTCCGCGAGGCGGTGGCCAACGCGGTCAAGCATGGCTGCGCCCTGGACCAGGCGCGCGGTGTCGAGATCGCCTTCGAGAGGCGAAACAACGATGCGGAGATTCGCGTAAAGGATGAGGGTGGGGGATTCGACCTGGAAGCTCTTCCCGACCCCCTGTCGCCGGAAAACCTGTTGCGTCCGTCTGGCCGGGGCATCCTTCTGATGCGAGCCTACGCCGACGAGGTCGCTTTCGACTTCTCCGGCGGAACACGAGTCCTGCTACGAAAGAGTCTCCGGGGTGAAAGGCTTGGTTCCGATGAAGAGGAATGAGGAGGATTTGGCATGAAGATCAAGACGAGGCAGCGCGAGGGCGTCACGATCATCGAGCCGCGAGGCAAAATCACCATCGGTGAAGGAGACGTGGCGCTGCGCGATGCGGTGCAGGGTGCGCTCGACAACGGGGAGCACAGCCTCTTGATCAACTTCAAGAGGGTGCCCAGAATCGACTCGTCCGGCCTCGGTGAGCTGGTGGCCGCGCATCAGAGGGCGGCTGGAATCGGCGGCGAGGTCAAGCTCATGAACCTCGGTGCGAGCGTCAGCGACGTCGTCGAGGTCACCCAGATCCACACGGTTTTCGACGTTTTCGACAACGAAGAGGCCGCGATCGCCTCGTTCGCCTAGCCGGCCCACGAGAGGCGCAGAAAGGGGACACCCGGGAAGGGTGCCCCCTGTGTGCGCTATCTGAGACGACCGAGCGGAGTGACTCCGGCCCGCCTTGCCAGATGCTTGGCGAGCGACGGAGTCAGGAGCGGGCCGGCCGAGCCGCCCTTCTCCTGCCGTTCTTCCCAGGCGTCAAGAGCGAGCGGCTCGAGCGGATCGAGGCTACGCCGGGTCAGCTGGCCGTTGAGACTCTCGACCCGATCGTCGATGAGGGCCGCAAAGCGCGAGTTGGCCGCGGTGAGCTGGCCTTCGAGGACTCCGATCCGGTCGAGCTGTGACTTCGACGGCTTGCCGGCGTACCCATTGATCGCGCCATAGAGGTAGACCAGGCGCTCGCGCACCTGCTCTTCGCCGGACAGTCGCCCCGCGGCGCTGGTGGAGACCAGCGTGCCGCGCATCGACTCGATGTCGTCCCCCAGACTCGCGAGCTGACGGCCCAGCCGGTCGCGCTCGGGGAGCTCGCCGGCGCGGGAGCGCGCTTGATCGCGCAGATCGATCGCCTTGTCGACCAGATAGGTGAGGTCGGCGAGATCGTCGTAGAGGACCTGGGCCTTCTCGCGTTGGAGGGCTCGGTCCTCGTCGCTGTGGGTCGCGCGTGGATCGCCGCCCAGGGTGACCCTCGTCTCGAAGGTCTCCTTGCCCTTGATCAACTTGACCGTGTAGTCGCCCAGCGGCGCCAGCGGCCCGAGGAAGGAGAAGGGCTGAAAGACGAGCGAGGTCGCCGGTGGCGTCTTCGGTGGCTTGCGGCGCGCCGACCAGTGAACCCGGTTGATTCCCTTGCGTTTGGAGGCGGGGAGGGTCGAGACCAGGTCGCCGGCGTCATCGTAGACCTCGATCCGGAGATCGCCGAAGAGGTGGCGTTTCTTCTGGTAGTAGACGATCGACGCCCCCTGGCTGGGGTTGCGGCCGACAAATTCGTCGTCGCCGGGGAAGCTCTGCAGAGCCGCCGGCACCCGAAGACGGCCGGGCCGGGTCGGCAGGAAAGCGAGGTCCGAATCCAGGACCTCTTCCGAAAGGTGTCTGAGCGGTGTGACGTCGTCGAGGATGAAGACGCCGCGGCCGTGGGTGCCGATCACCAGATCGTGCTCGCGCGGGTGGACGACCAGCGCTCGCACCCCGACCATCGGCAGCCCGCCCTTGAACCGCGCCCAGCTGGCGCCGCGGTCGACCGAGACGAAGAGGCCGCGCTCGGTGCCGAGA
>CALZKB010000418.1:0-868 GCA_945787575.1 Thermoanaerobaculia bacterium | reverse complement strand
GACGGCGTCGTTCGCCAGCGATGTCCAGGTGGCGCCATGGTCGCCGGTGCGGTAGACGTGGGTCGCCATGTCGCCGGTCCGGTGCCCGTCGAAGGTCGCGTAGGCGACCGCCTCGTCGTGGCGGCTCGCCTCGACGTGGCTGACCCAGGTGTTGGCGGGCAGGTCGGGCACGTTGCCGACGACGTTGGTCCACGAGTCGCCGCCGTCGCGGGTGACCTGGAGGTTGCCGTCGTCGGTGCCCGCCCAGATGACCTGTGGGTTGGCCGGCGACTCGGCGATGGTGTAGATCGTCGTGTGGTTCTCGGCCGTCGAGTTGTCGATCGTCAGCCCGCCGGATTCCTCCTGACGCTGCTTGGCCGGGTCGTTGGTCGTGAGGTCGGGGGAGATCTTCTCCCACGACTCGCCGCGATCGGTCGAGCGGAAAAGAAACTGGGCGCCGAAGTAGAGAGTGCCGGAGTTGGTCGGCGACAGGTGGATCGGCGCGTTCCAGTTGAATCGGTAGTCCGGGTCGTCGGCCGCCGGGAGCGGTTTGACGTCGCGGGTCTCGCCGGTCTTCTTGTGGATGCGATTGATGAAGCCGCCCTGGTACTCGGAGTAGACGTAGTCGGGCTCGGAGGGGTCGGTGTAGACGTGGAAGCCGTCGCCGAAGCCGACGTTCTGCCAGTGCTTGTTCTGGATCCCGCCGGTCGCCGCCGAGGGGCCCATCCACGAGCCGTTGTCCTGGAGACCGCCGTAGACGTTGTACGGATCCTCCATGTCGACACCCACCTCGTAGAACTGCGACAGCGGCAGATCGCCGACGTGGCTGAAGTGGTTGCCGCGGTCCCAGGAGATGTAGAGACCGCCATCGGTGCCGAGCAGGAGGTTG
>CALZKB010000417.1 GCA_945787575.1 Thermoanaerobaculia bacterium | reverse complement strand
CTGGAGAGGGGCCGCACCTCCAGGTGACCTGTTTTGGAGCGGAATTTCGTGCTCATTACGTTCTCCTCCTCAGCGCATCGCGCTATGTAGTTGTGGGGGTATGCCTTGTACATAGCCCGCCGTCAGAGGAGTTAGATACCCGACGGCGGCGAATCCTCCGGTTTCGGCGAAAAACCGTACTCACTGGACTTGGCTCGCTGGACGAGCCGGTGCCGGAAGCGCGCTCGGCGCAATGGCCTGAAAGGGCTGCCGAACCTTACGAAGAGGACTCGAGCAGCCGATCGGCCTTGGCGGCCCAGACGAAATCGGCCTCGTTCAACCCGCCGATCTTGTGTGTCCAGAGGGTCACCGCGACCTTCCCCCAGCCCACACAGATGTCGGGATGATGGTTCACCTCTTCGGCGAGCTCGCCCAGATCGACCGTGAAGTCGAGCGCCTGGCGGAAGTTCTTGAACTTGTAGGTCTTCTCGAGATGGTGTCCGTCGACGACCTTCCAGTCGTTGCCGAGCTCCTCGGCGTAGCGGGTCAGCTCATCGCCTTCGAGGGGCGGCACGCCACCCCGGCACGGGATGCAATCGCGGGATGCCAGATCACTCATTGAGGGTCACTCCGTTCCAGACGTTGAGCCTACTCTACCGTGTCCGGGGCTTCGAGAGTCGCATACAACGCGCGGTTCTTACCTTCCTTCTTGACTCGATACATCAGCTCGTCGGCCTCGCGGACGAACTGGTCGATTCCTACGTTGCCGTCCTCCGCCGTCACGACGCCGATGCTGAAGGTCACCGGCCAGCCGTGCCGCCCCATCTGATCGAGGAGTCCGGCGCGCGCGCCATCGATCGCGCCCTGTGCCGCTTGTCCATCGGTCTCGGGCATCAGCACCGCGAACTCGTCCCCGCCGAAGCGCGCCACGGTATCGGTCTTGCGCAGCCGTCCGAGCAGCGTCCGCGCGACCACCCGAAGCACTTCGTCTCCGGCCGCGTGGCCGAGATGGTCGTTGACCGCTTTGAAGTGATCGAGGTCCACGTAGGCGAGAGTCAGCGGCCTCGCGTGCCGGCGACTGCGCTCGAGCTCTTCGTCGAGCCGCTCGAGCAGTTGCCGACGGTTGGCTGCCTCGGTCAAGGGATCGATCCGAGCCCCGGCCTGTTCGTTATCGAGCGCCCGGCGAAGCTCGGCGAGCAGCACCGCGACGATGAGAAAAAAACCCAGGCGGATCCCTGCGTTCCAGTAGGCGATAAGGGGCTGCGTGTAGACGTTTCCCGCCGCGCGGTCGGCGAAAAACCAGACCGCGGCGCAGACGACGGCGAGCAGCAGGCCGGCCGATCGCCCCGCTTTCCAGGCGACGACGCCGATCGCCCCCAGGTAGAAGAGCCCGAAGCTCAGCTCGTGGCCGGTGGCGGCGTCGACAACGCCGACCAGCGCGGCGAGCGCCAAACCCAGTGCAGCCCAAAGCAGCCGGATTCCCACCGCCGCACTCTATCCTTTCCTTTGGTAACCTCACCGCTCACAGACGACCGAAGAGGAGACGAAACGATGCGTCAACGCCGCGCGATTCCCTGGATTCTCATGCTCGCACTGCTCCTGCCGATTTCGGCGGCCGAGGCGAAGAAAACCAAGAAAGACAAAGACCAAGCCGAAGCCGCCGAAGACGAGTTGAAGATGTCCTCCGGGACCTTCTCGGGGCTCGAGTTCAGGAGCATCGGACCGGCGCTCATGTCCGGGCGGATCGCCGACATCGACGTGCACCCCAAGGATCAGAGCGTCTGGTACGTGGCGGTCGGGAGCGGCAATCTCTGGAAGACGACCAACGCCGGCACCACCTGGCAACCGATCTTCGACGATCAGGGCTCGTACTCGATCGGCGACGTGACGATCGATCCGTCGAATCCCGAGATCGTATGGGTCGGGACCGGAGAGAACGTAGGCGGGCGGCACGTGGGCTACGGCGACGGCGTCTACCGGAGCCTCGACGGCGGCGCGAGCTGGGAGAACATGGGGCTCGAAGCTTCCGAGCACATCGGCAACATCGTGATCGACCCGAACGACTCGAACGTCGTTTACGTAGCGGCGCAGGGGCCGCTGTGGTCCGCGGGCGGTGACCGCGGCCTTTACAGGACCACCGACGGCGGCGCCAACTGGGAGAAGATCCTCGGCGGCGGCGAGTACACCGGCGTCAACGAAGTGCACATGGACCCGCGCGATGCCAAGGTCCTTTTTGCTTCGACCCACCAAAAGGCTCGAAACGTCGCGGCCCTGGTCAACGGCGGTCCCGAGTCGGGCATCCACAAGTCGACCGACGGC
>CALZKB010000416.1 GCA_945787575.1 Thermoanaerobaculia bacterium | reverse complement strand
ACAACACCGACACGACGGTCGGTCTCGACAGACACACGAAACCCGGCAACGCTCGGGAGCGTTGCCGGGAAGAGAGCGGGGCCCGAAGGACTCTCGCCCAGGCAGCCCGCTAGTCCGAAGTTCTTCGCCCTGATCCCAATTAAGTGATTGAGCCGTCTAGATTTGGGCGAAGATTTCATCTGCATAAGTAGCCACTAAAGAGGTTGACATCTGGCCAGATCTCTGCTAGATTGCCTGTATGGCAAAACGAGGCGGCGCTGTTCATGTGGCCACTACCCATCGCCGATACAAGGGCAAGATCTACACCACTCACCTCCTCCGGCGAAACTTCCGGCAGGACGGCAAGGTCAAGCATGAAACCGTCGGCAATCTTTCCCACCTCCCCGATCACGTCATTGACCTCGTCCGGCGCGCCCTGCGCGGCGATTCGTTCGTCCCCGCACAAGAAGCCTTGGAGATCCAACGCTCCTGGCCCCACGGACACGTCGCTGCGGTCCTCGGCATGCTGCGCCAGCTCGGGGGTGAGCGTCTCCTGGCCAGCCGACGCAGCCGGTCCCGAGACCTGGTGGTGGCGATGGTGCTCGCCCGCATTCTCGATCCCCGCTCCAAGCTCGCGACCGCCCGCGGGCTCGACGGAGCCAGTTCCCTCAGCGAGGTCCTGGGGCTGGGCGACGTCGAGGTCGACGAGCTCTACACCGCCATGGATTGGCTGGCTCAGCGCCAGCCCGCCATCGAACGGCGCTTGGCGGCCCGGCACCTCGAGTCAGGGGCGTTGGTGTTCTACGACCTCACCTCGACCTACTTCGAGGGTCGGCACTGCCCGCTGGCTCGCCGGGGATACTCCCGCGACCGCAAGCGCGATCGGTTGCAGATCGAATTCGGATTGCTCGTCGATCGTCAGGGGCGCCCCATCGCCGTGGAGGTATTCGCCGGTAATGCCGGGGATCCGAGCACGCTGGCCTCCCAGATCCATAAGCTCCGGCAGCGCTTCGGCCTCGAACGAGTCATCGTGGTCGGAGACCGCGGGATGATCACCGACGCGCGGATTCGAGAGGATCTGCGTCCCCACGATCTCCAATGGATCACCTCGCTGCGCGCGCCGGCCATCCGCAAGCTGCTGGAGGGCGGAGCGATCCAGCTGTCGCTGTTTGATGACCAGGATCTGGCCGAGATCACCGCTCCTGCCTATCCAAACGAGCGCTTGATCGTCTGTCGCAATCCGCTCCTGGCCGAGGAGCGACGCCGCAAGCGCAAGGAACTGCTCGCCGCGACCGAGCGCGAGCTCGACAAAATCGTCGCCGCCACCCAGCGGCCACGCCGGCCACTGCAAGGCCAAGATGCCATCGGTGTCCGGGTCGGCCGGGTGCTCGGACGCTTCAAAATGGCCAAGCACTTTCGCGTCGAGATTGAAGAGGCGTCGTTCCGCTACGAGCGGGTGCCCGAGCTCATCGCGGCGGAGGCTGCGCTCGACGGCTTCTATGTGATCCGCACGAATGTCCCGGCCGAAGCCCTCTCCGGCGAGCAGGCCGTGCAAGCGTACAAGGATCTCTCACGCACCGAACGCGCGTTCCGCTGCCTCAAGACTGTCGACCTCAAGGTGCGGCCGATCTACCATCATCTCGAGCAACGGGTTCGAGCGCATGTCTTCCTCTGCATGCTCGCCTACTACGTCGAGTGGCACCTGCGCCAAGCGCTGGCGCCGCTGTTGTTCGACGACGAGGACCCCGAAGCCGGCCGCATCCGCCGCCGCTCCGTCGTCGCGCCGGCCCAGCGTTCGGCGCCCGCCGAAGCGAAGGCGCGCACCCAACGGACGCAGGCGGGCCAAACCGTCCACTCGTTTGCCACCCTTCTCGCCCACCTGGCCACCCTCTGCCGACATCGGGTGCGGGCCAAGATTGAGAGCGAGGCCACATTCATCCAATACACCCAACCTACACCCTTGCAGAAGCAAGCTCTCGACTTGCTCGGCGTCCCCTTCCGGGTGTAGCCACGCAAACTACTCCCCTCACCGAGCGTTTCTTCAATGAAATCAAGGGGTTACTCGCTCATAGCCACAGGAACTTCCGATTAGGCGTGCCAGATTAGCCGCCGCGGCTCCACGGCGGCACCACGCCCATCGAGCGCGCGTAGGCGATCGACTGGCCGAGGTGCTCGTGGGAGTGGGCGGCGACCTGGATGCAGAGGCGGCGCGCCGACCACTTACGGCCGAAGAAGTCGACCTCGCGATCGAGGTCGCTGGCGGCCTGCTCCACCGTTCGGCGGATGTGGTCCTGGGAGCGCTTCAACATATTGATCACTTC
>CALZKB010000415.1 GCA_945787575.1 Thermoanaerobaculia bacterium | reverse complement strand
GAGGCACTGAACGACCTGAGAGTACCGCCAGGGAACCGCTTGGAACGACTCGTCGGAGATCGGGCGGGCCAGCACAGCATCCGGATCAACGATCAATGGCGCATCTGCTTCCGGTGGGATCGCGGAGACGCCCATGACGTGGAGATCACGGATTACCACTAAGAGGATGAGACCATGGCCAGGAAGGCACACCCTCCGATTCACCCCGGGGAGATCCTGCTCGAGGAGTTTCTGGAGCCGATGGACCTGAGCCAGTACCGCCTGGCAAAGGACATCAGCGTTCCAGCTCGGCGCATCAACGAGATCGTACACGGAAAGCGCGGAATCACGGCGGACACCGCACTCCGGCTCGCACGCTATTTCGGGACGTCGGAGCGCTTCTGGATGAACCTGCAGATCCGCCACGATCTCGAGGTCGAAAAAGAACGTCTGAAGGGACGGCTCGTTCGAGAAGTTGCGGTACTCAAAGAGGCGAGCTGACTCGGTCGCTGCAGCCCGACTCCGAGCCGGCCACGGAGCTCGAGGCGCTCGCGCTGGCCGGCTGTCTGTTCTCAGAACTCATCGCGTGGCTCCGGTGGACAGAGGCCATAGAGTCAAGCTGCCTCCCGCCACGCGTATCGATGGTGAAGGCCGCCCACGCGAGGGAGGTCGACGACGGTTGCGCTCGGCGAAGGCCGGCCGACGCCGGGGCCACCATCGGTAGAATACCACAGGGCGGTGTGGACCCGCTCGACGTTGTAGTAGTCGACGTACTCCTCGAGGAGCCGCCGGAGGTGCTGTTCGCCGAGGACGACCACGTGGTCGAGCAACTCGCGCCGACAGGTCCCGACCCATCGCTCGGCGAACGGGTTCTGCCAGGGACTGCGGTACGCCGTGCGTATGGGTTCAGAGCCCAGGTTCCGGATCGCCGTTGTGACATCTGCGGAGAAGATCGAGTCGCGGTCGTAGACGAGAAAGGAAAGGGCGGTGTCCGAGGGGAACGCCTCCCGCAGCTGTTGGATCGCCCAGCGGGCCGTGGGGCTCGGCGTGATGTTGAAGTGGATCAGCCGTCGCCGATCATGGTCGAGGACGAACCAGACGTACAAGAGCTGGAAGCGTACGGTCGGGACGACGAAGAAGTCCATCGCCGCGATGGCATCCTTGTGATTCCGAAGGAACGTCAGCCAGTTCTGTTGCCGCCCCGGATCCGGCGGCCGCTTCGGGAGGTAGCGCGAGACGGTCGCAAGGCTGACTTCGATGCCGAGCTTCTCGAGTTCGGCGTGGATCCTTCGCGCACCCCAAGGGTTCTCAAGCGCCATGCGCCGGATGAGCTGTCGCACTTCCCTCGGAATGCGCGGCCGTCCAGGTCTCCGCCGAGAGCGCAACCGCCAATAGAGCCGAAAGCCCTTCCGGTGCCAGCGCACGACCGTCTCGGGCTGGACGACGACCAACACCTCCCTCCAGCGAGGCCAGAGCTGGCGCAGCAGGACCCAGAAGGCACGATCCAGGGAAGTGAGCCTGGGTCGCTGTCCGGCCTGGGCAAGGACGGCGAGCTGCTGGCGGAGGGCAAGCTCGACGAGGGCCTGCTCACTCTGGCTGCGCAAGCAGGCCCGAAGCGAGTGGAGCAGGGCGGTCGCGAAAGAGAGCAGGACCATCACGGCGGCGGCGAGCCTGCGTGATTCCGCGGTCAGACACAACGCTGTCGAGGCTCGCGGGCCCTGCGGTACGCTGGCGGGTCGAAGTCCGCAGCAGAAGGGCGAAGACCGAGTTGTGAGAACACGGTTCCCCCGGGCTCGCGGGCGAATTCACAGCGGGAATGCCTGCGTGGCATGGCCTGCACATGTGAGCGATCTGCGTCGAGGGTCCGAGCCGCACCGCGCGACCCCGTTCCTCGGCGTCAGTCCTCCGCGCCCGCACTGACCGCGGTCCCCTCGTCGTTGTAGACGGGCTCGGGGAGGCTGATGTCGACCCAGACGTCGCCGTCCAGACGCCCCACGACGAGTTCTTCGCTCGCTTCGACCTTCTCGAGGATCTGCTTCGCGGTCAGGGTCTCGCCGTAGGGCGGCACGATGACATCGTTGTTGCGCAGGCCGATGGACGCCGCCCGACCTCCGGGCCGGATGGCCCAGACCTGGAAGCCGCCCTGGCGAAGCGGAGTGATCTGGGCTCCCAGGGCCTTCGAGAGCTCGTAGTCGCCGCCGTAGAAGGTCGTGCGACGGTCGCCTCCGCGGCGCAGCCAGAGGCGTTTTCGCTTGTAGTCAATGCGCAGCGTGAACTGGTGCAGCAGGTCGTAGCCCATCAGCGAGTCAGTGTTGCCGCCCTGGTTGT
>CALZKB010000414.1 GCA_945787575.1 Thermoanaerobaculia bacterium | reverse complement strand
TCGCCCGAGCAGGCCCGAGGAGATCGGGTCGATCACCGCTCGGACATCTTCTCGCTGGGCGTGATGCTCTACGAGATGGCGACTGGCAAGCGCCCCTTCAAGGGGGCGAGCGCGATTGAGCTCAGGTCGTCCGTGCTCAAGGACATCCCCCCGGTTGTCACCGAGGTGAGACCCGAGTTGCCCCGTCATTTGGGCCGGGTCATCGGGCGATGTCTAGAGAAATCACCGGCCGACCGATATCAGACAGCGCGGGATGTCTTCAACGAGCTCAAAGGCCTGCGGGAAGAAACCTCCTCGCCGAGGTCGGCGGCTGTCGCAACGGAGTTGCGGGCCGCCGCCACCGAGGAACGCCGCCCGGCTTGGCTCAGACTTTCTCCGACACGGCTGCCGGCGGTCGTCCTGGTGGCGGCGGCGATTGTCGCCGCCGGGTGGTGGTGGTCGCAGCGCGAAACGACGCCGGCGGCTCCGAGTCGTGTCGCCAACCGAGTGGTCGTTGCCGAGTTCGAGAACCGCACCGAGGACCCGTCCCTCGACCACCTCGGCCGGACGATCGCGGAGACGTTGATCCAGGGGCTCTCAGAGATCAGCGAGATCGACTTGCTCCAGGCGCGGCCGCTTGCCCCAGCGTCCGGCGAGGACCGCTCCGGCGGCGTTCGACGCCTCGCTGAGGAAACCGGAGCGAGTCTGGTCGTTACCGGCGACTACTCTCCACAGGAGAACGGCCTGCGGATCCAGGCACGTGTGACCTCCGCCGAAACGATGCAGCTGCTCTACGGAGTCGATGAGATCAGCACCGCGCTGGCTCTTCCCGAGGAGGCCCTGGAAGAGTTCCGGCAGCGCCTGATCGGGCTCACGTCGATCCTCTACCAGGAATCGAACGGATACATTGCTCTTGATGCCTCCGTCGAAACCTGGTCGCTCTACTACCTCGAGCCGCCGCGCCACGAAGCCTTGATGGAATTGCGGGCCGGCAGGAGCTACTTCGGCCGCGACTACCCCAAGGCACTCCGACACTTTCAACGAGCGACCGACCTGGATCCTGGTTATTTTTGGCCAAGCCTCGAGATGGCGGCAGCGTATGCAAATCTCGGCCAGGACGCGGAAGGAGATGCCATCGTGGCCGGCTGGGAGGGGAGACGTCAAGAGCTCGCGGTCGCCGCCCGCGACTGCCTCGACTGGCAGCGCGCCGATATCGATGGCCACAATGCCGAAGCCTTGCAGCGCTTGCAGGCACTCGCCCGACGCCTGCCGCAGAGCCGGAGCTTCAAGTATCTCGTCGGCGTCTGGGCGCTGTGGGGCAATCGCCCCGAGCTTGCACTCGAGACCTTTGCCAGCTATCTCGACGTGGAGGAATCCGTGGAAATCCAGACCCCTCGGGTCGCCTGGGGCTGGAGTGGCTGGATGCTCGCCTACCACCTGGTTGGGGACTACCGACAGGAGCTCGCGCTCTCCCGCCGCCTGTCAGAGCGCCATCCCCAGTTTCTGTCCTTGCGGCTGGGGGAGGTCCGCGCCCTGATCGCCCTCGGAGAGGCGAACGAGCTGGAGCAGGTGCTGGAGGCGGCAGTGGCCACTCCGTCCAGCGACGAAAGCTCCGGCGACCTGCTGATGGTCGCCGCCCGGGAGCTGCGCGCCCACGGACAGCCTGAAGAATCCCTCCGGGTCGCCAACCTGGCCGTCGACTCGTACCGCCAGCAGTCGGCTGCCGAGGCGGCGACGGCCGAGGACCGCTGGCGGCTGGGCACTGCTCTCCACCTGGCCCAGCGATGGCGGGAGGCGCGGTCCGTTTTCGCCGAGGCGGCGGAGGGCGACGCCCACCCTTGGAATTTGGTGGCTCTCGGCCACCTCGGAGTCGTGGCAGCCAGGCTCGGGGAGCAAGACGAAGCTCAGCGGATCTCGCGGCGGCTGGCGGCGTGGGATTATCTCTACGCGCGGGGCGAAGATACCTATTGGCGGGCCTCTATTGCCGCCGCGCTGGGAGATCGCGACGAGGCCGTCCGCTTCCTGCGGGCTGCCTTCGCCGAGGGGCTCGGTTTCGGAGATAGCCGAACGTGGAGCCGACACGACGACATGAACCTGGAGGCACTCCGCGGCTATCCTCCGTTCGATCGGTTGATGGCCCCGAAGGAGCGCTCGGCTTCCCAGTAGTCCCGTAGATACTCTGCTTCCCCAACTCGCCGCACACCTAGTCGCTGTGACGGAACCGGGCGCCCCCCTTGGCGCTGTTGACATAGTCTTCGCCCATGACCGAACCGAACGAGCCTGCGACCTGGGAGCGGGCCGAATCGGTCGAGAAGTTCGCCCACCGCGATCC
>CALZKB010000413.1 GCA_945787575.1 Thermoanaerobaculia bacterium | reverse complement strand
CGCCAACTTGTCGTCGTCTGTCGTGCCGAACGCCGCCCCCAGCCCAGCGTTCATTTCCCGCCCGATCTTCAGCGCCAGCATCGCGGCAAATACATGCCCGCGGGTACGGCTCGCCTTGCGCACAAAGATGGGCCGCACCTCCAATAGCCCCGTCTTCATCATGCGGAAAAGTCGCTCGACTTTCGCCAGGTCGCGGTAGCGCGCGTCCACCTCGGCAGCGCTGAGCTTGACGGCGGCCACATCGGTTTCCAGCACGTAGCAGCCATCGAGCAACGCCGCCTCCTGCTTGGCCTCGTCGTCCACCTCCCACACCAACACGCGCTCCTCGAGCCGCACCGTCACAAACGAGCTCAGTTTATGGCGTTTCACCCACTGCGTCCACGTGCGCAAGCCCGCCTCGGGCTGGGCGCGTTTGGACTCGGCCACAAACGCGTTGCGCGCGGCGATCTTTTGTGCGAGCTTGCCCAGCTTGTCTGCCCGACGATACGTCTCTTTGCGGCGCTCCGCCTCGTTGCACCGCACCACCAACCGCTTGCCCTCCTGCTCCACCTCTTGCACCACCGGGTCAAACAGTCCCGGCTCCAGCACCTTTTTCCGTAGCAACTTGCGCACCTGCGGATCCGTCAGCGCCGTGATGTAACGAAACCCCACCCCACCCCCTCTCAGCGCTTTCTTGCCCTTGCTCTTCACCATCCCCCGGTCCCCCACGAACACCACCTCCTCGATCCCAAACCGCTCCTTCAGCGCCGCGATCGCATCGGCCATCGTCGTGGGGTCCGAGGTGTTGCCCCGAAACACTTTCACCGCCAGCGGTTCGCCGTCGGCCGCCGTCAACAGCCCGATCACCACTTGTTTCTTGCCCCGCTTGCCATCGCGGTTGTGCCCCCAGTCCGCGAGCTCGTTCTGCTCGCCCTCCAGATACGAGCTCGTCACGTCATACAGCACCAGCACCGGCGGCGCACCGGTGCGTTTCACATACCCCCGATAGAGCGTTTGTTCGATCGCCTCCTGGTGCGCTGCCAGCCAGTCCAGGGCTGCGTATAAATCGTCCTCGTCGAACCGGCCCACCCCCAGCACTTCCGCCACCGTGTGGTTCTGGGCCCAGCGCACGGCCGACAGCCGCGAGCCTTGGTGGGCCACCCGCGCCAGCACCAAAAACAGCGCCAGCCGGGCCACTCGGCTCGTGCCCAGGGCCTTCGTCAAACCGAGCCGATCGGCCAACGCCTTGAGCACGAACAACACGCCAAAGATCGGCCCGCTGATGGGCTGGCCCTCGGGGATCACCCCATCGAACTCGCCTTTGAGCGTGCGCCGTAATGCCTCGATGCGTTCGGCCGACCAGTGGCTCAAATTCGCGAGCGTCCGGGTCTTGACCTTCGCGCCCTCGCGGTAGGATTCGCGCAAGAGGATGGCGGGAGGAGAGGTGCGGTTGGGGATCTCGTGTACGTACATGCTTTCAGTATACGCATATTTTACCTTCAATACAACAAAAAAATACGATTTACATGCCTACAATATTCATGCCAAAAGTCCACTTTCCTCCCTTTTTTCAAGCACTTACCTCAAATTCAATGGGGGAAGATCAGTCGGACTCCGGATTACCGAGTAGGGTGCACTTCGTGCAGCGCCTTTGTGTTGACGTCGGTTTACCTCCGGCTTAACAGGCGTCAGATTGATTCTTGGGCTTGGTCTAGTTCAGGTGTCGGCGTACCTTCTCGGGCCGAGCCCAGAGACTCGCGCAGGCTTCGCGTCGCCTCCCCGTCCACCTCTAGCGTGAGCGGATCCAATACGACCCCGTGCTCGCGGCGGGCATACTCGATCGAGATCTTCTCGTTCCAGGCGTCGGCCGCCACCCGTTCCGGATCCCGTTCGAGGGGGTCGCCGTAACCGCCGCCGCCGGCCTGCTCGTGCAGGATCACATCTCCCGGCTTGAGCCTCATGGCGAACTTGCTCGGCATCTCACGGGCCTCGCCATCCGGATCGAACACGTTGCGCGTCGCCCTCCCGGGCTTGCCGCCGGCCAGACCGTAGGGTTGGAACTTCATGCGGTCGGATCGCAACTGCAGGGTGGCCTCGGCGTCGACGACCGCGTACCGGCGACGGAGCCCGAGCCCGCCGCGCCACTTGCCGGCTCCGCAGCTGTCGGGGACCAGCGAGTACTCCTCGATCCGAACGGGATGCTGGGACTCGAGGATCTCTACCGGCGTATTCGACATGTTCTGCGACGGGTTGGTGATCGCTTCGATGCCGTCCTTGTCGGGGCGCGCTCCCCAGCACCCGGTGATCATATCGACGATCACGAAGGGTTTGTCCGTTTTCGTC
>CALZKB010000412.1 GCA_945787575.1 Thermoanaerobaculia bacterium | reverse complement strand
AGCCGAATCACGATTCTGAGCGCTCCAACGCAGCTTGGTCGGCAAACTCGAATCTATCGACCCGCCGGTGCGCGGTGAAGTCACATCTGCCGCGCACCCCGCCGGCCAGGATGGCTACGGCTTCCCGCCTCCACGAACGCTCGGTGAGGCGGGTGTATGGCCGAGTAGGGGAGGAGCGATCTCGTCTGTAGGTTTCCCTTGGCTGTATCCGCCGTTTCCAGCTTCGTGCCCGTTTAGGTGCCCCATAACGAGACCGCACGGCCTCCCCCCTCACAGACCCGGGCGTGCGGATTTCCCGCACCCGGTTCCTCAAGCGCGACTCCCCATTCTGGTCCAAGGTCGAGCAATCCGAGGGCTTGGCAACGGGTGGCGGCACAGGATCGCCTCATAACGCGTCCAGGTCATCGGGCCTCCCCGCGTGCGGCGGCTCAACCACTTCCGCCAGATACGACGGACCCGTCGATAGTACTGCCTCAAACAGAGGGAGTTTGTCGATCGGCCGTAGTACTGGTAGTGTCCCCGCAGCATGCGACTGAGCACCGCGTGCTGCTCTGGCACCGGGTCATGCCGGTGCCATCGGCACCACTCGGAGGCTCGTCGCAGGCTCCGTCGAAGACGCTGGCGTATGGTGCGCACGTGGATGGTGAAGCGTCCTCTCCGGCTTCGGGCACAGATGTGGGTGAACCCCAGAAAGTCGAACGTCGCCGGCTTGTTGGTTCCCCGCCGTCTCGCGTTGGCCGCCGCAAAACGACCAAACTCGATCAGCCGGGTCTTCTCCGGATGTAGGCGAAGTCCGTATTTCCCAAACCGCTGGGGGAGCACTTCCAACACCCTTTCGGCGTCTCGGCGGTGCTGAAAACAGAGAATGAAGTCGTCGGCGTATCGAATCTCGTAGGCCTCCCCTTGCAGCCGGGGCACGATCTCCTCTGCAAACCACGTGTCCAGCACGTAGTGGAGGTAGATGTTCGCCAGCAGCGGGCTGACCACCTGCCCCTGACCTACCCCTGTCTGTGTCACCAGAAGCCGTCCGTCCTCGATGACTCCCACGCGCATCCATTTCCCGATCAGCCGCCGTAGGCTCCCGTCCAACACCCTCCTCTCGATCATCTCCATGAGCTGGCTTCTCACGATCGCGTCGAAGTACCCCTGGATGTCGGCCTCCAGTACGTAGGACACTCGTCGTCCGACGATCGTCCGGTATACTGCGTCCAGCGCATCCTGGGCACCACGGCCCGGGCGGAATCCGAAGGAGCATTCCAGGAAGTCCTGCTCGTAGATCGCGTTGAGAACCATGACCACCGCCCGCTGGACGATCTTGTCCTCCAAGGATGGGATCGAGATCGGTCTTCTCTCTCCCGGCTTCTCCTTGGGGATAAAGATCCGTCTCAGCGGTTGAGCGCGGTAGCGCCGGCTCCGGAGACGATCGTGGAGCTCGCGGATCCTCCGGGGAGCATCCTGTGCGTATTCCGCATAGGTGACGCCGTCCACCCCCGCGGCCGCTTTCTTTCGAAGCGACCCGAAGGCCTCGGTCAGCGCCTCCGGCGTGAGAAGGTGAGCGAGCGATAGGAACTGCCGCTCCCTGTCCTCCTTGGCCAGGTTGGCTATTCGGTCGAGTTTCGTTGACATGATCTCAGGCATCGGGGTGCCTTCATGGTTCCCCCAACCGATGCGTCGCCTTGTTTCCCCCCTTTCCTCCAGTGGGTCCCATCTCTGGTTCCCCACCTTCGTCGGTACTATGAAGGTCGTACGACTCCTCCTGCCCCTTCGGAGTGCCCTCCGGTTTCCCTTGCACACCCCTACCGCTCACCGGCGGAGAGCAGGAGGTCTCCCACGTTCCTGGGGAGTCCCTGTGGAAGCGTGCCCCGGTCCACGACTCCGACGGTCCGGGAACAACCTCGCTCTAACGGTTGCCCCGATGCTGCCTTCCGCTCGGGTAACAGCGTCGGCACCGCAACAATGCAGATTTCGGAGCTGTACCCGCGGCCTGCTTCCTCACTGTCTACGCTTCCCCTTTGGGTCACCCCGCCAGGGCAAGACTCGCTACCGGCCCGCCCGCTACGGCTTTGACCGGGCTGGACTTTCACCAGCTGGACTCCGGCAAAAGGTTTCATCCGCTCATCTGGAATCCCCCTCCTCCAGGCCTCGTGGCGCTATACCCGGGTGCACTTCGCGTGGGTACACTTTGCATGAGTGCACCTCGCATGAGTGCGCCTCGCGTGAGTGCACCTCGCGTGAGTACGCCTCGCGTGGACGTATCGTCCTAGCGCGCGAAGCGCACCGAGTACACGGGAGGGAGGTTGTTGCCGAGGCACGTCCATGCCTCGCCGCCG
>CALZKB010000411.1 GCA_945787575.1 Thermoanaerobaculia bacterium | reverse complement strand
GGGGACTGCTTGGAGGAGGGATGGTAGCACCATCTCATCCGTACGGAGGAGGATGTTTCAAGATGCCTGAATTCACTCCACTTCCCCACTACCGCGAGTACCCGGTCGCGGAGATGGAGCAGCGGGCGCGAGAGATCCGCGACGAGCTACGATGCCGCCGCACCGTGCGCCACTTCTCCGAGCGGCAGGTTTCGCGATCGGTGATCGAGAGCTGTATCGAGGCGGCCGGCACCGCACCGAGCGGCGCCAACCGCCAGCCCTGGCACTTCTCGGTCGTCTCCGACCCGGTGATCAAGTCGCGGATTCGAACCGCCGCGGAAGAGGAGGAGAAGATCTTCTATAGAGAGCGAGCGCCCCAGGCATGGCTCGACGCGATCGCCCCGCTCGGCACCGACGAGTACAAGCCCTTCCTCGAGATCGCGCCTTATCTGATCGTCATCTTCGCCCAGCAGTACGGCGTTTCCGAGAGCGGAGAGAAGTTCAAGCACTACTATGTCAACGAGTCGGTCGGAATCGCGACGGGGATGCTCATCACCGCCCTTCATCACGCCGGGCTGGCGACCCTCACCCACACGCCCGCCCCGATGCGATTCCTCAACGAGGTCCTCGATCGGCCCGAGCACGAGCGGCCGTACCTCATCCTCGTGACCGGATTCCCGGCCCCCGGCGCCGTCGTACCACGGATCGACAAGAAGTCGCTCGACGAATTCTGTGACTTCCGAGCCTGACTCGGACCCGTCGTATCGGCCGAGAAGGCAGAAGATCACTGGCTTCCCGCTCGGTCGGCATGCTACACTAGCGGCTCGTTTGAATCAGAGGGATTGAACCAACATTCCGATCGTAGTGCGCCCGCACCACATCCAAACCGGGGTTCCAGAACCCCACACCCATCCAGGGGAAGGAGTCTGAATGAACAAGAAGGATCTCGCCGAAAAGCTCGCTAGAAAGTGTGACCTCTCCAAGGCCAAGGCGCAGGAGATCGTTGCAACGGTTTTCGACACGAAGCCCGGGCACGGCATTATCGCCACCGAGTTGGACGCGGGTCGGGAAGTTCAGATACTCGGCTTCGGTACGTTCGGCACCAAGCGCCGTTCGGCTCGCCAAGGCCGCAATCCGGCGACCGGCGCAACAATCACGATCGCTGCCAAGAAGTACCCGTTCTTCAAGGCCGGCAAAGGCCTCAAGGACCGCGTAGCCGACTGACGCTCCTTCCTGAAACAAGCAAAAGCCTCGCCTCTCGGCGGGGCTTTTCTCTTCTTCACGTCGAGCTTCGCCGCTGATCTCGCGAAGCCGGATCGATCGGCGACTCAGCTCAGAACGAGGTCGAGAAAGCGCTTGAGCAGCCATGCAGTCTCCGGGCTCTCACGGAAGCTCGAGAGGACCTCGAGTCGCTCCTGCTCATCCATGAGGCCAGCGTAGCCCTCGAGATAGGAGAGATATCGGCCGCGATTGGTCTCGGCGTCGAGCTCGGGATGAAACTGGCTCGCCCAGACCGCCCCCCCCTTGTAGCGAAAACCGTGAAACGGGCTCAGCTCGCTGGAAGCGAGGTTCTCTGCGCCCTCAGGAAGCGCCACCGCCCGATCCTTGCGTCCGACCTGAGCCCAGAACCTATCGGGCAGGATTCCGAAGACCTCGTCGCCCCGACCCGCCTCGGTGAGCTCGAGCTCGTGGGTGCCGACCTCCATTCGTTCCGGATCATGGCGAATCCGTCCGCCCAAAGCCTCCGTCATCAGATGAAACCCGAAGCAGGAGCCGAAAATCGGAGTCGGCCCCACCACCGCCTCCCGCAGGAGGCTCAGCACCTCTTCCTGTCGCGGGAACCTTCCGTTCGAGACGTAGAACTCCCCGCTCCCTCCGATGAAAAGGGCATCGTACTCCTCGAGGTGCCGCAGATCGGGCAGACCGGTCAGAAGATTGTGGCCGATGACTCGATCTTCGGGCAGCTCCAGCCTTTCGGCGAAAGACCTCCGCTCCGCCTCGCGCTCCGGGTCGTCTTCGCGGCGCGCCTGAAGCAGCAGGACCTTCGGCAGCGCCATCAGTAGCCGGTTCGGTCTTCGGCGGTCGGACCGTAGACTTGAGGTAGCGGAATGTCGAGGAGCCTTAAATAAACGGTCAACTGGCCGCGGTGATGGACGAGGTGATTCAAGACGAAACGACGCAGAGCCGAGATTCTGCGGGTCTCGAAAACCACCGTCTCCCCCTTGCGGTATCGCCACGACTCGAGCAGCTTCGCGTCGCTCGCCGCCTCGAGAGAAGCGACGAACCTCACGATGTGGGTGTCGAAAGCATCGAGAACGGCCGCGGTCGTCTCGAGATCGAGGGGGACCGGAGGGGAGGCA
>CALZKB010000410.1 GCA_945787575.1 Thermoanaerobaculia bacterium | reverse complement strand
GCCCGTTCGTTTTGAGGCACCCTCGTCACTTCGAGATTGGCCCGAAGCGACAAATCCCGGGGTCCGGGGCAGAGCCCTGGTCGTCAGGTACCAGGCGACGAAGTCGCCGCAGAGACACTGACCGAAGACACGAGCAGCGTGAGGTTGCGTGATGGTCATCGTTGGGCCTCCGATCCCGGAGGATTTCGGAAGGAATTCCCCTCGATCACGATCACATGAGCATGGTGAAGAAGTCGGTCCATCGCGGCGCTGGCGAGGAGGTCGTCGCCGAACAAGGGATGCCACTCCTCGAGAGCACGGTTGGAGGTCAGGACCATCGAGCCGCGCTCGTAGCGCCGCTTGATGATCTCGTAGAGGTCGATGGGCTCATCATGCTCGAGAGGACGCAGTCCGAGGTCGTCGACGACGAGCAGGTCGGGGCTGGTGAAGCGCAGCAAACGTCGCTCGTAGCTCTGGTCGGCACGTGATGCGCGGAGTTGGGAGAGCATGTCGTGCGCGGCGATGTAGAGCGCGGAGTGGCCAGCGCGGCATGCGCGCTGCCCGAGCGCCTGTGCGAGGTGGGACTTCCCGACGCCAGTTGGTCCGACGAGGAGGACGTTGGTTGGCATGGCGCTCGACGAACTGGCAGGTGGCGAGGTCGATCACCTTGGCCTTGGGGACCTGCGGGTTGAAGTGAAAGTCGAAGTCCTCGAGGGACTTGTGGCTGTCGAACGCAGCGCGTCGCAAGCGCATCGTCAGCTGCTTGGATTCGCGTCGCTCGACCTCGTCGTGCAGCAAGCGGTAGAGGAACTCGGTCTGAGCGAGGCTGTCGTCGACAGCCTCCTTGGTGCGGAGTTGTAGGGTCTGCAGCACGCCGGACAGCTTGAGCTTCTTGAGGATGGGGACGAGGTCGTCGTGGGTACTCATGATGTCGCCTCCTTCACGTGGCGGTTGATGGGGTCGGTCGGAGATCGTGAGAAGCGCGGGTGCTCGAGCACTCCGTTCTTCTGTTTGGTGCCGGGCAACGGCTCGTAGTCGAGCCCCTGCCGCAGGACGTCCCTGATGCCGCGGTAGGTGAGGTTGCTGAAATGCAGCGCTCGACGGCTCGCGGCGTTGGCGCGGTCGATGGGGAACTGCTCGAGGTGCGTGACGATGGACTGCGCCACGCGCAGCTTGGAGGCCACATCTTCGCTGCCGAAGACTGATGCCACGAGGCGGCCAGCATCAGCTCCGATCTTGCAGGCTCGCTCCTCCCAGAATTCGCGGCTGCGGTGTCGCCAGTTTGCCCGACGCTCGGGCAGGTGGCCCTCGTTGGTACTGCGGTGTCCCTTTGACTTGCGCGAGTGCGTAGCAACGCGCTCGTCGTGGGCGTAGATCGCCACTGTAGTTGGCGTCGCGCGGATCCAGACCGTCTGACCGAGCAGCTCGAACGGCACGGAGTACATCCGCTTGTCGAAGGCGACGTGGGTGTCGGGATGGACCTTGGCCTTCTTCCAGACGACGAGCTCGAATCTCACCGGAGGCAACACCTTGAGCGCATCCTTCTCCTCCCGGTCGAAGCGGTCGATCGGGCGCTCGCGCGTCGCGCCATGCACGCGGACGTCGGCGATCTCGGAAAGCCACTGCGCGAGTTCGGTGCGCACACGGTCGGGCCCCATCTCGTCGAGGTCACGCGGGAGAAAGAAGTTTCTCTTCACGTACTTCACGTCGGACTCGACCTTGCCCTTCTTCTTTGGCGCACGCGGCGGAGTCGGGTCTATCGTGAAGCTGTAGTAGCGTGCGAGCTCGCGATAGCTCCGGTTGAGCGCAGCGTCGTCGTTGTCGTCGACACCGAACGCGCAACGGATCACGGCCGACTTCAGGTTGTCGGGGACGATGGTCTCCGGCACGCCACCGAAGTACTCGAAGGCAAGGATGTGGCAAATCAGCCAGGTCTCGACCTTCTGGTCGAACGTCAGGCAAGCGAAAGGGCGCCGGCTGAAGCCGAGCGTCATGACGAACACCCACGCCTTGCGCCGCGCCCCACGCTCCGGGTCGTAGATCTTGCCGACGTAGCCGAAGTCGACCTGGGCGACCTGGCCAGGGAGCGTCTCCACCGGTATCGCCACGTCCTCGGGTGCGATTCCCTTCTCGTCGCACAGCCGCGCGCAGAAACGCTTGACTGCCGACTCGCTGCACTCGAACTCGCCCTTGTGTTCGAGCCGCAGGCGGTCGTAGATCGCGCGGGCTCGCGCGCCGCGCTCGAGCATCTCTTCGACCTCCAATTTCCACGGCTCCACCGTGGAGACCTGCTGCTTGGGCGTCCTGGCCGGACTGTGCTGATTCAACACTGTCTTCAGCGTCGCCAGGTCGGGCAGGTCTTCGGGGTCGCCCCGCAGCACGCCGGCGGCGTCCAAGGCCTTGCGGTAGTTCCACTCTGTCGTCCTCCCCATCTTGAGGAGACGAGCGACCTCACGAGCACTCCTCGTCCCCAGCCGGTGCAGCCGGACGAACTCCTGTAGCCGATGCATTTCCACCCTCTTGGCGGTCATCGCGATCCCTCCCATGGAATCAGACTTGTTGACTCCAGGGAGGATGGCCGCGACGGCGTCGCCGAACTGGTCCCGTTCGGCCGAACCGGGGTGGTCCTGCTTGGCCGACCCCGCGGTGGTCCCGCTTGGCCGAACTCTACCGGTCCCGCTTGGCCGACCCCGGGTGGTCCCGTTTGGCCGAACTCACGCGGTCCCGCTTGGCCGGACCGGCTGGTCCCGCTTCGCCGAACTCAGGGTGTTCGTCATAGGGCGGTCCCTGACAGTAGGCGGAGGACGGCGCGCAACACGGTGGTGCGGTGGTTTGTAGAGCACCTCGGTGCATTCGTGAATGGCAGACCGCATGGAATCGCGAGTTGCCCCGGTCCGTTGGTACACGAGCTCGGACCGGTACGGTGCCTGGGACGTTGACTAGCGTGGTCAGCGCCCGACGGTCCTCCGCTCG
>CALZKB010000409.1 GCA_945787575.1 Thermoanaerobaculia bacterium | reverse complement strand
CCGAACGGTGTCGCCGCGTCCCCCCGGAGGGGGGCCAACGCCACGCTGCCGGACGAGGGCGGCGCGGTAGCGGCCGACCTGGTCGCGCGCCTCGGCGAGCGCCTTCTTCACCGCCGGCAGCCGGAGCAGCGCCGCCTCGTCCATGACCCGCAGCTCCCGGCCTTTCTTGCCCAGCGCCTTGCCGCGCACGAGCTTGAGCTCGAAGAGGATGTCGAAGGCGTTCGGGTAGCGGTTTTCCGGCCGAACCAGGAGACAGAGGTCGGCATAACCGCGTTCGATCTCGAGCTCCGAGTGGACGACGAAGCGCTGGTCGTCGAAGAGGATCGACAGGAAGAGGGCCTTCAAGACCATCTCGTTGACGCCGCTTCCGCTCTGGCCGGGCTTCTGGGGCGGCGCGCCCAGGTCGCGGTTGGACAGCACCGGCAGGAGCTTCTCCTCGAAGAAGGCGAGCAGGGGCCCGAGGTCGCCGTCGTCGAAGAAACGCAGGGCGACTTCGCGCGCCTCGTAGCTTTCGGCCGGATCGGGCAGGAACACCTCGAGCAGACGGTCGAGGAACAGCTTGCGGACGACGAGGTTGGGGATCCGCAGTCGTCCGGGCTCGCCGGTCAAGGTCAGCAAACCCATGTAGTAGAGAAAGGAGGCGACGGCTCCCCGATCTCTGCTGATCCGCTTCACCATGTCGTCCAGGGAGAAGCTGTCCATCAAGTGCGGGATCCGGATCTCGCCGGTCCCTTCGGTGAGCTCCTCGACGACGCCGGTGCCGGCGGCGGTGCGGGCGAGGAAGGCGAGCTTCGTCTGGTCGGTCCTGAGGTTCGCGTCGTGCAGCGATTCCGGCGGCTCGCCGTGGAGATAGAGCTCCCGCAGAAAGTAGAGCACGTTGGTCGG
This sequence comes from Thermoanaerobaculia bacterium, assembly GCA_945787575.1. Taxonomy (GTDB): domain Bacteria; phylum Acidobacteriota; class Thermoanaerobaculia; order Multivoradales; family JAHEKO01; genus CALZKB01. The sequence goes on along the minus strand of CALZKB010000409.1, from coordinate 1,477 downwards.
ATTGTAGACCAGACGGCCTGTGCCCCGGCCACTGAAGCGGTAGCCGTTGTACCAGACGCGCATCACGTCGAGGAGACCGTCGACTTCCCCGGGAGGGAGGCGGCGCTCTTGGGCGATCGGCTCCAGGAGCTCGCAGAGCTCCTTCTCGTCGAAGCCGCAGAGGCCGGCGAGAGACGGCTCCAGGGAGACGTCGGTGGCGATGTTGAAGCCGCTCGTCAGATCGTTCAACGCGACCGGCGAGACGCCGGTGACGAAGACACGCTCCAGGCCCTGGCCCTCCGTCGCAGCCTTGACCGACTTGAAGAGCAGCTTGTAAGGGCCGTCCTTGCCGAAGAGGGCGTGGTAGGTCTCGGCGTCGCGAACCATCACCTCGTTGACGAAATTGTCGTACTCGTCGATCAGTAGGTAGAGCTTGTAGGGCGTCTGGCTGACGACGCCGAGCAGGCTCGTGAGCATGGCCGCGGAGCTTCCTTCGGTCTCTACCGGGTAGCCCAGGTGGTCCCGGTAGCCGAGGACGAAGGCCTTGATCTGCTCGCGAACGTGCTCCTCCAGGCTCTCGGCGATTTCGCGGACGTCGCCGCTTGCGTCGACGGTCGAGAAGTTCCACTGCAGAACGAAGTAGCGGCTGTGGAGCGGCGTCGGACCGAGTCCGTCCTGGCGGCCGATCGCCAGGCCGCCGAAGATCTGGTCGAAGGCGTCGGCGTAGCGCAGGTCGTAGTAGGTCGCCAGCGTCTGCAGCCAGAGCGACTTGCCGAAACGCCGCGGGCGCAGGAAGACCAGGACGCTCCCCAGGGTCTCCAGGTCCCGGATGTGTGCCGTCCGGTCGACATAGACCATGCCTTCCCGGCGGATGCGGCGGAAGTCGGCGATGCCGTAGGGGAACTGGATCATGGGGCCTCCAACCCCACCAGTCTAGCAGTACGGCCTTACCCCGCAGACCACAAGCCCGGCGGACGGACCGCCGGGCTTCGTCTTCTCGAGTGCCGGAGCTCCGGCCTACGCCGTACTGGAGTCGGACTCCGCCTCGAGCTCCCGCCGCCGCTTCTCCATCTCGCTGATGACGCTGACCTCGTTCAAGGCCGGCTTCCACCCCTCGCCCGAGCCGTTGCCCTTCGCCGCCGCGTCGTGGGCCTTCATCTCCGGCGACGCGCCGCCGGAGGTCTGGACCATCTCCTTCATCAGCTGGAGGCCGACCTCGATCCCCGCCTCGACCAACGCGAGGTCGACCTTCTCGGCCCCCCGCTCTTCCGCCAGCTCCTCGACCCGCCCCTGGGTGCGGTCGCGCATGAAGCCCGCCGGCACCCGCAGCACCCGCTCGATCGCCCGCTCGGTCCACTCCCGCCGCGACAGCAACGGGTTGCCCTTCTTGTCGCGGGCCAGGATCTTCAGATCCTCGTCTTCAAGGTCGGCGGCCTCGTCAGCCTCGGGCTCCTCCGCGGCGGCTTCCTTGGCGGCGCGCAGCTTGTCGGCCGCCGAC
>CALZKB010000408.1 GCA_945787575.1 Thermoanaerobaculia bacterium | reverse complement strand
CCAGGCGCCGGACGCCCTTCTCCACCGCCCGGCGCGTATCTACCGGAACGATGGGGTTGAGACAGAACAGGAGCTCGGCCCCGGCTTCGAGCGCGACCGATCCGTGCAGGGTCTTGCGCAGGACGCCGTCAACGTAGTGGCGCCCTCGGATCTCGACCGGTGGGTAGAGGCCGGGCAGCGCGGTCGACGCCTGCACGGCGCGAGAGATGGGCACGTCGTCGTGCTCGCTGTCACCAAATCGGACGGCCTGCCCCGAGTCCAGATCGACCGCGACAATGAAGAGCTGCTTTCCGAGCAGGCGGAAATCATCGGTGCGTCCCTTGAGCGAGTAGATGTGCTCGAGGAAGGCCCGGATCGGCTCGTTGTCGAAGACCCCCACCGGTAGCGCCCGACCGAGCCGGGTGAAGGAATCCAGCAGGCTCGAGTCCTGCGGGTTCTTCACGTAGTCGGCCAGCGCCCGCCAGACGAGGCGAGGCACGGTCGCTCCCCTCCGGACCAGCTCACCGATGGCGGGCTGGAGAAAAGTCGAGGAATGAAACGGATGCTCGCCGGCCTGGTGCTTGACGATGGCCCGGCACATTTGCGCCGTGGTCAGGTCGTTGGCCAGATTGGCGCAGAGAAAGGCTCCGGCCGAGACCCCCACGTACACGTGGAGCTGGTTGAAATCGACGCCTTCGAGCACCTCGTCGAGCGCTCGCAGAGCGCCGATCTCATAGATGGCTCCGCCGGGGCCACCACCCGCCAAGGCGAGACCCACCCGATTCGGACGGGCCTCGCCCCCCTGTCTCAGTAAGGACAAGAGGCGGCGCTCAGGCGCTCTTTGCGGTCCTGGTCGTCCGGGCCCGCGGGGTCCTGGGCTTGGCTGCGTCCACCTTCTTGGTCAGCTGCTCGACGCGCTTGGTGAGCTTCTGGATCTCCATCCGCGACGGCACGCCCAGTCGCTGCAGCGCCTCGGCGACCTTTTCGTCGAACGACTTGCCGAGCTTGCCCAGCGCGCTCTCGGCCTGGTCGCGAGCCGTGCCGACCTGGCCCTCGACCTTCTCGGTCACCTTCTTGAGCTGCTTCTTGCTGCGCTTCTCGAAACCCTCACCCTTCTTGACGAGGTTCTTGAAGAGCTTCGAGCCCTCGTCCTCGGCCACCGCGAGGGCGCCCAGGCCGGCGAGCCAGATCTGGTGAGCCGACTCCTTGATCTCGGTCTGTAGGTCACGCTTCTTCGTGGTCATCAACTATCTCCTTTTGGTTGCTTGTCTACTCCGGATCCATCGGCTCCGCTCAGGCGGAGCTCTTTCTGCTGCGGCTGGCCGCGGTCTTCGGCCTGGCCTTGGCTTTGGCCTTGGTCTTGGCCTTGGTCCGGGCTTTGGCCTTGGTCTTGGCCTTGGTCCGGGCTTTGGTCTTGGTTCTGGCTTTCGCCCGCGGCGGCGCGGCGGCCGGACCACCGGATCTCTCCAGGTCCTGGAGCGAGCCCTCCAGCTCCTCGAGCCGCGAGCGCAGGTGCTCCATCTCCTCACGCGCCTGCCGCACCGGCCCGAGGCGGTCGAAAGACGCCTCGACAAAGCGGTCGACTCCGGTCTGGACCTGCTGGACGCCCTTCTTCCAGGCCTGCTCGCCCTTGCGCACCAGGTCGTGGAGCATCTCGGTCGACAACTGGGTTCGACCGTTGCGGCCCTCCTCCAGGATGATCTGGGTGAGGGTCTGGGCGGTGACGTCCTCGTCCGACGCGTTGTCGACAATCCGAACTTCCTGGCCAGCACGAACGAAGGTGCCGATCTCGTCCAGCGAGACGTAGCGGCTCTCTTCGGTGTCGTAGAGCTTCCGGCTTTCGTATCTCTTGATCAATCGGACCATGGCAGACCTTTCCAGAATCGGTGGTTTCGGGCTTCGCTACGCCGCCCCGCGGCGTCTCGATGAGCATTTATACCGCACTGCGGCATAAATTGTCAAGGCCTGTTTCCGCGATGCGGCAATCAGTCCGTAAGCTGACCCTCGAGGTCCTCGGCCAACCGCCCGAGAGACTCGATCTCGGTCGGCGCCTTGGGGAGCAAGGGCAGCGCCGCCAGGGCGTGACCGGGGGTCACCAGTCTGCGCAGCTTGTCGAAGCCCAGCCTGTCGCGGCGGCCCATCCAGTCGATCAGGGCCCGACCGTCGTCCGGGCTCGGCTCGCCGGAAGCAACCGCCGAGGCACCTTCCGGAGACATCGGGTGCAGCCGGTTGACCAGAATGGGCCCGAGCCGGTGACCGGCCTCGCGCAACTTGCGGGCGAAGAAGAGCGTGTCGGCGATCCGCTCTTCACCGGGCCCGCTGACCAGCACGAAGAGAGTGTCCCGCGAGCGCAGGAGCCCCTCCACCTCCTCGGCGCGCGAGCG
>CALZKB010000407.1 GCA_945787575.1 Thermoanaerobaculia bacterium | reverse complement strand
TCGGCGAGCTCGAGACGGTCGGCGTCCTTCATGCTCCTGCCTCCGCCAGCTTGCGCTGCCAGGCGCCGAGCTGCGGCTTGGAGCGCTCCGGGCCTTCGAGCAGGATGGCCAGGGCGTCGACCGCGCCGTTCAACTTGAAGACGTGCTCCGGGCGTAGTCTGGGCTTGCCCTTCCACCTGCCGCGGCCCATGTGGTAATCGCTCTGCTCGACGTTGCGCAGAGCGCCGAAGACGTCCTCGGCGGAGTGCCGCCGGAGGGCCTGCCGGACGAGGGAGCGCTCGCGCTCCTCCGACCACTTCACCCTCACTGCCTTCTTGAGCCCGGCCTTCTGGCACCAAGTGGGATGAAGGTCATCCCACAGTCGGGTGATCGCCTTGACGTCGACTGTAGAGACGCGCTCCGTACCTTCCACCTCGTCGTCGTCCGTCAGGAGGAGTTCCTGCTCCTGTTCCTGTTCCTGTTCCTGTTCCTGTTCCTGAGGCGCGAAACCCGTATACCCCATCGAAGGGGCATCGGATACCCCTTCCAGAGCTGGCGCATACCCCATTCCATACCGCTTGCAGAATTCAGGAAACAGAGAACTCTTGCGGTGCTCGGTGAGCATTTTCGCGATGGCTGAACCCTTCCGATCGCCCCCTTTTAGCTCTTCGCCGATCTCATGACGGGCCATTTCGATCACCCAGACGACGCGCAGGCGCGCGTCGTAGCGGCAAAAGCCGGCGTTTTCGAGTGCCGTAAGCCCCTTCGATACCCCTTCGATGCCCCATCCGAGGTCATCCGCGGCGTAGGCCAGCGGGAGATGATAGAGGCCGATCATGTTGGAGTGTGGAGCGGTGATCAGGTACCAGGCCAGGGCCTGCGCCTCTGGGTTGCCGCGAAGCTCGGCGGCGAGCTCGCCGGTCCAGAAGCGGGGGCTGGCTTTGGCGTAGTCCCTCATGATGTCCTCTTCGCCGTCACGAAGTAGAGACCGCAGGCGAGGCACTGGCGCTCGCCGCGGCAAACGTAGACCGAGGGGCCACCGCATCCGTGCTTGCAGAGGTCAGGCATCGTTCTTCCTTACGCCTGCTCGTCCATCCGGTTTAGGCACCTCTCCTCCTACATCTGGCCCGTGCCGTGCTCGGGGTGGCGGCTGAGGAATGCGGCGACCGCTTGCCGGATCAGGTCGGCTCGGCTTACGCGCGCGCCGCCCCGCTCTTGGCTCCAGACCTCGGCGAGGCGGTCGAGCCCGGCGACGAGATCAGTCCGGAGGCGCGTGTAGATTGCCTGCTCTGGTATCTGTGCTTCCATAGGATGCAATCCTAGCAGGCCGATATCACCCTGTCAAGCCCCGCCGACCGCGCGGGTCAAGCCGGCCATTGCCACGCCTTCCCGCTCACGACCTCGTCCCAGGCTTCTCGCGCCTCGGCTTCGGTGCGCGCGGAGTAGCCGGAAACCTCGCATCCCGGGACCGGGCAGACCGCGGCTACCAGGTCGTCGCCGAGCGGGCTCGGCCGCACGACCGGCGGCTCGCCGTGGTCGGGGCAGGGCCACCGGACGCGGCGGCTCACGGCGTTACCTCGCCGTCGCGCCGGGCCCAGAGAGCGAGGCCGCGCCAGGCCCAGAGAGCGAGGCCGCCGGCGAGCCCGAAGAGGGCGACGCCGGCGGCGAGTAAGAGGTCGGCCATCAGTTCACCGCCTGCTTGCTCTTACCCTTCGCCACCGGCTTCACGAAAGGGAGCGTGCCCTGCGCCGCCTCCTGCCGGACGAGCTTCTCGGCTTCGCGCATGAGTTGCTCCAAGGCTTCGACGCAGTCCGCGGACAGGCACGCCTCGATCGAGTCGTCCTCGCCCTTCGGCTCCGAGAGCGCCAGGGGCGTATTCGAGCACCAGGCCGGCCCGCCGGTGCGGTCGATCTGGACGCTCAGGATCGCCGCCAGCGTCCGGTCGGCGCCAAGGTACGAGAAGCTCACCTGGGAGACATGGATCTCGCCGGAGAGCGGCTGCTGGGTGATCTCCGGGACGTAGGCCGCCAGCTCTTCCAGCGCTGCGGTAAACGTCTCCGGGGCGTCCAGGCTGCTCCGCCAGGCGTGGCAATCGGGTGCGCCGTCGTCGCGGTCGGCCTCCCACTCGAGGAGGGTGCGTCCGTCTTTGTGCTTGATCTTCGTCCATCTCATCGTCTTTCCTCACGGTTGCGGGGTCCCGCCCTCGAGCTGGCGAAGGAGGGGCCCCAGGTTGTAATAGGTCTTCGTCCGGCCGCGGCTTTCGTCGGGCCGGACGAGGATTCCGTCTCGCTTCGCATCCTCCCACGACAGGGACTTCCGGCGCCCGGCGAGGCGGTGGGCGCGCCAGATCTTGATCGGCACCCAGGCGACCAGCCAAGGCTGGCCA
>CALZKB010000406.1 GCA_945787575.1 Thermoanaerobaculia bacterium | reverse complement strand
GGGCTGGGGCCGGTCCCCCGCAAGCAGCTTCGCAGCCAGCTGAAGGTCAACAACCAGCGGCTCGGGAAGGTGCTCGCCGATCTCGAGCGCCAGGGCCAGATCCGGCGGACGCCACAGGGATGGCACTCCGCGCACCACGACGCCGATCCCCACGATGCGCCCGCGGGAGCGCAGAACTCGTGAGGCGTTCCGTGCGCTCCTCGCCTCAGCCCCCTCATCCCGATCTCGTTCGCCGGCCCACGCGACCGTTCGGGTGGCTCGAACACGGCCTGCTCCACGACGGCTGGCTGGCCAGGCTCGGCCCCGATCCGATCGCGGTCCTCGTGCTGCTCGCCTTGGCCGCCGATCGACGCGGCGCGTCGTACTACGGCCGCGATCGCATGGCCCGAGAGCTGTCCATGAATCGCCCGCAGGTGAACCAGGCCCTCGAGCGACTCCTCCACCTGCGCCTCGTCGCCCACCGGCCCTATCAGCCGGACCACCCCGACGGAGTCTGGCAGCTCCTGCCGATTGCCACACCCGATCCGACCACTCGCCGACGGACGACTGCCCGCCCGCTCCCGCTCGCGCAGATCCTCGCCTCACTCGGCCTCCCCGCGTCGACTCGCTGATTCGTCAACCCCACTCCGCGGCTCCCCACCCTCGCCTTCCCCGGTTGCACCTCGACCCTCATCCCCCGCGTTGTGTGAGCCGAGGAGTCCGTCCCCTCGAGAGCCGTTCCGCGTTCCGCTGTTCCGCCACGGGGGTCGCTCAGAACGGAATCCTGGAACACCCCGCTTCACATTCCACGCACGACCGCGCGCGCTCTATGCCAGCCAGAGTGCAACGAGACCTGTCAGTGGGCGCGCAACGCAACACCGCGGCGGCCCACGTTCCGCTGAATGCACAACCCAGCGTGGTGGGAGCACCTACGAGCACAACATCTCGCCACTTCCCTGGCTCATCGAGCGTGGGACGCCTGGCTCAGATAACGTGACACACGACACCCGAACCCCCTACGAGGGAGAAGGATACGCCACATGGCAAAGTCTACGCCCGTCATCACGATCAAGCCAGAGAGCACGGCGAAGGACGCGCTGGCGGAGATCCTCCGGTCAGGTGCCCAGAGGATGCTCGCCGCTGCCTTGGAGGCTGAGGTCGAGGACTACGTGGCCGAGTTCGCCGAGGCCCGAGACCAGGCAGGCCATCGGCTCGTTGTCCGCAACGGACACTGTCGGAGCCGCGAACTCCAGACCGGAATCGGTTCCATCGAGGTCTCCCAGCCCCGGGTCAACGACAAGCGCGTCGACGAGCAGGGAAACCGGATCCGGTTCACGAGCAAGATCCTGCCGCCGTACCTGCGCCGAACTCGGTCGATGGAAGAGCTGATCCCGTGGCTCTATCTCAAGGGGGTCTCCACCGGCGGGTTCTCAGAGGCACTCGCTGCGCTGGTTGGCAGCGACGCCCCCGGACTCTCAGCCTCGACCGTCGTTCGGCTCAAGAGGGCCTGGGAGGGAGACTTCCAAGAGTGGAGCCACCGCGACCTGTCCGAGAAGCGATACGTGTACCTGTGGGTCGATGGCATCCACTTCAACATCCGCCTCGAGGAGCATCGCCAGTGCATCCTCGTGGTCATGGGCGCGACCGCGGACGGAACGAAGGAGCTCGTCGCAGTCCAGGACGGCTACAGGGAGAGCGAGCAGTCCTGGAAGGAGGTCCTGCTCGACCTCAAGGCTCGGGGTCTGACGGTCGACCCGAAGCTCGCCGTCGGTGACGGCGCGCTTGGATTCTGGAAAGCTCTTCCGCAGGTCTGGCCAAGCACGCGATCACAGCGCTGCTGGGTGCACAAGATGGCCAACATCCTGAACTACCTTCCGAAGGGCGAGCAACCCCGTGCGAAGGAAGCGCTGCAGCAGATCTGGATGGCAGCCACACGAAAGGCCGCGATCGCGGCCTTCAAGTTGTTCATCAAGACGTACGAGGCCAAGTTCCCGAAGGCCGCCGCATGTCTGTCCAAGGACAAGGACGAGCTCCTTACCTTCTACGACTTCCCGGCAGATCACTGGAGACACCTTCGAACCACCAACCCCATCGAGTCGACCTTCGCGACCGTGCGACTCAGGACCAAGCGAACGAAGGGCTCCGGCTCCCGGGTCGCTTGTCTTTCGATGGTCTTCAAGCTTGCTCAGACCGCCGAGCGCAAGTGGCGGAAGCTCAACGGACACGAGCTTCTCGCAGACGTCATTCGAGGAGTCGAGTTCAAGGATGGAACGAAGAGCGCCGCGTAAGCGTCAGGTTTCTCATCCACAACTCTTGACAATATCTCGAACGGTGTGCGTCGAGCTGTTCCTGTACCGGGTGCATCTCCCTTCATCCCAATCAGTGCTTCCCGGATTATTCTGCGC
>CALZKB010000405.1 GCA_945787575.1 Thermoanaerobaculia bacterium | reverse complement strand
ACATCAGTGGTCTCCCGCCTGAACGGCAGGCGAAGATTCAGCAGCAACGAGAGAAGCGGGGTGATCCGAATTGGGTACCGCCGTGGTTGCAGCGTAGCCGTGCCGGAGAACAGCAAGGACTCGCGGCTGATCCTCGTACGCGGGAAGCCGAGGCTCTGGCTCCCAATATGGTCGGCACGGCCCCGGGTGGCGTCTTGCAAGGACTGGCAGGAGCGATTGGTAACCCCGGTTCTTTCGCAAATCAGGGCGTTGGCATGGCCGTTCCCCCGGGTCTCGGCGTTGGGCCGATGACTGCCACCATGCAGCCCGGTGGCGGAGTGCAGGTCGGCCATCTGCCGCCGGAAGGCCGAGGCCAGTTTGCCTATGATGCCCTCGGCAATGCCCTCCGCCGCCAGCCCGGTGCAGCTCCTACGGGGATGCCGCCACCGCCGGCGACAACGCCGAAACCACCGCCGCGCCGCGGCGGACCAGCGGAAACAACCAAGGCAGGCACGCCGGAGCGTACAGCGGCGCTCGAGGCGAAGATCAAGGCCGCGGAGGCCGGCGGATTTACCAAGCGAGCGGAGAAAACTCGCAAGAAGCTTGCAATCGAACGTGCGACTCGGCCAGCGAGAGGGAATGAACCCCGAGGTCCTGTGAGAGCGTCGTCGCCGGACAGAAACATAGTCAAGCCACCACCGCGCCGTGCTGCCCCGGCTCCGAAGCCACCACCGCGCCGCGGCCGCGCTGCCCCAGCGCCGAAACCGAAGCCGCGCCGCACTGCACCAGTCGCCGGCGGTGGAAGAGCTCGAGGTCGGCAAGAGGCACCGGCACGTCGTCGTGGTGCCGCAGAGGGTGGTCGCGCCCGACGCCCTTCAGGGACACGCCGCGGTGGCCCAGCGAGGGCCCGTCCTTCGCCTCGTTCCCGCCCCGCTCCGAAGCCCGCGCCTGGCGTTTCCAAGAAGCCCAAGGATCGCTCCGCGAAGGGCGCCGCCAACCGTACCGCCGTTGAAAAACGCTGGGCCGCCGCCGCGAAAGCCAAGGGTCGCAAGCTCACAGCCCAGGAGAAACGACGGATTCAGAGCCGCGTGATGGACCAGCGCGGTCGCAAGCCCTCTCGTCGTCCGGCACCAGCGAGCCGCCGCGGCCCTGCCCGCACCTCCCGCTTGCCGCCGACTCGTCCGCGGCCGAAAACGCGCCGGCGGCGCCGCCGTGGAGGTCGCCAGTGATCGAGCAGCAACTCCAGGATCACCTCCTGAAAATCCTTGAGGAAAATCCTTCGATGTCGAAGCAGGTCGCGTTGGCCCGCGCCGCGGTCACCGAGGCGATCCTCCAGCGTTGGAAGCGGCAGGACCCCGAGTTCTTGGTGCGCTGGAACGAGATGGTCCGGAACCGCGACCACCGCGGGTGCCGCCTGGTCGCCCCCCGCCGCGCCTCGCCGGCCGTCGTCCGCCGCGTTCTCGCGGCGGCCGACCAGGATCCCGAGACCGGCCTCACGGCTCACTGCCGCGCCGCCGGGACCACGGTGGCAAAGCTCGAGGCAGCCTGCGCCGCTGATCCAGCCCTCGCTGATCTCTACACGCGAGCTCGGGAAGCGTTGGTCGTGCCCCTCGAGCAGGCCCAGATCCACGCCATGAAGACCGACCCCAAGGCTTTCGCCGCTCGCGAGCGGTTCCTGGGCCGCAGTGGCGCTACCGAGCTGTGGGGCTAGAGCAACGAGCAGTCCACGTCGCCCCAACCCGTCAAGGTCACCGTCAACCTCGGCGTGCTCCAGGAAGGCCGCGCCGCCAAGCAGCTCGAGGACGGTCGTTGGGGAAGGCTGGACATTCCTATGAAAAAGCGCTCCAACGACCGCTTACCGGGGATGGACGATCGAGTCGACGTGGAGGTTAGCGATGGAGCTTGACGACGGCTACGAGCTGGCGGTCGCCGAGGCCAAAGAGGTGGCGCGGCCCAAGGCCACGCTCGAGGAGTACGACGCCTTCGAGGAGCGGATGGCGGCCCTCAAGGAGGAGGACCGCCTCTCTTGGAAAGTCGCGATGCGCGCCCAGGCCGAGGTCGACCTCTACTGGATGATGCGTGGCGTTCTCTCGACTGGCGCGCCCGAGCAGGCTTTCAAGAACGGTCTCCGCTACATCTGCCACCCGTTCAGCTACAAGATGGCCTGTTGGGCGCAGGAAGATCACGACGGCGTCATGCAGATGGCTGGCCGAGGTCACGGGAAGTCGATCACGTACACCTTCGGTCTCCCCCTTTTCATCTACGTCCAGAACCCAACGTGGACGTTCTGTATCTGGAGCGTCACCCGCAACCTGGCCAAATCGAAGCTCCGGCCGATCCGCAACGAGATCGAGTCCAACAAGCTTCTGCCCGAGCTCTGGCCGCGCCTATTCTACTCGGGCAAACCGCGCCAGGCGGC
>CALZKB010000404.1 GCA_945787575.1 Thermoanaerobaculia bacterium | reverse complement strand
CGGCGCGCCGGAAGCGGTCGCCAAGGTGAAGACGAGCCACACGGGCAAGTTCCTGGCCCGTTGGCTGGCGGCGGAGCGGAGGCGCGCCGCCGCCGGGGCGCAGGGACGATAGGCTCCGAATCGACGCAAAGAGCGTTAGGATTCGGGTGCGATGTCCCCCGGCACCAGCTTCGGCGAGAAGCGCCGCCTGCTCCAGCTCGAGACTCTCTACGACCTGGCGGTGTCGCTGCACGCCCACCGTCCCGAGCAGGAGCTGGTCGACGAGCTGCTGCAGCGGGTGTGCGTCGTGCTCGATCCGGCGGCCGCGGTCGCGGTCACCCGGGATGCCTACGGCGCGGCCCGCGCGGTCGCCACGGTCGGCTGGCCGGAGACGACGCTCGACGGTCCCGGCCTGCTCAAGGAGACGCTCTGGCGGGAGCTGCTGGCGGCGGGCGAGTCGTTGGCGCGGCACGACGGGGTCTACGCGGGCAGGGCGTTTCGTGAGTTGGTCGCGGTACCCCTTTCCGGGAGGGGCGTCTTCCTCGGTTACCTGGCGGTCTTCGACAAGGAGGAGCGCGGCGGCGAAACGGCGGGCTTCAGCGACGAGGATCGTCGCTTTCTCGATTCGGTCGCGGCGCTCGCGGGCGTAGCGCTCGACAGCGCCCGGCAGGTGCAGGACCTCGAGGTCGAGCGCCAGCAGCTGAAGGAAGAGAACCGGGCGCTCAAGGACAACCTGGCCGAGCGGCTCGCCGACCACAGCATCGTGGCGCACACCGCCGCCATGCAACAGGTCCTCGAGCGGGTGGAACGAGTCGCGCCGAGAGGCGTCAGCGTCGTCGTGCGGGGGGAGAGCGGCACCGGCAAGGAGCTGGTGGCCAAGCTCCTCCATCTGCTGTCCGGCCGCCAGGGACCGCTGGTCGCGCTCAACTGCGCCGCCCTTCCCGAGAGCCTCCTAGAGAGCGAGCTCTTCGGCATCGAGCAAGGAGTGGCGACCGGTGTCGAGGCGCGACGAGGCAAGTTCGAGCTGGCGAACAACGGCACTCTGTTCCTCGACGAGATCGGAGATCTAGAGCAGTCGGTTCAAGTCAAGCTGCTTCGTGCTCTGCAGGAGCGCGAGGTCGTGCGAGTCGGCGGGCATCGCCCGATTCCGATCGACGCGCGCCTGGTAGCCGCGACCAACCAGGATCTCGAAGCGCTCGTCTCCGAAGGGCGCTTCCGTGAGGACCTCTACTACCGGCTCAAGGGCGTGGAGGTCGCGCTTCCCCCGCTGCGCGATCGGCGCGAGGACATTCCGCATCTGGTGCGACACTTCGCCAAGGATTTCGCGGCCCGGGAGGCGGTGGAGGCGAAACGGTTCTCGACCTCCGCGCTCGCGCTCCTGATGGCCCACGATTTTCCGGGAAACGTGCGCGAGCTCCAGAACGTCGTGGAGGCGGCGTTGGCCCTCGCCGAGACCGAGGTCGATGCCGAGCTCTTGCACTCACTCCTGCGCGGAGCGGGAGACTCGGAGTCGGCCGGTCCCGAGGCGCTCGACCTCGCGGCAACCCAGCGCCGTCACATCGCGCGGGTCCTGAAACTCACCGGAGGCAACAAGACCCGGGCGGCGGAGCTGCTCGGCGTGGACCGTCGCACGCTGCAGCGTCGAGGTTTCTAGCGGGACATTTTGACGCACGTGCGGCAAGATAGCGCAGCAAAGGCGTCAAGCGAGCCAAGAGGGCCGTTGCAGCATTCCAGGAAGCCTTCAGTAGCTCGGCGAATGCGGCATTATGTCGCGCTCGACCCCCCGGCAGGTCTGAGGCTCCACTCCCGGCATTATCGCTAAGTAACTGGAAAACAACGACTTAGTGATCGGAGTTGCCAGCCCTGTGCCGATTGGCAGCGGGTTTGCTCTTCCTTGAACCGGAGGAGAATTCCCATGTTGACTGCGATTCGAAGAGCTGTCGTCGTTCCTGCCTTCACCCATCGCTGGGTGATTCCGGCCGCAACCCTCTCGGCATTCACTTGGATGTTGGCTGACGACGCCATCGCTCCGCTCGCCGTCTACTGCTTGCAGCTCTTCCTTTCTTTCTGACTCGTCGTGTAGAGTCCGCCGACGTAGAGAGGGCTAGAGGGAGATGGTAGGTACGACTACCTTACGGGAGGTCACTCTCACGCTTCCCATGCTTCCTGACATGGAGATCGCGGCGAGCAAGACCGTGACCGCGCTCGCCGAGTTCATGGAGATGAGCCCAGACACGATCGACGAAGTCCGAATGGCGGTCGTCGAAGCGTGCATCAACGCCTTCGAGCACAGTCAATCGGAAGATGGGAAGGTACTCCTGACATTCTCCGTATTGGGAGAGAAGGAGCCTGAGAAACTCCAGATCCGTATCGAGGACTCGGGAGTGGGTTTCAGCCCCAACTCGGTTCAAGAGCACGGCCCGCTGGCCG
>CALZKB010000403.1 GCA_945787575.1 Thermoanaerobaculia bacterium | reverse complement strand
GCTCACCGATACGCGACGCTATGACGTGCCGTCGACCGTCATTGCGTGCGAGTTCACGAGTGAACAGCTGCAGGAATGGAGCGCCGAGGGCAACGAGTCCCCCTCCGAATTGGCGGCGATGCGCGATGTCGAGTGGATCGACCTGCTCACCGGCCACTGGCCGCAGTTCACCAAGCCGGTGCAACTTGGTCAGGCGATCCTGGCGGCGGTCGATCGGGGCTGAGCTCAACGCCCCGATCTCCGCGGGGCAGTGCCACTCAATTCGGAAAGTCTGGATCATCCATGTTGAGCGCCGGCCTCGGACTTCTAATACTGCGCAGATATGACCCAGCTCCCAGGAGAGCAGCTGGCATGAAGCCCGATACGCCCGGGCAGGAGTCAGTCTGGGACTATCCGAGACCCCCACGCGTCGAGGTTGAACCGACTGCAACCGAGGAGACTTGGAGGATCCTCGCCAGCGGAATCAGCACGTCGATTCGCGACCGGGTTTGATCTGCTCCTCGATGTCGACGACGACGTGAAGATCACTCGCCTCACGTGGTTCTCCCAGCAGGCCACCGAGCCACTAGCGAAGGTAATCGACGTCCAGATCGACAAGCTCCACGAGCTGCGCTCTGTCGGTCTCGACCCAGCGGTGGTGGCTGGTCCGTACCCCAACAGAGTCCGCCATCTCGCCGGGCTCGGCCGAGCATGTCGCCCCAAGCGCTTCGACAAGGATGCCGCCGAAATCGGTAACGACGTTTCCGGGTCCCGCCGTGTCCCTTGGCGCCGGACTACTCGCGGGCACGCACCTCGTCCAGGTCCACGACCTTTCCCGTCGCCGCGCTCTCCACTATTCCTTCGAGGATGACGACCGCCTCGAGCGCTTCCGGTCCGCCAGTCTCGGGAGGGCTGCCGTTGCGGATGTTCTGTGCGAACTCCTCCAACTCGTCCTTCACCGTGTCGAGTGTCTCGACGGGTTGTGGCTCACGCTCCTTGTCGCCCACTCGCTGGAAGTAGAAACGCTCGCCATCCATCTCGTTCCAAGCAGCCGCCTCCGTACCCCACAGCGCGGTCCGCGCAATATCGGGAATCACCATCGATGTCCCGAGAAAGGCGAGCGGTCCACGTTCGAATTCGAGAGTTGCGGTAGTCGCATCGTCCAGTTTCCCGACGCCGATGATGCGGCGGCTGAAGGCTGCGACGCGGGCCGCTCGGCCCAGGAGGTGGTTGAGGGTGTCGGCCATGTGCACGCCCAGGCCTGTCATTCCGCCTCCAGGGCTCTCGGCCGGATCACCCCTCCAACCGGACCTCGGATTGAGACCCTTCGGATAGGAAAGGTTCGCCTCTGCATAGTGGATCATGCCCAGTTGACCGTCCTCGACCATCTTCTTGAGACGCCGGTTCGCAGGCTGACGCCGACGGTTGTGACCGGTCTGCAACACGACGCCGGCCTCTTCCGCGGCTCGGATCGCACGTTTTCCTTCGGCGACGGTGAGCGTGAACGGTTTGTCCACGAACACGTGCTTGCCCGCGCTCGCTGCCGCTGCGACGAGATCTGCGTGAGTCGAATGCGGTGTGGCGATCAACGCGGCCTCGACGTCGGGATCTGACAACAGCTCGTCGAGCGAAGAGGCCGACCTGCAATCGTGGCTCTCAGCGAATAGCTCGCGGCTCTCCTTGGTGCGAGCGAAGCAGCTCACGATCTCGAGTCCGCCCAAACGCGCCTTGTCGGCGAGGGTGCTCCCCCACCATCCGAGTCCTACCGAAGCCACCCTCAACGGGTCCATGTTTCCTCCTCGATTCCCATATTTCCGCACAAATCCCGACTCCGCGATGGCGCCGGGCAAGCTAGTTGACCGGTTTGCGGCTCCTCGGTACTCTACAGAATGCAGGATACCCGGAAGATTCTCGACCAGCGCGGGTCCTGGGCTTTCCCATTGCGAACATTCTCGAGGAGGAAACAAGTGATCTTTAGAGCAAAAAGGCGCGCCAGATCCGACCCCACTCGTCGGGCATCTCGTCCCCGATGGGGCCATCGAGCGCTCGCGATATTCATGGTGATGGGGTTAGTGGCCGCAGCGTGTGGCGACGACGACAGCACGACCACCACGGCGACCGGAGGCGGCAGTGATACGACCGCTGCAGCCGGCGCGGAGCCTGTCGAACTCCTGGTTTGGGTCACGAGGCCCTACTACATCCCGCCGGATGGGTTCGAGAGCTTCACGGCAGAGAACAACATCAACGTGACGTTCGACGTGCAGTCCAACGACGACATTCTGCAGCAACTGCTGCTGAGGCGTGACGCCGGGCAGGCGCTCCCTGACGTACTCGGAGCCGAGGACTCGTTCCTCATCGAGGCTTTCGTGGAGGCGGGGCTGCTCGAATCACACGACGACATCGCAGCCAAGTGGCAGGCAGACGACCCTACGCAGTACGA
>CALZKB010000402.1 GCA_945787575.1 Thermoanaerobaculia bacterium | reverse complement strand
ATCACCGGGTCGTCGAAGGCGCGCACCACGTGGACCAAGGCGTCGACGTCGCGCAGCTTCACGAGGTCGACGTTGCCAGCCCCTCGACCCCGCTCGACTCCGGGAATATCCACGAACTGGACGGTCGCCGGCGTGCAGCGTCGAGGTCGGTAGAGATCGCGCAGGCGCGCCAGCCGCGTATCGGGGACCTTGGCGACGCCCACGTTGGCCTCTCGTGACCTCGCAAACTTGCCGGTCGCCTCGGTGGCCGCGGTCAACAGGTTGAAGAGCGTCGTCTTGCCCGCCTTCGGCAGGCCGAGGATTCCCATCTGCATCGGTCCGTATCCCTAGAAGGTCTTCACTGTCGCGTTGCGGGCTTCATGCGTCGAGTCGGGCGCGGAGTCGGCGACGGGGTCGGTTCGAGCATCGTCGAGGAGCCGCAACGTAGCAGGACGGCGTCGTCCGGCGCAATCGCCCGCCGTCTTGCGGGTACGGCCGTCCGCGAGCGCGGCCGAGAGGGTGGGCGCGGCTCCAGCTGCGCCCCCGGCCTTTTGAGCTGCTAACGAGGTCATGTATTGCCATAATGACAGACTCTGTCGAATTGACAGACAATGCCATAATGACGTAATATGCTTTTTCTCAAGCGATTTAGACGGATCTCGAGAGTCATCCGATGCCGCCAAGCGCCGCGAACCTGATGCCAGCTACGCCCTCCTTGCGCAGTCTCCGGCGCGAGCGGACGCGCGACGAGATCGCCAAGGCGGCCCTCGATCTCATCGAGAAGAAGGGCTACGGCGAGACGCTCGTCGAGGAGATCGCGGCGCGCGCGCTGGTCTCGCCGAGGACGTTCTACCGCTACTTCCCCGCCAAGGAGGACGCGTTCTTCCACGGCTTCCCGGCCTTCGAGGAGGCGCTGTCCGCCAGCGCGCTCGAGGGTGGACTCGCCCAGACTCTCGAAGGCGCATTTCAGTCGTTCGCTTCCGCCATCCAAGCTCACGAAGCGGAAGTAGTTCCACGCCTACCGTTCGCTCTCTCCGAGCCCGCCCTACTGGGCCAGCTCGTTCATCAGCTCTATGCCGCCGAAGCGCGCCTCGCCCGCAGGCTTCGGAGTCTGTTGCCCGCAGGGCCGTCCAGAGCCTGGCGTGCCGAAGTGCTGGCCGCCGCCGTCACGGCCTGCCTGCTGGCCGCCCTCAGGCGTTGGCATCGTGCGCCTCGCCGTGCGTCTTTGGGGACGCTCGTCCGTGAGGCGATGACGGCGCTGGAGCC
The DNA here is from genome assembly GCA_945787575.1 of Thermoanaerobaculia bacterium. Lineage (GTDB taxonomy): Bacteria > Acidobacteriota > Thermoanaerobaculia > Multivoradales > JAHEKO01 > CALZKB01. The sequence goes on along the minus strand of CALZKB010000402.1, from coordinate 1,187 downwards.
GGCCGTCACTCGTCTCGATCACGCCTAGCACAAGGAGGAACCCATGTCCTATCTCGCCTCGCTCTTCGCCGAACCCAATCACGAATCCACCGAAACCGATCATTTGACCGATCGTCGGTTCAAAGACCTGGAACCGACCAGCGACGGTCAGCACTATCTGCTCTGCCTGTCTCGGACCCTGGCCGACGAGCTGATCGTCGAGAATCGCTCGTGGCTGGGGCGGACGATCGAGGTGCTCGGGCAGGGACTCCTCTTCGAGACCGACTGCCCGCTCTCGACGGGCGACAAGCTACGGCTGGAGATGGCCATCGAGACCCGGCTCGTCGAGGGGGCGGGAGAGGTCCTGCATGTACAGCTGCGCCCCGACGGTCTGTACTCCGTGCTCTTCGAGTTCGGCGAGATCTCGGACGAGAATCGCGCGCTCGTCAACGCAGTGGCCGCTTCTCGCTGAACTTCGGCTCACCGGCTCGGGCCCGCTGGCCGACCTTCTCCTCGAACCGGCCTACTGCGAGTACCGCCAGAACCGGAGAGCCAGGTAGAGCCCGCTGTTGATCGCGGCAACCGACCAGAAGCCGGGACCCGGTCGCGGTCCGCCGGCGGCCCACAGTCGAGCCGCCGCGAAGAGCAGCAGGAGCAGCACGACGGAGTGCGTGGTCGAGTACTCCGACGCGACGGCCTTGCGCCACTGCAACGGGCGTCGCGCCGACCGCCAGAGGCTGAGCTTCGGAAGGAAAGCGGGGGTGACCGCCGCCCACTCCTCGTAGTCCGCGCCGAAGCTGGCGGCGAGGAAGCGATCCTCGTGGTGCACGATCAGAGCGAAGAGCCCGACACCGAGGACGGTACTCGCAACCGCTCCCAGCGGCCAGCCGCTGGCGGCGGAGACGCCCGACCAGACGAGGAGGTTCGCCAGGTAGAGCGGGTGTCGAACCACCGAATAGGCGCCGAATGTGTTGAGCGCGGTGGCGTGCTGCTTGCGGTGTCGGCCCGAGGTGCCTGCCGGCGCTTGACCGACGGCACAGAACCGCAGCGCGAGACCCGCGGCCGCCATCATCGATCCAACGGCGACGGACGCCCGTACAATGAGCTCCGAGCCGGCTCGGCCGCCCGCGACGCCCCCGAGCAAGCCGGCCACCGCGATCAACGGCAAGTAGCTGCGCCAGCGAAAGGCCGTCTCTCCCCAACCGGCC
>CALZKB010000401.1 GCA_945787575.1 Thermoanaerobaculia bacterium | reverse complement strand
ACCGGGGCGGGGTGCTGTGGGTAGGTACTTTCGCCGGCCTCAACACCTGGAACACCGCCACCGGGGACTTCCACCACTACCGGCGACGCTCCGAGGAGCAGAGCGAGCTGAGCAATAACTGGGTGTCCTCCTTCGCTGAAGACCGGGACGGATCCGTCTGGGTGGGCACTTTCGGCGGACTCAATCGGCTCGATCGCGTGACCGGCACCTTCACCAGCTATCGCCACGTGCCAACCGACCCCACCAGCCTGAGCGACGACCGCGTCATGTCTCTGCTGGTGGACAGCCGGGGTGTCCTGTGGATTGGAACGATGAACGGGGGTCTCAATCGGTTCGACCGGCAGCACGGCGGATTCGACCGCTTCCAGCACGACCCCGGTGACCCGACTAGCCTCGGCTGGAACGGGGTTACGGCGCTGGTCGAAGACCAGCTGTCCAACCTCTGGGTCGGCACCTTCCGCGGAGGGCTCCATCGCTTCGACAGGTCGCGACAGAGCTTCGTTCGCTATCGCCACGATCCGAGCGATCCACGGAGTCTGAGCAGCGACCGCGTCACCTCCATCCACGAGGACGGCACGGGAGTCCTCTGGGTGGGCACCGAGGCCGCGGGGCTCAACCGGCTGGTGCGCCAGTCGGACAGCTTCGTGCGCTATCGGCACGATCCGACCGATCCAAACAGTCTGAGCAGCGACAGCATCTGGAGTCTGGTCGGCGACGCCGACGGCGACCTCTGGATCGGCACCCGAGGAGCGGGCCTCAACCGGTGGCGAGCCGCCGACCGCCGAGCCGGGGAGCTGTCGGTGACGCGCTACTTGCTCGCGCAGGGCCTTCGCAGCAACATCGTCTTCGCCGCCCTGGTGAGCGATCAGGGCGATCTCTGGATGAGCAGCGACCGCGGCCTCGCCCGCCTGGATCCCCGCAGCGGCAGAGTAACCCATTACGAAACGAGCCACGGTCTGCAGAGCAACGACTTCAACTTCGCGGCCGCTATGCGCGCTCGCAGCGGCGAGCTGTTCTTCGGCGGCGTCAACGGTTTCAATGTCTTCGAGCCCGCATCTATCCAATCGAATCGACACCCACCCGCTGTCGTCTTGACCGACTTCCTCAAGTTCAACAGCTCGGTCGGGTTCGACCGGCCGCTTGGAGAGGTCGACGAGATCCGTCTCGGCCACAAAGACTCGGTCGTGGCCTTCGAGTTCGCGGGCCTCGACTACTCGGCGCCGGAGAAGAACCGGTACATGTACAAGCTGGAGGGTTTCGACCGCGACTGGATCGATTCGGGCGCCTTGCGTCACGCGACCTACACCAACCTGCACGCCGGAAGCTACAACTTCCGCGCCAAGGCGTCGAACAACGACGGCGTGTGGAACGAGGAGGGCGTGACGGTGCGACTCCTGGTCACGGCGCCGCCCTGGCTCAGTTGGTGGGCGTATGGCCTCTACGCGCTGGCTCTCGTGGCCTTTGCCGCGGCGCTGACACGGTCGCTGCGGCGCAAGCGCCGACACGCCCTCGAACTCGAGCGGGCCAACGTTTCACTCAAGATCGAGATCCACGACCGCCGAGCCAAGGAAAAAGCGCTCGAAGCCGAGAAGCGCAAGGCCCAGCAGTACCTGGACGTCGCCGAGGTGATCATGGTCGCCCTCGACGAGCGGGGCAAGGTCACCTTGATCAATCAGAAAGGCTGCCGGGTTCTCGGCTATGAGGAGCAGGAGATCGTCGGCAGCCACTGGGTCGAGAAGTTCGTGCCGGCGGATCGTCGATCCGAAGTGCGAGCGCAGCTCGAGGACGTCGGCGCCTACCAGTACTACGAGCACGAGCTGCTCACAAAAAAAGGAGACACGCGAATCATCGCCTGGCACTCGACTCGGTTTGCTCCCGGCGACGAAGACGCCCCGATCATTCTCAGCTCGGGCAGCGACATCACCCAGATGCGGGAGCTCGAGAAACAGGTCCGGATGTCGCAAAAGATGGAGGCGCTGGGCACCCTGGCGGGCGGGATCGCGCACGACTTCAACAACATCCTGACCGCCGTCTACGGCTATTCCAGCCTGACCCTGGACTCCCTTCCAGCGGAAAGCGAAGAGGCCGAGCACGTCGAGCAGGTCGTCAAGGCCAGCGAGCGTGCCCGCGATCTCGTCGGCCGCATCCTGACGTTCAGCCGGCGGGATGAACGGCCGAAGGAGCCGGTGGCGCTCGGACCGGTCGTCCAGGAGGCCTGCGAACTGCTCCGATCCTCACTGCCGGCGACGATCCAGTTCCGCGTCGAGATCGACCCAGAGTGTCCCACTGTGATCGCCGACCCCGGCCAGATTCATCAGGTCGTCATGAACCTCGGAACCAACGCCGCCCATGCCCTCGATGCGAGCGGCGAACTGGAGATCAAGCTCGAGAACGTCGAGCTCTCGGCGGCCGGCGGCCGGGGCTGCGAGCTCGAGGCC
>CALZKB010000400.1 GCA_945787575.1 Thermoanaerobaculia bacterium | reverse complement strand
GCAGGATCTGAGAGTGGGCGCCCATTGGGGGCACTCCGCCCACATGACCTTCCCGGAAGACACCGCGGTGGTGGTGGTGGTGGTGGTCGTCGTCGAGGAGCTCACCACGGGCAGTTGGGGCGGCAGCGTTGCGCCGCTGGTTCGCCCGCAGAAAGCGCCGTCGTAGTTCTATTGAAGCTGCTCCAGGTAGGCTCGAATCTGAGGCTGATTCGGCTCGAGGGAGAGCGAGCGGCGAAAGGCCCGAGTGGCACTTGAGGTGTCTTCCAGGCAGAGATGCGCTACACCCATCGAGGCGAAAACCGCCGAGTTCTCGGGCACGATCCGGCTCGCTTGCTGGAAGTCGGCCAGAGCTTCCTTGCAGGCGCCGGAGTCTATGCGGTATCGCCCTCGAAACAGCCACAGCTCCGGCTCGTCGGGGGATACCTTTACGGCGCTCTCGAGCAGGGCGAGGCTGCGCTCGACCTGGTCCGCTCGCTGGTAGCCGATCGCCCGACCGACCACGTATTGGACACCTTCGGGTAGGCCGTTGGCGAGAGCCCGAATCAGCAGCTCGTCCGAACGATCGACGTCGCGGTCGTCCTGGAAAAGGTGATCGCTCAGGTTCCACAGGGCCGACGCCTGATTCGGGTCCTTGGCTAGGGCGTGCTCGAAGGCCTCCTGGGCCTTGTCCGCGCGTCCTTCGGCTCGGAGCAGGAGGCCCGCGTTGTTGTACGCGCCGGAGGTCCAGGTCGGTTCTAGATCGAGCCGGCCGGCTTCAGCGCTCTCCGCGTCGTCTGCGCCCAGGTAGCCCAGGGCGCGGAGCTTGTCGAGCTCTCTTTGCGCCGCCGCCTCTTCGACAGCCACTGCTTCGACCGGCTGATAGTGACTCCGGTAGTCCACCGGATCGGAGCTCTCCGAATTGTTCTCGAGGAGTGAAGGCCCCGTGACCCTCCGGCCGGGAGGCAGTCCCAGCAGGTCCATCAGGGTGGTACAGACCTGAGCCACCTTGCCTTGGCCGCCGTGGCTCGGGACGGACGCGACGCCGGGCCCCCAAAGCAGGTAGATGCCGTTGAGTAGATGCCACTTGGCCGCCGTCGCTCGGGCGAAGCTCGACAGATGGGTGGGGCGCCCTTCGTGCCACTTGAAGCCATGATCGGATGCGAGCATGAGGACCGAGCCGGTGGCCTCGGCGCGGGCTCGGTATTCACCCAGAAGTCGGTCAACGTAGCGGAAATAGAGCTCCGGCACGCGCTTGTAGCGCTCGTAGTCCTCGGCTGTGACCTCTTTCTGCCTCGGTGGGGCATAGGGAGCAAAGACGTGGCCGATCGAATCGGTGCCTTGAAGGTATATCACCGTCAGGTCCGATTGCCCTGCCCCCAGGGAGTCCATCGCCAAGCCGTGGTAGAGCTCGGTCTCGACCAGGATGCGGCGCAAAGCGCTCACCGGGTGCGAGTAGGGGTCGTCGATACCGCTAAGCCTCTCGAACTCTCCCCGCGTCAGCCATGGCAGGTATTCCGCCAAGCGGTCGAAGTGCACGGTTTCCTCAGCGCGCTGGAGGGCCTCCCGCGCCCAGCTCTCGCGCTCGGGCGGATAGACCACTCCCGGCGGTGGGGCGTCCTCGTGGAACAGGAACGAGAAAAGGCGGTCCGAGACGATCAGGCCCCGGACCGGCTCAGCAGGGTAGGTGGCCCAGAGGCCGAGCACTGTCGCGCTCTTGCCCGCGTAGGTCAGCATGTTCCAGATCGCCGGGACCTTGCGCTCATCCGCGGTGATCGGCTCTTTGATTCCGCTCACCGGGTTGAATCGCGCGAAGTCCAGAACCTCGTGCTCGAGCGGGCTCGTGCCGGTCATCATGGTCGTCCAGACCAAGGGCGAAAGAGCCGGTCGCAGCGACCAGAGGACGCCTCCCTGGCCCTCCTCGACCAGACGCTGGAGGTTGGGCATCGAGCCCTTCGCCATGTACGGATCGATCAGGGACCAATCGGCTCCGTCCAGGCCGACGAAAATGACCCGGCTCCCGTCTTTCGTCTGATCCGCGATCGTGTCGATCACCTCGTTGGCGGACTCCGGCTGCTTGCGCCGATTACGCTCGTCGGAGGAGCCGCAGCCGAGCTGGATCGACCCGACCAGAAGCAAGCTCACAAGGAGGTGACCCGGGAGGTGATGTCTCTTTGTGGCGTGCACGAAAAAAGGGGCCCCCCTGGGGAGACCCCTTATATCACGCTGCTAGTAGCGCGATTACCAGCTCAAGCGAACTCCCACTCGGGCCGTTCGCTGCCCGCTGAAATCGGTGCTGCGAAACGCCTTGTTGAGGAAGTTCGGGTTGGTCGAGTCGGCTGGGTTGACCGCTCCCTGCGCGTCGAGTGTGCCGGTCACGTTGCGGATGCCACCCCTCCAGTTGCAGATCTCGAGTGGAACTCCGTTCGTATTCCCATCGTCGGCACAGAACCCGTCTTCAGGC
>CALZKB010000399.1 GCA_945787575.1 Thermoanaerobaculia bacterium | reverse complement strand
ACGCCGGCCAGACCCCACGCGCCCAAAAACACCCCCCTTGACACAAAGAGGCTTCATTCCCGGACACCATGAGAATTGATGGTTACAGCGCCTGATCAGGCGATCTGCGGGCCGCGCTCTTTGCCTTCATGTATACAATCTTCAGATGATCAAGCGTCTCAAGTTGTATCTTGGCCTCGGGCCCGACGAGGCATATTTGCCGCTCTCGCGTTGGCAGCGGATCACCCTATTCGTCGTTGAGGTCATCTTCGTCGTCACGCTGGTCGTGCTGGATTCCTGGGCGCTCCGTGGATTGCCCATCCTCGGGATGGTCGCCCTAACACTGCTTATCGTTGCACCTCGGTGGCGGCCGATCTCGAGAAACAGCGCATAATCACGCTCTCCGGCCCAGGAGCAGAGGTCGGAAACCCGCTCTGGAACCGCGGTTCTGCGGCGCGGAGATCGATGTGCGGTGCCGCAGAAGAACAAAGACGGCGCACCCGGAGAAGACAAGGAGGGAACGTCACCTTCGGTCCTCTCGGACCTTCCAGCGTGACCGGCTTTCACCCTCAGATGCCGGCTCTTCGGTAAGTCATTGCTCCGAGCACACCGTCGCCTTCAAGAATGCCGCCGATCACCCCGACGTGTCAACCCAATCCGCTCACGAGGTGAGGTTATGGGTAATCCCTCCTCGATCCAGGGCATCAGACACAGGCACTTCGCCACGGTCCGTAGTTGCAGAAGGAATGGGCGGTAGCGCAGGAGGCGCCGATCCAGGACATTGTTCGGAATGTGCGATATGGCGCGATATCACGGCGATCTGGCGGCCAACGGGTGATACGGCGGATAGCTAGTGCACGACGTCCTCGTCGGTTCCACAGCGATCCCGGTTGGGACATACCTGATGCTATATAGGGGGTCTTCCCCTATGGGCAGGCGACTTCGTGGGAAGGACAATGCCGTTGATGATGATGCGCTATTCGACGGCGATTGGGAAGGGGCAGTTGGCCGCCCTGCAGAGCCTTTGTGCGACTGAGGCAACACCCGCGAGATGCGGCGCGTGACACGGCGCGAGGCCCCCTCGGTGTCTCTGTTGACGTCGGCTCGGGAGCGGCGTCTCTGGGTCTGGACGCTGGCCGCGGTGGTAGCGATCTACTCGACTCTCGGCCTGGCGCGGACGCTTGCGGGAGTATTGCGCGATCGCAACATGCTCGACAGCTTGTTTGTGCTCGGCTTTCTCCTGGTCTTGGCGACCATCGCATGGCAAGGGCTGAAGAAGCGGCCCGGCGGAGCTGAGATCGGTGTCGCCCTGGGTGTCGCGGCCGTCTACCTCATGGCGTTCGTTCGAATGGGGATCCCCGAGGAGCGCACCCACCTCGTCGAGTACGGCGTGGTAGGTGTCTTCATCTACGAAGCGCTCACCGAGCGACTAAGCCAGGGTCGCCGCGTCCCGCAACCCGCGCTGCTCGCCGTCGTAGGGACAGCATTCCTCGGAGTGCTCGACGAAGGCATCCAGGCGGTTCTGCCCAGCCGCGTGTTCGACCCCGTCGACATCCTGGTCAACGTACTGGCGGGCATGATGGCGGTCGGCGCGAGCCTGGCGCTGGGTTGGGCGCGGCGGCGGAGGCCCGTCCCATAGCCGACAGCGGCCGATCCCTCCCGTTGGCGCGCCCCCATCGCTCACCGCCCCGAGGATATTGCGCACCCACCCGCGTCCGGGATTTGGCAATTCGTCGCACCTCGCTGGCCAAACAACGTGGCGAGAAGCGAACACCACACTCGGTCACGACCCGGCGAGGAGCAGGCGCTCCTCGAAGTGCCGTGCGGGTGCACGCGGCGAGATGATCGTTATGGATACTCACAGCGCATAGCGGGCGATCTGTGTGCCCGCCTCGCTCAATCGTTGTCAAACACATGGGGTGACGTGCGCAGCAAGCGCGTGTCCGCGGAGGTCGGCACGCGGCGTGTGGGGACACCTCCGTCACTCCGGGAGGGAGAAGATCTCCTCGACGGTCGTGCCCAGTGCGGCGGCGAGCCTCAAGGCGAGCACCGTCGAGGGAACGTAGTGTCCCCGTTCGACGGTGTTGATCGTCTTGCGGGTCACCCCGACCGCGGTTGCCAGCTGCGCCTGGGTGAGCCCGGCCGCTGTACGTAGCGAGGAGAGGTGGTTCTCGAGCTCGGCAGCTGCTGGGCCCTTGACTCGCCGTGTCATGAAGGATTCGACCGGAGTCGCCGGAGAGCGAGGGTCGCGGCTCCGACTCCCACGATGGCGGCCGCCACAGCGTTCCCGGGCAGCCGCTCCGAACCGGGTATTGCCGCGATCACGACTGCCATGGTGAACGTCACCATGTAGGCGCTGACGGCGCTCTTCCTGGAGAGCAGCACCTGGAGCTCGTCGCCGAGCGCTGTCCGTTCTTGTGCTTCGAGCCGCCGTCCGAGTAGCCAGAGCCACCCGAAGGCGAGCCCGAC
>CALZKB010000398.1 GCA_945787575.1 Thermoanaerobaculia bacterium | reverse complement strand
GCTGCTTCTCGCGCCCACCATCGCGACTATGATCCAACCCACGATCCGCCAGGCCGGCCAGCCTTCCGCGGCCAACATCATTCCCAGAAAGGCAAAAGGGAGAGCAAAGAGCGTGTGCTCGAACTTGATCATTCTGAGCACTGTTCTCAGCTGGTTTGCGGCTAGGTTCGATCTCGACACCAGCGCATCCTACGGCGAGAACGGCAAGGGAGCCAGACAGGAATTCCAAGGGATAGCGAAGTGTGCAGGCTGGGATCTGCACACTCCAAGTTGGCAGTACCCAGATGGGGAAAGCGATATCCTATCCACAATGTCCTCGGACGTTACGGATTGGCTTAATCGCCTGAGGGGTGGGGACTCGGAGGCTCTCGAGCAGATTGTTCCGCTGCTCTACGAAGAGATGCGGCGGGTGGCGTCGCAGCGCTTGCGCTCCGAGCGCGCCGGCCACACGCTCGGAGCGACCGCTCTCGTGCACGAGACCTACCTTCGCCTGCTGCGCCAACGGCGTGTCGACGCGGCGGACCGCGAGGAGTTTCTCGCCGTGGCGGCCAATACCATGAGGCGTATCCTCGTCGACCATGCTCGTTCCCGGAACCGGCAGAAGCGCGGCGGGGCCGAAAGCCCCGTGCCCCTCGAGAATGTGATCGATTTTCTCGAGGATTCGGAGGCCGAGGAGATGTTGGCGGTTCACGAATCTCTAGAACGCCTCGCCTCGATGCACTCTCGCAGCGCCAAGGTGGTCGAATTGCGCTTCTTCGGGGGACTGAGCCTCGACGAGACCGCGTCCGTCCTCGGGATCTCTTCGAAGACAGTGCAGCGTGACTGGCAGACCGCACGGGCCTGGCTCCGCAAAGAGGTGTCGAGCTCGCTACACAGCCAGGCGCTCGAGTGACCGATTTCGAAGATGACCGAGGCGAAAGCGCTTTCGACCCGAGCGAATCGGGACCCAGGGACGGGAACTGGCAGATGAACGAAACTGAATGGGAAGAGCTCCAGGAGCTCTTCGACCAGGTCTCTGCGATGCCCGCCCCGGAGCGTGGGCATTTTCTCGACCAGAGCTGCTTGGGCCGCCCCGAATTGCGACGTGAGCTCGAGGAGCTTCTCAGCGCCACCGCGCCCGACAAGGCCCTGAAGCTCGAAGCGAAGCTCCTCGACTTGAAGGGCGAGCACTCAGCGGAGACTCTGCCTTTGCCGGGCTATCGAGCCGTGCGCCTCCTCGGCCGTGGCGGCATGGGAGAAGTGTATCTGGCCACCCGAGAAGGCGACGACTTCAATCAGCGAGTCGCCGTCAAACTGATGAGATCCGGTCTGACCGGGCCCGATCTCGAGCGTCGGTTCCGAGCCGAGAGGCGGATTCTGGCGCGTCTGACACACCCATTGGTTGTTCCCCTGCTCGACGGTGGAGTCACCGAGGACGGCCGACCGTATCTCGTCATGCCCTACGTCGAAGGCGACCCGATCACCGACCACTGCGACCGCCGCGGGCTCTCGGTCCGGAGGCGAATCGAGGGGCTGGCATCGGTCTGCCGTGCGGTTCAGCACGCTCACGCCAATCTCGTGGTCCATCGAGATCTCAAGCCCTCGAACATTCTCGTGAGCGCGGAGGGCGAGCCCCGGCTTCTCGACTTCGGAATCGCCAAACTGCTCGGGTCCGAGCTGGACGCGCCCGGGGAGTTGACCCAGGCCCGGGACTCGTGGGTGACCCCGGAGCGTGCCGCGCCCGAGCAGCTTCGCGGCGAAACGGTCTCGACCGCGACCGACGTCTATGCACTCGGGGTCTTGCTTTTCGAGCTCGTGACGGGGCAGCTGCCTCCCGCGGCCCGGCGTGACGAAGACACGCAGCCTGTCCGGCCAAGCGCGGTCGTTACCGGACCGAGGCTGCCCGTCGGAGGCGATCGCGCCGAGGCTTCCGCCCGGGCCGCCGCGAGAAGAACGACTCCCAAGGCTTTGCGTCGGAGCTTGCGCGGCGATCTCGATCGCATCGTCCTGAGGGCCCTCGACCCCGAGCCGACCCGCCGCTATGCCTCTGCTGGACAGATGGGGGACGATCTCGAGCGCTACCTCGCGGGAATGCCGATCGCGGCGCAGCCCGATCGCTGGCGCTACCGCACCGCCAAGTTTCTCCAGAGGCATCGCGTCTCGGTGACCGCCTCCGCCCTGGCGCTGGGCCTTCTCGTGGCCTTTGCCATCAGCACCTCGGTTACGGCGCGGCGTCTCGCCGAGGAGCGCGATCGCGCGACGGCACAGCAGAGCCGAGCCAAAGAGACGCTCGCGCTGCTGATCGGGCTGTTCGACACGACCAACCCGCACTTCGGGGCCAGTGGCGACAAACTCGATATCGACGAATTCCTCGGCGCGGCCCAAGCGCGGGTCTCCGAGCTGGAGGACCAGCCTGACCTCCAGGCCCGCATGAAGCACGTCGTCGGCCGAGTCTTTCTTGCCCGCAGCCGCTACC
>CALZKB010000397.1 GCA_945787575.1 Thermoanaerobaculia bacterium | reverse complement strand
TCGGTGTTGAAGGGCGGTGGCACGGTCTCGCCAGGGGAGGGGATCGGTCCTCCGACCCGAAGCGGCATCTCCAGATAGGCGGCTTTGACCTTGTACGACTTCGGCTCGCGCAGGATCCGGTCCGTCTCCGGCGCCTGGAGCGCGACCTGGGGCTGAAGGGCGCAGTCCAGCCTCGTCGAGCGGCCGCCAGCGATGCGGATGCCCGAGAGCGTGACCGACTCGTATCCCGGCGCGCGGCAGCGCACCTTCCAGGTGCCGGGCGGAAGGCCCTCGAGCCGGAAGCTGCCATCGTTGGCGCTCGTCGCGCGCGACCGCGCGCCCTGGACCGAGATCTCGGCCCCGGCGATCGCGATACCAGTGACGGCATCGGTCACCCGGCCCTCGATCCAGCCGGTCTCCGAAGCGTCGCTCGGCGTCCGGCAGGCCACGAGCGCGAAGCACACGGCGATCAGTGCCAGGGCTCGGCGCAGAGCCGGGATGGAAGAGAATCGTGCGTGACTTGGGTGGTTCATACCATGCCTCCGTTCCTCGGTCTGCTTGGATAGACCCGCAGGAGACGGAGTCGGTTCCCGCACCTGTCCTCGGCTATACTTTTCCGGCCTCGATCGGGCCGTTAGCTCAGTTGGTAGAGCTGCAGACTTTTAATCTGATGGTCGGGGGTTCGATTCCCTCACGGCCCACCACCGCCCAGCAGTGATCGCTGGCACTGGTCCCTAGAACAGCGCCCTTGCACGTTCTCGAAGGCTCGCAGACAATGGTCTCGGCGATGGGTCGAGGAGAGTTCTCGCGGAGTTGGGCAAAGTCATGGTACTCATCGGGAGAGCCAAGTGACGTTGAACACGCTCAGTACGCGATGCGGGCTGGCTCTGGTTCTCCTGGCTTTCGGGATGACGGGCGCTCTGCGCGCCAAAGTGGACAGCGCTGCTTTCTTCGCGAGCGTCCGCGAAGCCTACTCGCAGCGCGACTCCTACTCCGACTTCGGCCAGATCGAAGTCACAGAGGAGATCGCTGGCGTAGAGCAGTCCCGCCCTCATTTTTTTGAGACAGCGGCAGCTCGAGTTGGTGGAGTAGCGACCGGCTTCGTATGGCGTGTCCGGATGGACTCGAATCGGGGCTTCGAAGAGCTTGTCGTTTGGCTCGCCGACGACTCCGTCAGGGTCTACGACGGTGGCCTGTGGCAGGTGAAGACCGTGCGGTCGATCGCCGACGGCATTGAAGATGTCCTCGGACCCGAGGTCGGCCAAGCGCTTCTCGTCCCCACTCTGTTGGCGGTCGGTGTCGACTCGGAGCCCACCGAGATGCTTACCGCTATCGCAAAGACCGCTACCCTGGGCGATCCCGAGTCTTGCTTCGGTGATCGCCAATGCCGGGTTGTGTCGGCACCACGTGCCCGGGGCGGGGAGATTCGACTCCAGATCGACACAGACACGTTCTGGATTCATACTGTCGAGCTCTTGGTGAAGGAGACCAAACCGGGACGTGATGCCCGCCCGAAGGCGCCGGGCAAAAGAAGGCAGGCCCGGACGATAACGGTTCGGGTCAGTCATTCTGATTCCGGATCCGGCGATGACCTCGACGCGTCCAGGCTCGCATTCTCGCCACCGAACGGAACCCGCGAAGTCGGGGAGTGGCAAAAGCAGGAGAGCCGCGAGCTCGAACCCCTCGATACGGAGGCCGGGTTCTTCGACGAGATTACGGTCGACGTGTTTACCAAGGTGGTAAGAATCGTGTCGGACGCGGGTGAGCCCCTGCGCGGCCTCGAGCCCGGCGACTTGATCGCTACGGTCGGCGATCAGGAGCTCCCGATCACGGCGGTCGATTGGTATCGCGCAGACGACGGGCGAGAGGGGGTGCTGTCGGGCGGCAGGCTCATCGTGATTTTCTTGCAGAATGATTTCGTGGAGACTCGCTTGAAGGGGCAGATGAAGCTCTTGTCGGGCCTGGGCGAGCTGATCGACAATCTGCCACCGGCGGACCGAGTCGCGGTGCTCAGCTACTTTGCTCACCTCAAACTGTGGCAAGACTTCACTTCGAATCGAGAGGCCGTCAAGGCGAGCCTGGAGAGAGCCTTCTACCCGGGCGCTGTTCCGGACGAAGTCGAGGCCAGCCCCAGCATTTCGCTTGCCGCCCACTTCGAGCAGGACAGGGCGCGCGCTGCCGTCAACTCGGTCGAAGCGCTGCACGTCGTGGCCGACGCGCTGGCTCCGCTTCCGGGCGAGAAGGAGATCATCTTCTTGGGCTATGGCATCGAAGGAGAGCGCTCTGAGCCGATGCTCGCGGCGCTACAGGCGGCGCGAGCTGCGATGTTCGTTGTCAACACTACGCAGGCAAACAGCCATCGTCTGCGTGAGAACCTCGAAGAGGTCGCGGTTGCGACGGGCGGTACCTACGCGTCGAGCTATGCTGATGCCAACGCGGCGATGGGCAGGATTGAGCGTACGATAGCGGGACACTATGTGATCACCATCGATCGAAGCG
>CALZKB010000396.1 GCA_945787575.1 Thermoanaerobaculia bacterium | reverse complement strand
CAGTCGTCTCGTTTTCGGAGCGGTCCGCCTTCCTTGGCCTTCTGCAGGCGGACCGGACACGGAAATCTGGGCCGGTGTTGGCGGCAAGACTGCCCGGTCGCTCCATCGAGCCTCGGGAGAATCCTGGAGCAGAGTAGTAAGATGCTCGCTTCCCGGCGGGAATGGTCGACGCTTCGCGGTGTCTCCATCGCCTCTTTCGAGGGCATCACGCTCATGCGCGACGACACGCACGTCGGTCTTCTCCAGGCCATCCAGCGCGTACACCGTGAGTACATCGACGACGCCAAACCAAGTGTCGTCTTCGACAACCTCTTGAGCTGCTTGCTCGAGTTCACCATCAGCGAGTACGGATTCATCGGCGAGGTCAGAAAGACGGATTCCGGGCAGCCGTATCTCAAGACCCACGCCATCTCAAACGTCGCTTGGAATGAGGAGACGCGGCTGTTCTACGACGAGCAGGCACCACAGGGTATGGAGTTTCACAACATGAACACCCTGTTCGGTGCGGTGATCACGTCGGGCGAGGCGCTGATCGCGAATCGTCCGCAGGAACATCCACGAAGGGGTGGCACTCCTGAGGGTCACCCAAAGCTCGAGGCCTTTCTCGGGCTTCCACTGTTCCAGCGTGAAGAACTGATTGGCCTCATCGGTCTTGCGAACCGCGCCGGGGGCTACGATCAAGAGCTGATCGACTCCCTCGAACCTCTGCTGACTACGTGCGTAAGCCTCGTACGAGCGCACGCTTCCGCCCGACGGAGGAGGTCAGCGGAAGCAGCCCTACGCGACAGCGAGCAACGTTACCGCAGGCTGGTCGAGGATCAGCCGGAGCTGCTCAGCCGCTTCCTGATCGACGGAACCCTTACTTTCGTGAACCGGGCCTACGCCGACTACTTCGATCGGACCATCGGCGAATGCGAGCACCTCAACCTATTCGACCTCATTCCGGAATCGGACCACGCCGCGGTACGTGAGCACTTCGGGCAGCTCGGTCCGGAGAAACCAACTGCCAGAAACGTGCACCGGGTGACCGCCGCCAACGGCGAGCTCCGCTGGATGCAGTGGACGAACCGCGCGCTATTCGACGACGACGGCAACGTCGTCGAGTTCCAGTCTCTGGGAATCGACATCACCGAAAGAATGGACGCCGAAGAGGAGCGCAAGAGGTTCGACGAGAACCTGGCGCAGGTTCAGAAGCTCGAAAGCCTCGGGGTGCTGGCCGGTGGAATCGCGCACGACTTCAACAATCTGCTGACTTCGATTCTGGGCAATGCCGATCTCGCGCTGGCGCGACTTCGACCGGATTCAACGGTGCACGGCAACCTCAAGGAGATCGAGGTCGCGTCGCAGCGGGCCGCCGAGCTGTGCCAACAGATGCTCGCATACTCCGGGAGAGGACGGTTTCAGACCGAGGTCGTGGACCTCGCCGAGCTGGTCGAGGAGATGTTGCAAATTCTGGAGCTGTCCGTTTCCAAGAAGGCGGCTATTCGGCTGTATCTAGACGATCGTCCGAACTGCCGGCTTGACGTGACGCAGATACGGCAAGTCCTGATGAACTTGATCACCAACGCGTCGGATGCTCTGGGAGACCAGAACGGCGTGATCCGGATCCGGACCGGAATGATGGACTGCGGGCACGACTACCTCCAGAGCACCTACGTCGACGATGACCTGCCGCAGGGTGCGTACGCCTTCGTGGAGGTGTCCGACTCGGGTTGCGGCATGGACGGGGACGCCAGAGCCCGTTTGTTCGACCCGTTCTTCACCACCAAACTCGCCGGACGCGGCCTGGGGATGGCGGCCGTTCTCGGAATCGTTCGCGGCCACCGAGGAGCCATTCGGATCGTCAGTGACGTCGACGTCGGCACGACCATCCGGGTCCTGCTGCCGGCCAGCGCGGAAGTGCCGGATGCCGGTCTGGCAGCGGATGCTGATGCGGTCGTCGCCATGGGCGGGACCGCCACGGTGCTTGTCGTCGATGACGAAAGGTGCGTTCGTGATCTGGCGCGCGCGAGTCTTACGCAGAGCGGCTACGAGGTTCTGTCAGCAGTCGACGGCGAGGACGCGCTAAGCGTGTTCCGCGAGTCCATGCCCCTCGTCGACGTCGTCGTTCTCGACCTGACGATGCCGCGGCTCGGGGGGCACGAGGTCCTGCCTCGGCTCCGCGCCATGCGCCCGGATATGCCGATCGTCCTATGCAGCGGCTACGACACCCACGACATCGAGGAACGGTTCATCAACGTCGATCGGCTGGCGTTCTTGCATAAGCCCTACCGCCCCGCGAAGCTCGTCGCCGCCATCGAGCACGTTCTTCGCACCAACGGGAGATCTTCGACAAGGTCCGATACCTGAACTCGAAGGCCCCCGGGGGTAGGCTCAAACGGGATGTTTGTCGGCAGCGCTCTGAAGCGCTGGGCTAGCAGCTGACCTTGTCCGCATGGGCGCCATGCGATCCTGATCGCCTTCGCGGCGGTGACCGCCAGCTGGGACG
>CALZKB010000395.1 GCA_945787575.1 Thermoanaerobaculia bacterium | reverse complement strand
ACGGTGAGATCGACCCCTGCCTGGAGCAGCGCGACGGCGCAACTGTGGCGGAGGACGTGAGGTGTGACGCGACGACGGCGGAGGACGGGGTGCTGGGCAGCGGCCTGTCGAGCGTGCTTCCTGAGTATGTAGGCAGCTCCATCACGCGTGAGCCGCTCTCCCCGTGCATTGCGGAACAGCGGACCACCCGAAGGTGGAGGCTGCGTGTCAGCGAGCCGTCGCAGAGCTCGGACGGTTTCGCGCCAGAGCGGGCACAGGCGCTCGCGGTTGCCCTTGCCCCGCACCCGAACGACTGGTGGCCTTGCAAGCTCGAGATCGTCGAGACGAACGGCAAGCGCTTCCGATACCCGTGTGCCGGTGTTGTACAGGAAGAGGAGCAGCGCGTAGTCCCGCACTCCAGCCCGAGTGCGCCGGTCGGGTTGGGCAAGGATGGCCTTGACCAGCGGGGGGTCGAGGTAGACGGCGGGTTTGATGCGGGTGCGCTTGAACGGAAGGGACAAGACCCGCTGGTACTGCTCGGAGCGCGGCGGATCGTGTCGCACGAGATGGCGGTAGAAGCTCCGCAGTGCCGCGAGGCGATGATTGCGGCTCGTCGCGCTGTTCGCGCGCTCGTGCTCGAGGTGGTCGAGGAACGCAACGACGCCGTCAACGTCGAGGTCGGTCAGGCCCAAGGCGGCGACTGGGCGATCACGTCGATCGGCAAGGAAGACGAGGTAGAGCCTGAGGGCGTGGCCGTAGGTCCGCACCGTATGCGCGCTCGCACCGCGGATCCTGTGGAGGTGGTCGCGAAAGAAGGACGTCACGAGCCCCGGAAGCCGATGCCCTCTAGGCCGCCGGCTCATCCCAGCGCCTGGACGTAGGCGTGGGCTGCAAAGCGGCGGCTTGCGGTGGCGAGGAGCTCAGGCGTCGCAGTGAGATACGCCTCGGTTCCGAGTAGGTTCTCGTGACCCATGTAAGCGGATAGCCAGGGCAGCCGAGTCTGCAAATCGATCTTGGAGCGGTACCACTTCGTGAGCCGATGTACTGCGAACGTATGCCGGAAATCGAACGGTCTGGGTCCCACGCGCCCGCGCGCAGGCTTGAGCCCGACGCGCCGGAAGAGGAGGCGCAGTACGCGCGAGGCCGACCCGCTGGGATATGGCTTGCCATTCGGCTGCACGAGGAATCCGGGCGTACGAGGAGCGCCCTGCAATCGCGCTCGTCGGTAGCGCTCGAGCCAGCGTGCGAGGTCCGCGCGGAATGGCACCAAGCGCGTCTTGCCCTTGCTCTCTCGGACGACGAAGGTCCGCCGCCGGAGATCCACGTCGTCAAGCGTGAGCCGTACAGCTTCGCCGGGGCGAAGTCCAGTGCAGTACAGGATGACGATCAGCATGCGGAAGGTCTGAGCGCGAAGCGGCGGGCCGGGCAGCTCATCGGCCGCGACGAGAACAGTGCGGACCTCGTCGAGCGTGAAGATGTGGGGTAGGAACCCCGACGTCGTCGATTGGGGTGCCCAATCGCGACCAGGAACGAAGCCGCCGACAGCGCTTCGGCGGCGGAAGCGGAAGAACTGCCGCATCGCGGCAAGCTCATTGGTGACTGTGACGGGTTTCCTGCCCTCGATGCGCGCAAGCCAGTCGCGGAGGAGCCGTTCAAGCGGCAGGCGTCCGCGACGCGGCGCGTGCTCGGCCACGTATCGATCGAAGCTCCGAAGTATGAACTCGCTCCGATCGTACTTGAAGCCGAGCGCGCGTTTGAACGCGAGGAAGTGCTCGAGGTCAGACGCGAGGCGACTCCTGAATCGAGGGCTCAGCATGGGATCGGCAGGGCCAGACGCCGTAGCCGCCGCAGGGAGACCCGCGCGTAGGTGGACGTCGTCTTGGGAGAGCGATGCCCAAGAATGTCGCCGACGACCTTCATGGGGGCTCCGAGGTCGACCTGACGAGTGGCGTGGCTGTGGCGCAGCGTGTGCCCTCCGAGAATGGGCGCGGCGATGCCGGCGGCACGCGCATGCTTGACCAGCACGTAGCGCACTATCGACGAGCTCGCGTACGCACCGTACGGGGCCTGCATTTGGACGAAGACCGCGCGTGCAGTCGCGTGCTTTGGGCGGCCGCTCCGAAGGTATGCAGCCAGAGCCTGGGCAACTGCCGAAAGCAACGGCAGCACGACCACCAGCCCCGTCTTCGGGCGCCGAACGCGGATCTCATTGGCGGCCCAGTCCACGTCATCCAAACGGAGCGCTCGCGCCTCGGCAGCACCGAGTCCGTATGCGGCCATCGTGAGAAGTAGGGCATAGTCGCGCCGACCGAGACCCGTGCCACGGTCAACGCTACCGAGAATCGCCCGGACGTCCGACCACGGAAGAGCCCGGGGTGGCCTCTCCATCACACGGCACCGAGGCGCGATGACAGACGAGGCAAGGTCGCTTCGCAACCTGTTCGTCACGTGGAGGAAGCGAAGGTAGGCCCGGATGCTGCCGCACACCTGAGCGACGGACCGCGGTGCG
>CALZKB010000394.1 GCA_945787575.1 Thermoanaerobaculia bacterium | reverse complement strand
ACTTGCTCCCTCTTCGGGTACTCCTCGTACCAGTTCTCGCACCACTCCCAGACGTTGCCGTGCATGTCGTGGAGACCCCAGGTGTCGTGTCTCAGTTGAGTTGGGCCGTGCATCCCAAGAATCGTGCGCCTCGGAAGCCAGGCGTGAGCAGGGAGTTGCGAGCGGCAGGGTGAGCTGACTTGACCGGGGCCGGCAGACCGCGAGCGGGAGGTCGTCAGGGCGGGTCCTCAGCGACCCCGAAGCAGACCTCGTTCCAGGAGCCGTGGCGGCGGACGCGAAGGAGGTGGACGGCGTCGTGTACGGAGAGACCTCGGCGCTCGAGATGAGTGGCGTGGGCGATGAAGTTGTTGGCCGAGGTCCGCGCGAGCAGGATGCAGTAGGGCCGACGGTCGATGTCGAGGTCGAGTCGGATCTGCGCGGTGCAGCGGTCGCGCTTCGGACACGAGGCACAGCGCTGGCCGGGGGGCTGCGACGAGGTGACGCCGTCGAGGGAGCGACAGATCGGACGGCGTTGCTGATAGAGCGTGCGGGCGGCTCCATAGCGCACCAGTCGAGTCCGGACGACGGGCACGATTCGACCGGGCTCGAGCTGGAAGCCCTGCGGTTTCACCGAGAGCCACCGCATCGTTTCCCGGCGGAGGATCTCGGCGAGGTGCCGGAGGTCGTGGGTCGAGGCGGACGGACGCTCGGGTCGGTGCGAGGGAGACCCGGGAGATCGGGGGTTGGCCATCACGGAAGGTCCCAGCGGTCGAGCCAGTCTTCGGCGGCGACCGGATCGATCTCGCCCTTGCCACCTGCTTTGGCGAGGACGGTGCGCGTCATCGGAAGGAGGATCCCGGGGCTGCCAGCCGCGCGCTCGAAGAGGACGGTCTGGATCTGGTCGCCCAGGCGTTCGACGGCCTTGCCGAAGTGATGTTCGAGGAAGTCGGCGACCTCCTCGCGAACGAGGCCCGTGATCTGTTCCCGAATGAAGACGCGCCGCCACAGGGGCGGATGAGCCTGCAACTCGGCGCGCAGCCGCGGGAGCCCGGCCAGCAGGACCTGGACCGCGCCCTGGCCATCGAGATCCGCCTCGACCAGGGCGCGGGCCTGAGCGAGGGTCTCCTCGGGGAGCTCGTGCGCTTCGTCAATCCACACGAGCAACCGCTGCGACTCGTCACCGAGCGCGCGCAGCAGGTGGTGCAGAGACTCGGCATGGGAGAGAGAGGTCGGAGCTCGCAGCTGGCGTGCGATCACGCGGACGAAGCCGGCCGCACCGAGGCGTCGAGACTCGGCGAAGTAGAGCACGCGGAAGCGCGTTCGGTCGAGCTCGCCGCGCAGCTCTCGCAGCAGCGCGGACTTCCCGGTGCCAGTCTCGCCGGTGACGAGGAGATAGCCCTCGGCGGGGTCCACGAGTGCTTCCTTGAGCACGTCGTGAACGCGCACGAAGTCCTGAAACGGATACGGTCGATTCATGATGGGTCCTCTGGATTCGGGTCCATGTCGTTTTCGTGGGCTGGGTCGCCCTTGTCTGCATGATCCGTCGACGGCTTTGGGGCCTCGGTGGTCCCGGCAACGACCTGGACCTGTCGCACGAGGTGATCGAGGTAGGTCTTCAGGGCTCGGCGAGCGCCGAGCTCCTCGAAGGTGTGCTGGAGAGCGTCGAGGAACGGCTGACGCGGAAGCGGTCCGTGACGCCGGTAGAACGCCGTGATCTGCAGGGCCTCGTTCTCCGAGCCCGGGACTTCACGCCCCAGACGCGTTCCCAGCTCCCGGAAGACCTCGGGCAGCCCGAACCCGGGCTGAGCGTTGGGTCGTTCGCTCCCGCGCCACAGGTCGACGAGCTTCTGCAGCTGGCCCGTCCCGCGGCGCGCGGGGTCGTCCGAGAAGGGCGAGGACACCGGCGGCAACGGACGGCGCTGGAAGGGAGCCAGCTCGATCTCGTGGCCGCTTGCGTCGATCAGGAAGGCACGCTCGGAGTGCAGCGGGTCGGAGCGGATCTGGTGGCTCCGCCGGGGTCCGACATACGGCTCGGGGACGACGAACAGGCCTCCTGGCAGACGGACGCGACCGGTCTTGGCCTCTCTCACCGTCCCGCATGCGTAACCGAGCGTATTCTTGCCTGTCGCGGTGCGCGTGTCATACCACCGGACCTGAATACGATAACGACCCGACGGCGAAAGCGACTCCTCCCTGAGGTCTTTCGCCGGCTTGCATTGTCTGAAAAGCTCCTCAATGTGGCGCCGTCGCTCGCGATACCACTCAGGCTGTTCGTTCATCGAGTCCGCTCGCCTCCGTGAACATACGGCCGTCGAGACAATCGGCGGGCTATCTTCACTCACCGCCCACGTTGTTGGATTCTCGACGTTTCTTCCCGGGCAACAGCGAGCGATACGTCAGCGTCCCACACAATACAGATGCCGCGTGGTGCGGATGAACAGTTGGCCATGGGCAGCCGCGACCGAAGAACGGACGACCTCACGATCTTGCGGATCGTCCATTTCGATCGAA
>CALZKB010000393.1 GCA_945787575.1 Thermoanaerobaculia bacterium | reverse complement strand
CTCACGGTCTCCTTCCTCGACCAGTCGACCGGCGATCCGACCTCCTGGTCGTGGGACTTCGGCGACGCATCGGTGTCGGCCGACAACGCGATGCAGAACCCGGTCCACACCTACGCCGTGGCGGGCACCTATACGGTGACGCTCACGGCGATGAACGACAGCTCCACGGACACCAGCCCGGGCCAGCTGGTCACGGTTCCCCTGCCCTGATCGTGGACGCTTCCACCGGTCCTCGCCCCGCCCCGGCCGCCGCCGGCCCGGTCGGGGCGAGGGCGTCTAGACAGCCCGTGGCGCCGATCCGTATACTGCCAGCGAGATGAGACACCAACGGCTTCCGTTCGCCCTCCTCGCGCTCTCCGCGCTCCTCCTCACGGTCCCCGGCTGCGACAGCGCCGACAACCCGATCGCGCCTTCGGGGAGCGTGCTGACGATCACCGCCAATCCGACCCAGATCGCTCTCAACGGGGCGGCGACGCTCACCGTCACCGGCTTCAAGCCCGACGGCAACCCATTGAACCCCGGGACCCAGATCACCCTGTCGACGACCCTCGGCGTCCTGGCACAGACCGTCGCCGAGGTCGCCAGCGGCCGTGCGACGACGACGCTCTCGGGCGACGGGCGATCCGGCACCGCGACCGTCACCGCGACGCTGCCGGGTGGCGGCGAGACCAGCGCCACGGTCGACGTCCTGATCGGCCAGACCGTGGAGACCCAGCCGACCCTGTCGATCACCGCCAGTCCCAACGCCATCGGCCTCAACGAGTCGGCGCAGGTGACGGCGGTGGCCCGCAACGCCGACGGCTCGCTCTTCGGCGCCGGCGGCCAGGTCAACCTGCGGACCGACCTCGGGTGGCTCGTCGGCCAGGCCGGCGCGTCGTGCGGCGGCTCCTCCGGGCCGAACTCGGTGGTCGTCACCACCGCCTCGAACAGCGAGGCGACCGCGACTTTGTGCGCCGGCAACCAGCCCGGCACAGCGACCATCACCGGCTCGGTCGGGGCCAGTGCCGAAGTCACTGCGACCGTGACCTTCGAACAGCAGCGCCCGGTTCTCATCCTCTCCGCCAATCCATCGACTGTGGGCGTGGGCGGGACATCTCTGATCACCATCCTCGCACGCGACGAGCAAGGTTTTCCTCTGGGTGCCGATGAACGGATTCGACTGACGGCCGAGCTCGGCACGTTGAGCGACCAAGAGGCATTTACCGACGCGAACGGCGAAGCCTCGGTGACCTTCACGGCCGGGAGTCGCCCCGGGGATGGAAGGGTCATCGCCATCTTGGGGAACAGCGAACCGACGACGGTCCAGATCAGGATCAACGACGCGCCGGCGAGCTTCTCCTTCACCGCCGACCGAGGCTTCGTCAACGCCTCCGCAGAGGCTGAGATCACCTTGACCGTCGACGTTCAGAACTCCCTGGGCTCACCGCTCTCCGGCGTCAGCGTCACGTTCGGGACCGAGCCCAACATCGGAGGCTCGTTCGATTCCGGCACTTTCGTGCAGACGACCGGCCCGAATGGGAGGGTCGTCGACACGTTCAGGATCCCGCAGGGAGAGTTGACTGCTGGGAACGACTTTGACCTCACGGCCATCGTCCGTGGCGAAGGCGTCGAGCTGCCCCAGCAGCGGATCACGATCGAGGTTCGGCCCTAGCAGCTGTCCCGTAGGGTGGGGCTTGCCCCACCATGACGACCGCAGGTCGGCATCGCCACCTCCGGCACGTCTCGTCTAGGTTGTACTCTCGGGTCGAATTCTATAGGCTTAGCCGACCCACGAGCTGCCCCGGCCTGCCGGACAACCTCCGGCAGGTTCGCCTCGATCCCGAGATCGGCCCGCGATGCCCGAACCCGACGCCACCCGCCTCGACGACCTCAAGCGCCGCTGGGCCCAGGACCCGGGCTCGCGCCTCTACCTCCAGCTGGCCGACGAGCACCGCAAGCACGGCCAGCTCGAGGAGGCGGAGTCGGTGCTCGAGAAGGGGCTCGAGCACCGGCCCAGCGACCTCTCCGGCCTCGTGGCCCTCGGCCGCTGCCGGCTGGATCTCGGCAAGGTCAGCGCGGCGATCCTCTCGCTCGAGACCGTCACCGTCCGCGACCCGGCGCACATGGTCGCCAGCAAGCTGCTGGTGGAGGCCCACCTGCAGCGCGGCGACGCCGGGAAGGCGGAGGACCACCTCGGGACCTGCCGCCTGCTCAACGACCGCGATCCGGAGCTCGACGACTTCGAGCAGCGCCTGCGGCGGCTCCGCGGCGGGGCGCTGGAAGAGCCTGCGGCCGAAGCGGCGCCGGAACCGGAGGCGGCTCCGCCGGAGGCGGCCCCGCCGAGGTCCGTCGCGCCGTCGAACGGCGACGAGATCTTCCACCTCGGCGCCGTCCCCGCGGCGCCGAGCCTCGAGGCCCGGTGGCTCGAGCCGCCGCCGTCTCGGCGGCCGGCCGAGCCCTTCCAGGGGTTGATGACGGGCTCCGCTGCCGGACTCGCCCAGGGGGAGATCTTCCGGGT
>CALZKB010000392.1 GCA_945787575.1 Thermoanaerobaculia bacterium | reverse complement strand
AGCCCACTCTGCGAAAAGGGTGGCACCTCTTCGGGGGCACCTCTTCGGGGAGGGCACCTCTTCGGGGAGGCACCTCTTCGGGGAGGCGAAAAGGGTGACACCTCTTCGGGGAGGTCCCCAACGCAATGACGGGAGGTCGAGTGATGACGTCGAATAGCCTCCGGGTCTGGCTCTTGGCGACTGCCGCGCTCCTGGTGGCGTGCATGCCCGTCGAGGAGCCGGTTGTCGCCGATCTCGTGATCGAGAACGCGCGGGTTTACAGCTTCGCCTGGCCGGAGCCCGGGCTCGACGGGTCGGTGGATCCTTCGGCGCCTCGTTCGGAGGAGGGATGGGAGCCCGATGCGGACGCGCTGGCGATTGCCGGGGGCCGAATCCTCGCGGTGGGGAGCTCTGTAGACGTCGCGGACTTCGTCGGCGATGGCACTCGAGTCGTCGACCTGTCGGGAGCCACCGTGCTCCCGGGCTTGATCGATTCCCACGCCCACGTCGCGGGCTACGGCGAGCTGCTGGGCCGGGTGAGCCTGGTCGGCGTCGAGACCGAGGAGGAGGCGGTCGAGCGGATCGCGGCGGCCGCAGACACGACGCCGGCGGGGGAGTGGATCGTTGCCTGGGGTTTCGACGAGGGGTTGTGGGCCAACCGGCTGCCGGACAAGACGCTGCTCTCGGAGCGGGTGCCCGATCATCCCGTGCACGCGGTGAGCCTGCACGGTTTCGTAACCTGGGAGAACGAGCTCTCGCTCGAGCGAGCCGGGATCACGGGGGCCACCGAGGCGCCAGTCGGCGGCGTGATCGAGCTGGGGCCGGACGGTGAGCCGACCGGGATCCTGCGCGACAACGCGAGCGATCTCTACGCCGGAGTGATTCCGCCGCCGGCCTTGGAGCAGCGGATCGAGAACACCCGGCGCGGCCTCCAGGCGATGGCGGAGCTCGGCTATACGGCGATCCACGATGGTGGTGCGCGGCGTGAGGTGCTCGAGACCTACGAGGCGCTGGCGGCGGACGGCCGTCTGCCGATTCGGGTCTACGCCATGCTCTCGATCAGCGACGAGGAGCTGATGCGGGAGTGGATCGAGCGGGGCCCGCGGACCGAGTCGGACGACAAGCTCACGGTGCGCTCCGTCAAGGCCTACTACGACGCGTCGCTGGGCGGTCGGGGTGCGCGACTGCTCGCGGACTATGCGGACCAGCCGGGGCATCGTGGCGTGAGCGGCGGCGACTACGGGTTTGACCGTGACCTCGCCGTCGACGCGATGGGCGCGGGCTTTCAGCTCGCCATCCACGCGATCGGCGACGCGGGCAATCGCGAGACGCTCGATTTCTTCGAGAGCGCCAACGCCGCGCAACCGGAGACTCGCGGCCTCCGCCACCGCATCGAGCATGCCCAGATCGTCCATCCCGACGATCAGCCGCGCTTCGCGGCGCTGGACGTCATCGCGTCGATGGAGCCGCCGCACGCCGTCGAAGACATGGCCTGGGCCGAGGAGCGACTGGGCCCAGAGCGGGTGCGTCACGGCTACGCCTGGCGATCCCTGCGTCGCGCCGGTGCGCGGCTCGCCCTCAACTCCGACATGTCGGGCTCCGACCCGAACGTCTTTTACGGCCTACACGCGGCGATCACGCGGCGCGACAAGAACGAGCTGCCCGCAGGCGGATGGTTCCCCGAAGAGGCGCTCACACCGGAGGAGGCGGTCCGGGGCTACACGGTGTGGAACGCCTACGCCGGTTGCGCCGAAGACGAGACCGGGACTCTCGAGGTGGGCAAGCGGGCAGACCTGACGGTCGTCGACATCGATCCTCTCGACCTGGGCGAGACGGACCCGGGTCGTCTGCTCGGCGGCGTCGTCCTGACGACGGTGGTCGGAGGCGAAGTGGTCTTCGAGCGCGGCGTCACCGAGACCGTGCCCGGCGTGCTCTACACCAATCCACTGACGCGCGATTAGGTCAGCCGCCCGGTGGGTCCGACTTCCGGCCGGCAGTGCTAGATTGGCGCTTTGACCAGGAGCCTTCACCGAGCTCGAGCAACACCCTCGAGACCGGTGACGCGAACGAGGGAGGAACCATGAGCCAACGCACGACGACCCATCGGATGGGATCGGCCGCGCCGCACCGCGACACGCCCCAGAAGATCGTCATCTGTATCGACGGCACCGGCCAGGACGAGACGAAGCCCAGCGCGACGAACGTGAGAAAGTTCAGCCAGTTGCTGCTGACGGGGGCGGCGAACCAGAAGGTAATCTACCTTCCCGGGGTGGGCAGCCGCACCGACAAGCAGACCTCCGGCAAGATGTTCGGCAATGTCGGCGGGTCGGGGCCAAGCGGATCCGGCGCGAGGCGCTGGCCGAGCTGACGCTCAGCTTCAAACCGGGCGACAAGATCTACATCGTCGGCTTCAGTCGGGGCGCGGCCATCTGTCGGACCCTGGCCAACGGGATCCACAAGCATGGCATCCCGGAGACGATCAAGATCAAGCGCGTGGACGGAAGCTTCCGCGACTTGGAGC
>CALZKB010000391.1 GCA_945787575.1 Thermoanaerobaculia bacterium | reverse complement strand
TTGAAAAAGATCTCCTCGGCCTCACCATCTGACACGCGATGTTTCTCCCAGTTCTTGGCGCTATTGCCGTCGTCCCATTGGAAGCCGGTGCACTTCTCCAGGTCGTCAAGAACACCCATATCTAGGTGTATATGATGATAATATACGCTTTGTCAAGGGGTTTGTCAAAGGAGAGTAGGCATAGTCAGTATGACTTCCGTTTGTCGAAGCGGCTGACCCCCGGCCTTTATCGCGGGTTGGCCCCCAGGGGCCAGAGCCGCATGCTGGTGGCCTAACCATGCCAGCAAACACGGAGGTCAGCCATGGCACAGCCTACTACGCTTTTCGTCGGTCTGGACGTTCACAAGGATTCCATCAGCGTCGCCTATGCAGCAGAAGGGAAACCGGCGCCCCCCGACTTCGTCGGGCCCATCGGCACCCTGAAGCGTGACGTCGACAAGCTGGTGCGGCGTCTTCAGAGCAAGGCTTCGCGCCTGGTGTTCGCCTACGAGGCGGGTCCCTGCGGCTACCGGCTTTACCGGGATCTGACGGCCAAGGGCCTGGAGTGTCGGGTCGTGGCGCCGTCACTGATTCCGAAGCGCTCGGGCGACCGAGTGAAGACCGATCGCCGCGATGCCGTCGAGCTGGCCCGTCTCCTTCGGGCTGGTGAGCTCACGGCGGTCTACGTCCCCACGGTGGAGGACGAGGCGATCCGGGACCTGTGCCGCGGGCGCGATGCGGCGCGGGTGACCCTGCGTGCCGCGAAGCTCCGGCTGAAGTCGTTCCTGCTCCGCCACGGTCTGCACTACACCGGGCGCGCCAACTGGAATGCTGCCCATCGCCGCTACCTGGCCCGGATCACGCTTCCGACGCCGGCGCAGCGGATCGTCTTCCAGGAGTACGTGCTGGCCGTCGACGAGCAGGTCGAGCGCGTCGGCCGCATCGAGGGTGAACTCGACGAGTTGGCCTCGTCGTGGCGGCTCTACCCGGTGGTCGAGGGGCTTCAGGCCCTGCGTGGCGTGCAGTGGGTGGTGGCCATGACGGTGGTGGCGGAGCTGGGCGACCTGACGCGCTTCGACAACCCGCGCCAGCTGGCGGCGTTCGTCGGGCTGATCCCGTCCGAGCATTCCAGCGGTCCGAAGCGCCGGCAGGGGGGCATCACCCGGGCGGGCAACGGCCGTGCCCGGCGCGTGCTGGTCGAGGGGGCCTGGGCCTATCGCTACGCGCCCAAGGTGTCCGAGGCGATGCAGAAGCGTCTCGAGAAGCTCCCGAAGGAGATCCAGGACATCGGCTGGAAGGCCCAGGTGCGCCTGTGTCGACGGTTCCGTCGGATGAAGTCGCGCGGCAAGAACGCCAACGTCGTGGTGGCGGCGATCGCGCGCGAGATGCTGGCCTTCATGTGGTCGATTGCCAGGAAGGTGCGCATCGAAGCGTGATCAAGCGAGCTCACTCCCGGACCGGGACAGAGGCGCGGCCCCGGCTTGGCGCGTAAGCGGTCACAGAACGGCGTTCTTGACGGCCCTATCGAGATCGGAGCGTAGCGGGTCGTCGGCGAAGTGCTCCTTCCAGAGCCGTGGCGTGAGTAACGCGACCTTGGACGCGGGATGGATCTCGACCCGCTGCAGGACATCGACGAGATACGTGTAGGGATCGACGCCCTGCAGGCGGCAGGTGGCCAGCAGGCTCTGGAAGATCCCGACGCACTGGGCCCCGAGCTCGGTCCAGCAGAAGAGCCAGTTTTTCCGCCCCAGAGCGATCGGGCGGATCTCCCGCTCCAGGTGGTTCGTGTCGATGGGCACGTTGGGGTACTCGAGGAAGACTCGCAACGGCCCCTCCCGTGCCAGCGCGTAGCGAGCCGCCTCGGTGAAGGGGTTCGACGGCAGCAAGACCCGCTCGACAAGCTCGGCCTTCAGCCAGGTGAAGAACTCATCGACCACGGGCTTGCAGCGTTCCGAGCGTCTCTCGATCCGCTTCTCGTCGGTGAGGTGTTTTCGTTTCAGGACGGCTTCTTCCTCGTACAGCCGCCCGATGGTGCCGAGCGCCCGGCCGGCCAGCTCCGGCTCGACGTCCTCCGCCTTGACGAAGTAACGGCGGGTATGTGACCAGCACTGCGCATGGACCAGGTCGTTGATCCCGGCCGCGTACTTCTCGTAGGCCGGGTAACCGTCGCTCAGCAGCACCCCGCAGTACTCGCCCAGGACCTCCCGGACCATCCCGCTCGCCCGGGAAGGCGAGAAGGGGAACACAATCTCGTTCTTGTCACCGTAAACCGGCCAGAAGTATCCGGTTTGCATCCGGCCTCGGTCCTTGCGCCCCGCCTTGATCGGCGTCTCGTCCATTGTCAGCACGTCGCTCGTCAGGATCGACTCCAGCTGCGCGTGGTAGATCGGCTCGAGCAGATCGGCGCTGCGGTGGACCAAGCCCGTCAGCGTCGAGCGGGCCAGGCGGGGACCCCGGCGGCCTTCATCCGCTGATGCTGGCGGTAAAGCGGTAGGTGGTAGCTGAACTTGTCGATCGCCAGGCAGGCCAGCAGGCTCACGTCGGCCAGGCTCTTGCCCAACACCGAGGCCGGAGCCGGCGGACACGACAGCGTGCCGTCCTGACGCTTGACCACCGGGCGGATGTACTTCAGCAGGACGTAGCAGGCCGGGCGCTGGGCTAGCCGGTAGGTCACCTTCTCGGTGACCACCGCGCCGGCCTCACCCTCGAGATCGGGATTCGGGATCCGGATCTCCTCCACCGGCACCGACTCGTCGAAGCGCAGACCGCCTTCGTCCGTCTCCTCCGCAGGCTTTCCTCGACGGCGCTGATGCTCCGCCACCGTGACACTGGCCTCAGAGGCCGGCCCGTCCTGCGCCTCCGCCTCTCCGAGCCACAGCTGGCGCCCGTCCGCGTCGACCACACGACGCTCCGACTTCGAGCCGAAGAGCTGACGCTTGAACCACTCGAGCTGGCGGCTCAGCTCCTCGTTGCGAGCGAAGAGTTGTTGGTGGGAGGCAAGCAACGCGGCGACTTCTTTGCGCTTCATTGTCGCCGCTTGCTCGTCGAACGTCATGCGTTCTTTCTATCGCATTTGCCGTCGTCTGCCAAGCACTATTCCATCCAAAATCAGACGAAATGCCCGCTCGCTGATCTCCTGTTTCGAATCACCCGACGGCAAGCGGAACCGGCCTCGCTCGAGTCGCTTCGCGAACAGGCAGTAGCCCGTGCGATCCCACGTCACCAGCTTCATGTAGTTGCCCCGCCGGTTGAAAAACACGAACAGGCAGCCCGAGAGCGGATCCTCCTCCAGCACGCTCTGCACCACGGCCACCAGGCCATTGAAGGACTTCCTCATGTCCACCGGCTCGCTGTAGGCCAGGATGCGCCGCGGCGCCGACGAGAGAAACACGGACTATCCCCGGAGCCGCAGGCACACGCCGTTCGGAAGCGAGAGCTCGAGAGCCCAGCCCGGCGCCCGGGCAACGGGTGTCGACGGCGGTACCAGCTCGATGAACTCCGCCTCCGGCGCACGGTCGATGCGGGACCGCCAGCGCTGAAGGCTGCTGACTGCCAGACCCTCCCCCTGGCAGAACTCTCTAGCGCTCAGGCCACTCGCCTCGAACCGACGGAGAATCTCCGTCCACTGCTCCCGTGTACGTCGGATCCGCTGAACGGCGCCTCTCCTCGGCATAGCCTCCTCCTCGTCCTCGCGATAAACGTCACCGGACCGTCCGGCGAAGGCCTACTTGTAGCCGACAAGAGGATCGAGGGGAAGAACGCCGTTGCTTGACCGCTTACCACTTATGATGCATTGTCAAGGTGATACACTGGTCTCGGAGACCGACCCACGACTGATGTTATTCAG
>CALZKB010000390.1 GCA_945787575.1 Thermoanaerobaculia bacterium | reverse complement strand
GGCGCTCGGTCTGTCCTTCGAGGAGGTTTGGCTCGATGCCGCCGGCGATCGCGTTCAGAGCTGGTGGGTTGCCGGTGAGGAAACCGGTGCAGTGCTGGTGATGTTTCATGGCAACGGCGGGACCATTGCCGACCGGCTCGAGAACGTGGCCGCGCTCGTTTCGAGATTCGGCGTGAGCGTTCTGCAGGTCGAGTACCCCGGCTACGGGGATTCGAGCGGCCGCCCGTCCGAGCAATCTCTGTATGCCACCGGCGAAGCCGGCTTCGTCGCGGCGAGGCGGCGCGCCGGGGATCGAAAGCTGGTGCTCTTTGGACGCTCGCTGGGCGGCGCGGTCGCCATCGATGTGGCGGCGCGGCACCCGGTCGATGGCCTGGTCGCGGAGTCCACCTTCACCAACTTGCGCGACATGGCGTCGTCGACTGGCATCCCGCTCGCCCGCTACCTCGTGGCCTACCGTTTCGACTCACTCGCGAAGATCCGCCGTGTGCGGGCACCCGTGCTGCTGTTGCACGGCAGCCGGGACGAGGTCATTCCCTATGGGATGTCTCCCCGGCTTCTCGAAGCGGCCACCAGTGCGCCGCAGAAGACCCTTCACACCGTGGAAGGCGGCGCGCACAATGACACTTGGGTCCTTGGAGGCGAAGCGTACTGGGCGGCCTGGGCAGAGTTCTTGCGGAGCGTGGACTCTACTGAAGGTAGCCGAGCGCCTTGAGCTGTTCGCGGGTCTTTTCGTCCATCTCCCGCGGCTCGAAGCCTTCATCCTCGTCGATCTCGACTTCGAAGGCCGGAGCGTCCCACCAGTCTCGAAGCTGCCTGCGCAGCCGGTGGAACTCTCGCGGAAACTGCTTTACGACGTTTTCGAGCTCACCGGGATCGTTGTCGAGATCATAGAGAATCCAGGGCACGCCGGCTCCCCCGATCCAGCGCTGGTCGCTCGGAACCTTGGCGTTGGTCAGCTTGAATCGCTGGTCGCGGACGATCTTGAGCCAGTGCCGGTTCTCGCCGTAGCCGGCTTCCGTAAACGCGTAGGACGGAGGCTCCGACTCGGGCGATTCCGGTGCCACGTGCCACAGCCGGGGCGCGAGTGAGCGCCCCTGCATCCAGACGCCGTCGTCGAGATTGGCACCGGCCGCTTCGAGGAGGGTGGGCGTCAAGTGGATGAGCTCGACCGGTTCGCTATCCACGCCGGGCGGGATTGTCCCTGGCAGGTGCACGATGAACGGAACGCGAACGCAGGTCTGAAAGCCGAAGCGCCCGTGGTCGAAGTAGTAGTGGTGCTCGCCGAGTGACTCGCCGTGGTCGGAGGTGAATGCGGTCAGAGTGTTGTCGAGCAGTCCCTTGGCGTCCAGTGTCTCGAGAAGAAGGCCGATGTGGTGATCGGCGTAGGAGATTTCGGCGTCATAGCGGGCGATATAGAAACCGAGCTCGTCGCGGTCGTCGAGAACCCGAGCCGAGCCGATACCGGTCATCTGCATCTGAGGCCGATCGTGATTGATCTCGATCCTGGGCTCGGGCGCGTACCATGGGTCGCCCTGGAAGCGATCGCTCCACTCTCCCGGAGGGGTATAGGGCGCGTGCGGGTCCACGTAGTGAACCCAGAGGAAGTAGGGTTTTTCGCCGTCGAGCCCCTCGATGATGTCGTTGGCCAGGGCGTTGACCGTCGCGGCCGCGGTGGTGTCGGCATTCGGCGTAGGCGGCGGCGACTTCCAGCTCTCGAGGTAGGTCTCGAACCCTTGGCCGAAACCGAACTCGCTACCCACGGCGCCATTGGAGACGACGGCGTGGGTCTCGTAGCCCAGGCTCTGGAGCTCCTCGGCGAGCATTCGAAATCCCTGCGGCATCGGAATGCCTACTCTCCGCACGACGCCGTTGTCCTTCGGGTAGGTTGCCGTGAAGATCGAGGCGAACGAAGGACCGGTCTTGGGCCACTGGACGGACGCGTTCTCGAAGCGCACACCTTCGGCGGCGAGAGCATCGATGACCGGCGACGTGGCGCGCGGGTAGCCGTAGCTCGAAAGATGATCCGCGCGCAGGGTGTCGACCGTGATCAAGAGGATATTGGGTGGTTCGGGTAAACGCGATTTCGAGCATGCATTCAGGCTCAGAACAGTCAACGCCATGCCCACTACGAGGCTCGCCCGCAGTCGGAGGGTTCGTAGGCAAAGAGACCGCTGATTCATTGTGATGAGAAGTGTCCGAAGCGCGGCACCAGGTGCCCTTCGAACCGGTGGGACGAGAGATCATACTACGCGCGCCGCCGTAGGAGCCGGGTGGCTCATCCAAGCTAGCGCGGCTCGATGGACGTCGGCGACTGGATGCGCTTCTGGACTTCCGGATCGGGTTGGTGACCCGGGGCCGTGGGTGCCGAGTGGCGATGGGGGCGCTGGCCGGTGGTTCCGGGTTGCTGCGCCACCGGCGGGGAAGCCGTTTGGGGCCGGTTTCGGAAGAGGCGCGGCAGAATGCGGGTCAGCACCCACAAGGCGACGACGATAAACCAGATCCAGTCGCTCATTGCACTCAGTTCGGGCATT
>CALZKB010000389.1 GCA_945787575.1 Thermoanaerobaculia bacterium | reverse complement strand
AACTACGACGGCAAGGACATCACTCTTCAGAGCTTGGAGAGCTTGGTGGGGATGACTTACTCGAACTTCACCGCCGTCGTCGTCGACAACGGCTCGACCGACGGCTCCCACGAAGCGGTCGGCGCCGCTTTTCCCGACGTCGAGAGAGTCCGGGTCGAGGAGAACCACGGCCCCGCCGCGGGGATGAACGAGGGCCTTCGCTGGGCGCTCGAGCGCGACTACGACTACGTCTTGATCTTGAACAACGACATCGAAGTCGCCCCCGACATGCTCGACGAGATGATGGCGGTCGCCGAAAGCGACCCCGCCGTCGGTTGCGTCGGCCCCAAGTGCTACTACTTCGGGGATCGCGACCGGCTCTGGTCGGCCGGCGGACGGCTGCGCTTCGGCGAGTCGGTCACCAAGGAGCGCGGGATGGGCGAGATCGACCGCGGCCAGTTCGAGCGCACCGAAGAGGTCGACTACATCAACGGCTGCGCCATGCTCGTCCCCCGCCATCTGATCGAAGAGGTCGGACTGTGGGACCCGATCTTCTTCCTCTCCGTCGAAGATGCCGATTGGTGCATGCGGATGAGGCGGCGCGGCTACCGCTGCATGTACGCCCACAAGGCGGTGCTCTGGCACATGGTGTCGCACACGGTCGGCGTCTACGTGCCGTCGAAGACGTTCCACAACGGGCGCTCGACGGCGCTCTTCGTCCGCCGCTACGCCGGGCCGCTCCAGTGGCTGAAGTTCCTCGCCCTGCTGGCGGTGGCGATCCCCTTCGCCTTCCTGCGGGAGCTGCCCAAGGGCAACCAGGCGGCGGCGATCGCGAAGCTCAAGGGGGTGTGGGCGGGGCTGCGCACTCCGATGACGGAGCCGCCATCGATCTAGGAGGTCGTGGTAGAAACTGCGAATCGGACAGCAACGACGCACTTCCGACAACCGACGCACTTCCGAAGGAGACAATCATGCGCGTCTTCCCACAGAGCCTGACCGCCCTGGCGGCCCTCACCCTCGTGGCGCTCGCCGCCGTCGCCGAGCGTGGCGACGACGCCGATCGCAAGAGCAAGAACGGATTGGCGGAGGGGACGGTCGACGGAGTCGCACTGTCGATCGAGTACGGGCGGCCGAACGTCAACGGCCGCGAGATCTTCGGAGGCCTCGTGCCGTTCGGCGAAGTGTGGCGCACGGGGGCCAACGAGGCGACGACGATCCGCTTCGACGCCGCGGTAGTGATCGGAGGAACCGAGGTTCCCGCCGGAACCTACGCGCTGTTCACGTTGCCGGGAGCCGACGAGTGGCAAGTGATGGTCAACTCGGTCGCGGATCAGTGGGGCGCGTTCGACTACGACGCCTCGAAGGACGTGGCGACGACAACGGTACCGACCGCCGTCGGCGATTTCGTCGAGACGTTCGAG
The DNA here is from genome assembly GCA_945787575.1 of Thermoanaerobaculia bacterium. Lineage (GTDB taxonomy): Bacteria > Acidobacteriota > Thermoanaerobaculia > Multivoradales > JAHEKO01 > CALZKB01. The sequence continues at coordinate 1,136 of CALZKB010000389.1, read as the reverse complement.
ATCACGACCGGTGACGACGGCGTCACCCTGCGCTGGGCCGAGACTGCAGTCACTGTGCCGATCGAAGCCGCGGGCTAGAGCGACGAGCGCGGCACGATCGAGCGTCAGCCAGCTCCGCCGACCGGCCGGCTCTCCCAGGCCTTTCGCCCGTGCCGCCGCACTCCGGCCGCATCCCCTCCGCAGCCGGAGGACCCGTGCCCCCAGGAACCCCGGGGGCACGGTTCCCCCGGCTACCCCCATCCGGGGAGGACTCGGTCGTGCCATGGGCGCTCAAGGCTGATCGGGCAGGAATCGCCAGTAACGCTGGCTTTCGTCGCCCTCGACGACGACCGGCTGGAGCCAATGGCGTTCGTCGGGGGGCGAGCCTTCGTGCAACAGGTAGATGAGGTCGGCGATCACCGAGCGGTTCTCGGCGAAGTAGGAGTGGCCGAGCAGGCTCGTGTCGAGTCCGGTCACGTCGATGGTGTCGATACCGGGAACGACGACGGCGCCTTCGCTCGCGTCTCCGGCGCGCGGCGCGGCGTGGATCCGCTTCGAGGCGTCCAGCGCCTCGTCGGTGGCCGAGGCGTAGAGCGTGACCCGGTCACCGGTGGTCACGATCCGCGGCGCGATATCGCGTTTGAACACGTCGGCGTCGATGTCGGGCGCGACCAGCGCGATCTGCTGGAATCTCGGTCCGTCGGGCTCGCGGGAGATCTCGGCCAGGGCGGCGGCCATTGCCCGGTTGCCCATGCTGTGGGCGATCAGGTGGACGATCTCGGCGCCCGATTCGCGCGCCACGAGGCGAAGAAACTCCTCGAGGTGGGGCACGGTGTAGGCGGCCGACGCCTCGTCCGCCATGTAGCCTTGCAGCGATCCCTTGGACGGCCAGCTGTAGAGAATCGGTGCCCCGTCGAACTGCAGATCGTAGGCCATCTGGCCCGTCCTTCGGGCCGCGTCCTCGAAAGTCACGTTGTAGCCGTGGACGAAGACCAGCGCTCGCCGCGCCGCCGACGCCTCGATACGCTCTCGAAGCTCCGAGAGGAACTCCGCGCGCGCCTGGGGCTCGACGCTGAGCAGAACGACGTGCTTCTCCGGGTCCTCGCGGAACTCCAGTCGCCAGAAGGACGGCGACTCGAGCTCGCCGAGCTCGTGAT
>CALZKB010000388.1 GCA_945787575.1 Thermoanaerobaculia bacterium | reverse complement strand
CTCATGGGCCAGAGATGGGTGTCGGCCGCGATCCCTCTCTCCGAGAGCGTCGAGGGCCGAGTCATGGTGCTGCTGCAGCGCTCGCTGGCGCTCGAGCTGGCGCCCTACTACCGGCTCCGGGTCACCTTGCTGCTGCTTTTCGCCGCCGGCCTGCTGCTCTCGACCGTCGCCGCGGTGGCCATCGCCCGCTCGGTGACGAGACCGGTCCTCGACCTCGCGGCTGGGGCCCGCGGAATCGAGGAGGGCGACTACTCCCTGCGGGTCGAGATCGACCGTCAGGACGAGATCGGAAGGCTCGCCGGATCTTTCAACGAGATGGCCGAGGGTCTGGAGGAAAAAGAGCGGGTCCGCGACCTTCTGGGCAAGGTCGTTTCGACCGCCGTCGCCGAGGAGCTTCTGAGCAAGGAGATTGAGCTCGGGGGCGAAGAGCGGGTGGTGACCATTCTCTTCTCCGACGTGCGCAACTTCACCAGCCTGTGCGAGGGGCGCTCGCCGCGCGAGATCCTCTCGCTGCTCAACCTTTACCTGACCGAGGTCAGCGCCATCATCGAGCGGCATGGCGGTGTCGTTGACAAGTACATCGGCGACGCGGTCATGGCGCTTTTCGGTGCTCCGCTCCAACACGGTGACGACGCCGGCCGCGCGGTGGCGACGGCGCTCGGAATGCGACGCGCTCTGGTCCAGCTCAACGATGGGTTCTCCAAGCGGGGCCTACCCGAGTTGGGCATCGGGATCGGCATCAACACCGACCTGGTGGTCGTCGGCAACATGGGGTCGGAAGATCGTCTCAACTACACCGTGATCGGTGACGGCGTGAACCTGGCATCACGGCTCGAGGGGCTGACCAAACGATATGGAATCTCGGTCATCGCGAGCGAGTCCACTCGGCGGGCGGCGCCGGAGTTCGCCTTCCGGGAGCTCGACCGGGTACGGGTCAAGGGCAAGCGTGACGCGGTTCGGATCTTCGAGCCGCTGGGGTTGACGCAGTCGCTCTCCGCCGACGCGCTCGCCGACCTCGAGCGCTTCGCCAGGGCGCAGGAGCTGATTCGGGAGCGCGAGTGGGGTAGCGCCGGCGCAGAGCTCCAGCGGCTGGCAGGAAGGGCCGAGGGAGACGAGGACCGGTGTCTCTATCGAACCTATCTCGAGCGAATCGAGAGCTACCGTGCCGAGCCTCCGCCCGCCGGTTGGGACGGCACGGTCGAGTACAAGAGCAAGTGACCGAGCTCGCTCCGGCCCTTCACGGGCTGCCGGGCTTCGCCTACACCCGCTGATACGGCATCGGCGCCGCCGGGTCGGCGGTGAACAGGATCTGGTAGAGGGCGACCGGCGATACCAGCGAGGCGGCGACCGCGGTGCCCAGGTAGTACTCCCACATTCGCCGGAAGGCTTCGTCGTATTTCTGGGGATCGAGCGTGTGGTAATTCTGGCGGAAACGCTCGAGCCATTTTCGCAGGGTCACGGTGTAGTGGCGCACGAGGTTCTCGACGTCGAGGATCGCCAGGTGCTTGCGCTCGAGCTCGCCGATGAGAACCGAGAGGCACGGCCAGTGCGCGCCGGGGAAGACGTAGCGCTGGACGAACCCGTCGCTGGGGTTCTCCGGGCCGTTCGAGCCGATGAAGTGGATGAGCCCGCGACCCTGGGGTGTGAGCCGGCTCGCGATTCGTGCGACGCAGCGCGGGTACTCGTCGTTTCGCAGGTGCTCCATCATGCCGACGCTGACGATCTTGTCGTAGGTCCCGGTCAGGGTCTCGTAGCTCGCGTACTCGACCGCGATCCGGTCCGCGAGGCCTTCCTCGGTGATCCGCTCGTTGGCCTTCTTGTGCTGTTCCCGGCTCAAGGTCATGCCCTTGCCGGTGATTCCGCGGTTCTTCGCCGCCCAGATCAGCAGGCCGCCGAAGCCGCATCCCATGTCCGCCAGCCGGTCGCCCTCGCGCAGGTCGAGCTTGGCCGCGATCCGCTCGTACTTGGCCGTCTGGATCTCCTCGATGCTCTTGCCCTCGTCCGTCACGTAGCCGCAGGTGTAGGCCAGTGTCTCGTCGAGAAAGGCCTCGTAGAGATCGTTGCCGATGTCGAAATGGAGGTGGACGTTGCCGGCAGGGCCTCGGATGCGGTTGCGCAGCTTGATCCAGGCGAGCCTGGCGAGCATCGACCAGCCCAGCCGCTGCCTGAGCTCGCGGTCGACCCCGTTGCGCAGCAGGACGCCGATGAAGCCCTCGACGTCGTTGCCCTCGAGGTCGAAGTCCTGGTTCATGAAGGCCTCGCCGATCGCCAGATTGCCGTGGAGGAGGATGTCGTCGAGAAAGGCGGGATCCTTGACCCGGATCACGGCGTTGGGAGGCGCGCCGTTCTCGTCGCCGATCCGGATCGTGCGCTCGCCGATCCGGAACTCGAGGCTCCCGTGAGTGATCGAGCGATCCAGCAGATCGAGGAAGGCCTGTCCCTTCATGGCGGGTCCTTTCGGCTTTGGAGCGCCTACTCCCTCTGGAGCGGCATCGGCGCCGGGTAGTTCTTGGCGAAGAGAATCTGGAAGAGCGCGCCGGCCGAGGAAAAGGCTGCCGCGGCTG
>CALZKB010000387.1 GCA_945787575.1 Thermoanaerobaculia bacterium | reverse complement strand
CCGTCGAGCTCGAACCCGGTCCGAGGCAGACGATCGCAGACGTCCTCGTTGAGGGTGTCGGCGGTGAGCGGACTCCGCAGGTGGAGGAGGACGAGGTAACTAAGCGGCTCGAAGTCGCGCCGGGTGATCCTCTTCGCAAACGCCGGTTGTCACGCTCAGCGCTCGCCATCGAGCGGGAGCTGGCTTCACGGGGGTATCTCGACGCCCGGGTTCGGACGGTGCTGGAGGCCGTAGACGGCGACGACTCCTACCAGAAGCGGGTTCGTTTCGTGGTCGAGCCGGGCACGTTGTCGCGGCTGGCTGAGGTCGAGTTTCAGGGCCTGCGCTCGACTCGCGAGCGGTTCGCTCGCAGGGTCGCCGGCCTCGAGACCGGACAACCGCTGGCCAGGGACGATCTCGCGCGGGCGCGCACGGCGCTCTGGAAGACCGGACTTTTCAGCGGTATCGGGGCCGAGACCATCGAGTCCGAGCCGGAGCTAGAGCGGGTTGTTTTCGATCTGGAGGAGCGCGATCGATACAGCCTGACTTATGGGATCCGGTGGGACTCGGAAGACGGAGCCGGAGCAGTCTTCGACGCTGCCGACGACAACTTCCTGGGGCGAGGATGGACGCTCGGGCTGCGTGCACTGACTTCGAACGACGAAGACAGCCTGCGCTGGTTGACCCGCGTGCCGAGGGCCTTCGGCGGGCCCGGTTCGCTGGAGTTGTTTGCCGCGGCTCGCGAGTTGACGGAGATCAGCTCCGACCGCATCTTCGGCGAAGTCGAAGTCCCTGTGGAGGTGCTCGAAGGCACCCTTCAGTATTCCCATCCGGTGACCCAGCACACGACCTTCCGGGTCTATGGCCGCCACACCGATACCGAGCGCAAGCTCCCGTTCTTTACGTTGAGGATCAAGAACCCCCAGCTTGGCTTGCAGTACGTCTACGACAGCCGTTCCCCGGAGCCGTTGACCGAGCGTGGGATGTTCTCCAGCATCGATCTTTCCGGCTCGAGGGAGTTTCTGGGAGGAGACCTCAGCTACGTGCGGATGTACTCGCAGCTCAGCTTGTTCCGGCCCGCCGGCAGGCTCTTCGGATCGCGGCTGTCGTGGGCCCAGGCCTATCGGATCGGCCTGGCGGAGGCGTTCGACCAGGTGCTGACCCGCGAGGTGCGTTTCTTCGCCGGTGGTGAGTACTCGGTTCGGGGTTACGATTTCGAGTCCTTGGGTGAGCAGGAGCAGTTCGGCTCGCTCGTCCAACCGGTGGGTGGATCGGCACTTCTGATCATCACCGAGGAGCTGCGCTGGCGGCTCTTCGATGACTTCACTCTGGTCCTGGTCGCCGACGCGGGCAACGTTTGGCAGGAGCTCGGTGACCTGGGCTCGGATCTGTGTCCCTCTGCGGGACTTGGCGTGCGCGCCGTAACCCCGGGGGGGCTGCTGCGCCTCGACATCGCGCATGCGCTGAAGCGCCGTCTCGGCATCGACCCCGAGTTCAAGATCTACTTCGGCCTGGGGACGACGTTCTAGCTCGCGGCTCCCTTAGCTGAAAGAGTCGAGGATCTGCTTGGCGGTAGCCGCTTCGGGGGCGTCTGGAGCCATCTTCACGAACCGGTCCAGGTCGTTGAAAAGGAGGTCTTTGCGCTCGAGCTTGGCGGCGGCGAGACCGCGGTAGTAGTACGCGTAGGCGATTCCGGAGTTCTTGTCGAGAGCCTCCGAGAGCCGGTCGAAGGCCGCCTGGAACTGATCCTGGTAGAAGCGTGTGACCCCCAGCTGATAGAGGATCGTCGAATCGCCGGGACGCAGCGATCGGGCTCGCTCTAAAGTCGCGGCGGCCTCCTCGAAGCCCCTTTGGCGCTGCTGGGCGACGCCGAGAAAGTAGAGCGCATCCGGATCGTTGGCTTTGGCCTCGAGGAGATCGCGGGCCCGCGCCTCGGCCTTCGAGTACGCGGCGTCAGCGGAGCTCCTCTTGTTGGAATAGGAGTAGGAATCGCCCAGGAACAGGAGCGGCACCGGGTTTCGGGTGTCGAGATCGGCGGCTCGATTGAGCTCGGCGATCGCGGCTTCGTAGTCGCGCTTCTGTTCGAGAATCCGTCCGCGGGCGGTTACGGTCCAGGCGTCCTCTTCCGATGCGGCGTCGAGAGCGCGCCGAGCCGCCTCGGTGTCGAAGGCGTTCAGATAGCGATCGGCCTCGCGGGCCGCCGCGGATGGCGCTACGAGATCGCTGGCGCTCTCCTGTGGGGTAGCCGTGACCGGTGCCGGCTTCGTTTTCTTGTCCTTCTTCTTGTTCTTCTTCCTAGCTTCGACGTCGGACGCCAGCATCAGAACCGCCAGCAACAGGCCGAGAACAAGAACAAGGGTTCTTCGAGCAGAGTGACGCTTCATAGTTGATCTCCTTCGACTTTGTTGAGCCGTGTGGGTCCCCCCTTTGGGTACAGCAAATTGGATGCCATTGGGGACGCTGCTTTCATGGTATCGCCTCCCGACAGCGTCGCCCTCAGACCACCCGGATGTCTTCCAGGCCCGCCTCGGCCTCTGGGTACTGGGGATCCAACCGCTCGAGCGTGGACACCAGGACCCTGGCGATC
>CALZKB010000386.1 GCA_945787575.1 Thermoanaerobaculia bacterium | reverse complement strand
AGGGTGAGTCCGCTATGCGGCGAGTTCCTGCTCGTCCTCCCCGGACGCGCGGCTCGCCTCACTCGCGCCGCTGCCGTGCTGGTCGCCCAGGTCGAACGTCGAGAGCTGCTCCTGCAACCGCTCGGCCACACGACCCAGCTCAAGCGTCGAGGCCGTGACCTCTTCCACCTGCGCCGACATCTCTTCCGCTGAGGCCGAGACCTCTTCGGTCGAAGCGCTGTTCTCCTCAGCCACGGAGGCGATACCGGCCACGGACTCGGTCGCCGTGTCGGCGATGCCCTTGACCTCGCCAATCACGTTCACCATCGACTCGCTGGCCTGCTCCAGCTGACCGGCGGCGCCGGCAATCTCGTCGATTCGGCTACCAACCGTGCTGACGGCGGAGAGGATCTCCTGCAACGCACCGCGCGCCTCGGCGGCGGACTGCGTGCCGGTCTCCATCTCCTTCACTCCCTCTTCCATCACCTTGACCGAAGAGTCGACGCCTTCCTGGACACCGCCGATCAGAGCGGCGATCTCCTTGGTCGCGCCAGCGACGCGCTCGGCCAGCTGCCGAACCTCGTCCGCCACCACCGCGAACCCGCGACCCTGCTCACCCGCTCGCGCAGCCTCAATCGCCGCGTTCAGCGCCAGCAAGTTCGTCTGGGCAGCAATGTCCTCGATGACCGCAACGATCTTGCCGATCTCCTGGGAGCGCTCACCCAGCACGGTGATCTCCTGGGAGGCGGAGTCGATCGTGGTCTTGATTCGCTCGATGCCCTCCACGGTCTGCTCAACCATCTGCGCACCGCGTTCGGCACGCTCCGAAGCACCCTTCGACTCGTCGCTCGCCTCGGACGAACCTGAGGCAACGCGGCTGGCGGCAGTCGCCACCTCCTCGCGCGCCTGGCGGTCCAGCTCGTCGGCCGAGCGGTTCAACTGCTCAACAGCCGAGTTCACGTCCTGCACACGCCGCGCCTGGTCGGCTGAACCCTCGGCCACCTGGCCAACGGTCGTCGCCACCTCTTGCGTCGCCGTCGAAGCCTGCTCGGCGATGTCCGCAAGCTGCTCCTTCGCCTCGGTCAGCGCGTTCGCCGCGCTCTGCGTCTCGCCCAGGACGGTGCGCAGGTTGCTCACCATCGTGTCGAACGCATTCGCCAGCGCGTCATCATCGGAGCGGGTCGTCACCTTGACCGTCAGGTCGCCGTCGGCGATCCGGCCCGCGTGGCCAACCATCTCGTTCAGGTAGCCCTTCATGCCCACGAAGGCATGGCCCAGCGCGTCGTTCTCGGACTTCGGCGTCACATCGATCTTCAGGTCGCCGACCGCGATCTGGCCCGCGGCGCCCGACATCCCCTCGAGGTACACGATCATCTCACGCATCGAGCCGGCCAGGTCGCCGATCTCGTCCGACGAGTGAATCTCAAGCGTCTGCTTCAGGTCGCCTTCGGCGATCCCCTCCGCAGCACGCTGCACCTGATTCAGCGGAGCCAGCGACCGCACCAGCCAGAAGCCTGCGCCGGCCGCAATCATCAGCGCCGCACCGGCGATCCCGAGAACCAGCGCCCGCGACGAACTCACCGTGTTGCCGAGGCTCGTCACCGACGCCTCTCGTGCTGCTGACCCGGCCGCGAGGATCTCCCCGCTGAACGTACCGATGTCGTGCGTCGCAGCCTTGTAGACCTCGATCGAGCTGGCGATGTCGACATCCGCCTGCACCAGCGCGTTGAACGCCACCAGGTAGGTGTCCGCCGCCGCGAGACCAGCGCTCCGCTGGTCCGGCGTCAACGGCAGGCCCACAATCTGGCCCTTCAGCGACTCGATCATCCCAGGCGCGCGCTCGATGTACTTGTCCGAGCCGCGCAGCAGGTAGTCCTTCTCGTTCCGCCGCAGGCCCAGCATCGTGATCGTCGCCTTGTCGACGGCGGTAATCTGCTCGGGGTCGAGCTCGAGCTCCGCGGTCGCGTCGAACATCACTTCAATCTCGTGCACCGCTGCTCGCAGGTCGCCCTCGGCGCCTGTGTCGACGAAGCCGCGCACGCGCACCAGCTCCAGCGTGTTCAGCAGCTCCGTTTCGTACGTATCCGCCGCCTGGTGGATGTTGTCGAACACCGCAGCCTCGGCTTCGGTCTGGGCGAGGCCTTCGCCCTCAGTCGCCAGCGCCTGGACCCGCGCCACCGCCGCCTGCATGTCTGGAACGTTTTCCTCGTACGCGGTCTCGATCCCAAGCGCGGAGAATTCGAGGAAGAAGTCCTTCTCTCGCCGCCGCGCTTCTAGGTTCGCAGCCTCGATCTCGAAGCCGATCGCTTCGAGGCGAGCGCCAACGTCCACGGCCTCACCCGCCGCGCTGTCCACGCTGGACAACGACGAGTACGACAGTACCGCCAGCACCATCGTCATCAGGGCGATCGCGCCAAGCGCTGCATAGAGTTTGTTTCGTACGGTCAGGCGTACACCTGACCCCCATCCGGCAAGCTGCTTCATCAAGACCCTCTCCTAGCCCTGCTGATCTCACGGCCCAACGCCGCGCATTCGTGCGGGGACATACACGCTTCTCGCAGTAGACTCGGGCCTCGCTCCTCGTCTCGCATGCGGGAACACCCCAG
>CALZKB010000385.1 GCA_945787575.1 Thermoanaerobaculia bacterium | reverse complement strand
CCGGTCGACGACGGGCCAGAGCTTGCCTGCTCGGAGGAGCTCTTCAAGGACGACCGGGTAGCGGGTCGGCCTTGCGCAGCTGTGCGAGATACTCGGGGTCGATCTTCGCCTTGACGGTCCGGCGATCGAGACCGAGCGTGCGGGCTGCGCCGACGTAGCTGCCCGAGCGGAAGTACACGAGGGTGGTGTAGCGTCGCAGCAGGTCCTCGGCATCGAGCTTCATGTCGGCGACCTCGGAGGCCAGATCCGCGGTCATCTCCGACGCGCCGGACGCAGGGCTCGCCGCCGGCTCGTAGCTGCCTCGAATCAGTAGGTTGCGGACGCACTGCTCGAGCTCGCGGAAGTTCCCGGGCCAGGCGTAGTCGAGGCCGAGGCTCGACTCGATCCAATCCAGCACCTCGGCGGTCGAGCTCTCCAGATCCTGGTCGCTGACGAGGCCGGCAATGATGAGCTGGACGAGACTGACGAGGTCATCGGGCGATTCGGCGAGCTGTCGTCGAAGCGGGGGCGTTTCGATCAGATCGGAGCAGATCCGGTAGTAGAAGTCGGGTCGCATTCGTCCCGCCCGCATCTCTTCCTCGGGATCGCGATTGGTCGACGCGATGAGCTTGCCTTCGAAGCGGCGGTCGTCGGTGTCTCCGATCCGCTGGAAAGCGCGAGTCTGCAGGACCCGCAGAAGCTTGACCTGGAGGTCCAGCGAGATCTCGCCGATCTCGTCGAGAAACACCGATCCCAACGGCGGGCAGGTCTCCAGCCACCCCTTGCGATCCTCGATGGCTCCGGTGAACGAGCCCTTGCGATGCCCGAAGAGCTCCGACTCGACCAGCGTCGCCGACAGCGCCGCCAGATTCAGGGCGATGAAGGAGGATCGGAAGTCCTCGACGAACGCTACCCGTTGAGGGTCGAAAGGTATGAAGCGGGACATGCCGATGGCCCGCGCCACCAGCTCTTTGCCGGTCCCCGAGGGCCCGGTGATCAGGGTCGTGAAGTCTCCGATGCGGGAGTAGAGACCGCGGCGAAAGCGTCGCATGTCGTGAGTGAAGATCGACTGCCAGACCTGAGCTCTGAGCTCTGCGATCGGGAGCGACGAGCCGTGGAGGCTATGGAAGACATAGTGAAACGCACGTCGAAGTTGGAAGAACCAGGCGAAGACGAGATCGGCCGGAGGCTGGCCCTGGAGCTCAAGCTCTGGCGGCAAGAGAAACGCATGCCCGGACTCGAAGTCCCGCCACAACGCGACTCTCCGAGAGTCCTTGGGGCGCAGCACCAACTCGAGGAGATCCGCTTGCCAGCGGTTGTACATCGTGTAGTAGACGACGTCGCGGTAGAGCTGCAGATCCTCTCGCGAAGGCGCGCCGTGCTCCAGCAGCTCGCTCCTCCAGGCCGGCAGACTCTCCTCCAGTCGCTCCTGGATGCGGACGACGTTGGGATTCGGCTCGCTCAGCTCGTCCGGGTGCCAGACCTCGCCGCCGTGGGGCTCGAAATCTCGCCCCAAGGCTCGGCGCTCGAGATCGACCCGCTCGGGAAGGAAGGGATTGCAGTAGGTCAGCTCTGCGGTCGCCTCGATGAGCTCACGGTCACTGCCCAACGACATGGATCGAGTGTACATGAAAAGTACACCGCTTGTACTAGAAACGTATTGAGTGACCTTGAACGGCCCTAAGGAAGGCCGGGTTCGCGGCCCTGAAGGGCTGGCACGTCAATTGCTCCTGATCTGTCGCGTTGACCTCTCATCGTTTTCCGAGTGAAGACCGAACCACCCACGAAAGGGAGCGCCATGACGACTCTTGCCGCAGAGCCTGGCTCGCCGACCGAACGCACGAAGCACGATCGACGGAGCCTTTTCTCTCCACTGATTCTCGGAGTATTCCTGGCGGGATGCGCGACTACCGCCACCGCGGGATTCACCAACGACCTGTTCGAGCACTACGAGGTCGTCACCGGCGCCACCGGGCGCCAGACCGTTCTGCACGGGTTCTTTCTCGGCGGCGCCACCGCGGAGCTCGCCGTGGTGCACATCGACACCAACGGCGACCGTCGCGTGCAGATGTTCGGGTTCGACGACGGCGCCTGGGCGTCCGTACTCGACGCGAGACTCGGCTCCGGAGCGTTGTTCGTGGACGTGGCCGAGATCGGTGGACGCGACCGCCTGATCACGTACGAGCGTGGCCGCCTGAACTGGTTCGATCCCGACTCGGCGACGGAGCGAGCCTTGGTACGAGTCGGCACGAGCTACAAGCCGAGGGACGACGAGGGAATCCCTCACGTCGACGTCACTCGGGATCTGAACCACGACGGCCGCGACGACCTGCTGATGCCGGACCTCGATGGTTTCTGGACATCGATCCAGATGGACGACGGATCGTTCACCGACGCCATGAAGTTGGGCCCTCCCGAGCCGTTTCTCGACGAGAGGGTCGGGAATCTCGATACCGAGGATGGGGTCTCGGACGCCTCGCGCAGCTACCGCGACGTGGGCATAACCGCCTCGACCCTGCCCTTGTATCTGAGCCGTGTCCACGAGATGGACTACGACCAGGATGGTCGCAGCGACCTGGTGTTCTGGAACGAGGACCACTTCGAAATCCATCTCCAGAATGAGGA
>CALZKB010000384.1 GCA_945787575.1 Thermoanaerobaculia bacterium | reverse complement strand
GAGGTCTCGAAGCTGTCGGCCGAGTCGTCGAGATCGGTCACGCGGGCGAAGTCCCAGTGGAACGGCAATCCAAAGAGATTGATCGAAAAGCCCCACCCGTAGCTCGCCACCGCGTCCTCGAGCCGATCGTTCTGGCTGTCCCAGAAGTCGAACTCCTGGACGCCGTCGAAATAGGCTCCGGCGATATCGAGGAAGAAGCGCCCACGGACGCCGCCGAAGTTGGCAATTGGTGTCGCCAGGAGATCGAAGAGCGGGAAGCGGTACTCGAGATTCGAGTAGAAGCCGCGGTCGCCGACCAGGGAGCGGAACTCGAAACCACGCACGGTGTCGAGTCCTCCGAAATAGACCGGGCTCGGGAAGTTGCCCTCGCTCTGGAAGCCGACAAATCGGTAGGCCAGATTCGAGCGCCGGGTGATCGGCACGTACTGGCGAAAATCGACCGACACCGTCTGGGTCAGCGTGCCGCTCGTGTCGGTGTCGGGCGCATAGTCGGCGCCGATCCGCCAGCGCCTGCCGCTGACCAGGCCCCAGGACGTCGCCACCGTGGTGTCGCCGATCACCGAGGCCTGGATGACGGGGAACTCGTCCGAGCGCGGCGTGATGGTCGGGATCGCGTTGCCGTCGTCGTCCAGGACCGGAAAGCCGTTCTCGTCGATGGCGAAGGACTGAAAATCGATGTCGCGCAAGATGAACCCGCCGCCCACCTCGAAGCGATGTGAGACGTTCCACGGGTAGCTCGCCGAGATGGTCGCGCCGGTCTGGGTGAACGCCGCCTGGCCGCGGCGCAGTTCACCGCGAGCGTCGACGCCGATGAAGAAGTCGCGATCGTCGAAGACGTGCGCCTGCCACTGCCAGCGGCGCGACAGATCAGCGTAGATCACGTTGAAGTTCTGGAAGGACTCGACCGATTGAAAGGCTCCGATGATTCGCCGATCGCCGAGAAAGTCCGAGAAGGTCAGGACGGCGTCGGCGATGAAGGTCTGGTCATCCGAAACGCCCAGACCGCCGCCGACGTTCTCGAGGAAGAACTTGCCGCCGCGGTACTTGTCGCGGTTGCGGTCGTCGATCGACACCTCGATCGCCGGCTCGAAGGGCGCCAGATCGGGCGTCCTCTGGCTCTCGGCCTCGGAGACCTCGGCCTCGGCGACCAGGGTCGCCTCGGTGATGGGCTCCTCGGTGTCGAGCAGATAGAGATCGAAGCGCCCCTTCCAGAAACACGTGTAGACCAGGCGCTCAGACCCCACCAGCCCACCCAGCACGGTCGGCTGGAAGCAACCGGTGACCGAGTCGGTGTGCTGGCGGATGGCCCCCGAGTCGAGCTCGAGGCTGTAGATGTTGTTGGCACCGCTACGGTCCGAGGTGTAGTAGATGCGCTCGCCGTCACTCGAGTACACCGCGTCGGTGTCGTTGATCTGACCATGGGTGAGCGGAAAACGCTCGCCCGGTTTGTCGACGTCCACGCGGAAGAGCTTCGCGTAGTCGCCGACGACCGAAGTCATCGCGATCGAGCTGCCATCGGGAGAGTAGGTGGGCGCCGCGTCGAAGATCGAGTCATTGGTCAGCTGACCGATCTCGGAGGTGTCGAGGTCGAAGGTGAAGATGTCGAACTGGCCGCCGCGATGCCCCGAAAAAGCGATCGTCGCGCCATCCGGGCTCCAGGCCGGTGAGTACTGCTGCTGGACGTCCATCGGGATCACCTGGCGGATGCCCCCCTTGAGCACGTCGACGATGACCAGCACCCTGCCCTCGTTGCGCCGGGCGAAAAACGCCGCCTCGTTGCCGTCGGGAGAGAAGGCGATGTCGCGTCCATCTTTGCGCCCCAGGGTCAGCTCCTGAGCAACGAAATACTGGAACTCCTTGTCGAAGCCCTTGGTCAGGTTCCGCACTACGGTCCGCTGCTTCGTGTCGTAGAGCAGCACGTCGACCTGCGGCGCGCCGACCACGCTCGCCGCCACCGAGGAGCTCGAAAACGCGACCAGCAGGTCGCCCGATGGCGAAGCCTCGGGCGACGCCTGCATCGAGGTCGGACCCGGCGCGCGACGGAAGGGGCGGCCGAAGTCGCCCGGCTCACCGCTGTCGATGAGCTCGGGAAGATACTTCTTGCGGAGCCAGCGACGGAAGTCGGCGTTGATGTCCTCGGGGTCCTCGCCGAACGCCCGCTGCATGGCGCGCCCGACCCGAGCGCCCAGCGTGTTGCGGGTTTCGATCATGAAGTCCCGGACACCCTCCTTGCCATAGCGTTCCTCGATGAATTCGAAGATGGCATGGCCGAAGCGGTAGGCGAAGAAACCGCCGAAATCCGCGGTGACCGGAGGCAGGCGGTCGTTGACCACGGCGTCGCGCAGGAACATCTTGTCGCGCGCCGTCTCGTCCTTGGCCATATAGCTCGCCATGCCCTCCATGAACCAGGTCGGCGGGCGCGAAGCGACACCCTTCGAGAGGCTGCCGCCAAAGATCATGTGGTATTGGAAGATGTGGGTCAGCTCGTGGAGGATGAGGTTCATCAGCTCGGGGTCCGGCATGTCGACCGGCAGCACCATGCGGTTGCGCACCGGCGAGGCGAAGGCGCCGATGCCCTCGGGGATGAAGTTGAGGATGATGTTGTTCTGCTCGAACGCC
>CALZKB010000383.1 GCA_945787575.1 Thermoanaerobaculia bacterium | reverse complement strand
GTTGTTGTCCCCGGGCGCCCCGACCACCACTGTCTCGCCCGAAACCGCGACAGACCAGCCCACCGCCGCACCATTCTGAGCCGCCGGAACCTCCAGCTTCGCCTCCTCGTTGAGAATCGGCGCAGAGTCAGGGCTGGCTGCCCAGGCGGCGTGTCGGCCGTTTGGCGATTCCGTCGTAAGAGCAAGAAGACACGTAGTTATCGCAACAAGGCCAATGGACTGTGCTCGCACCTCAACCCCCGATCATCTGAACCAACTACTCCCTCTTTGGCGGCTTCCCAAGAGTCTCTGTGGAGTAGTTCACAATGAGACTGTGCACTATGCCACAGTGATCGGGGTTGCACAAGTTCTCGAAATGCGCCGCAAACAACCTTCTCAAGTCGGGTATCCGACGACTGAGCCGATCCCCTGAGCTTGTACTTCGTATCGAGTAACCCACGCTTTGGATTCCCCCGCTGGGGCAAAGAAACCTTGGCGCTGCTCATCCAAAACGAAGGCTTCAAGGTCTCGGAAGCTATCGTTGGGCGCATTCTGCGCAAATCTCAGGGATCGCGACAGAGCTTTCCGGCCCAAATGGGAGGGAGAGTCAAATCCGCAAGAGCCGGTATTCGGAGAAACAGATTATTCGTGTTCTGCAGCAGGTGGAGACGGGCCAGCAGGTCAAACACGTGATTCGCGAGCACGGGAAGGACCCGTCCTGCGGACACGCTCTTGCGTCCAGCGCACCCAGCCTGTAACATTTTTCACAAGGAGAAAGACTCGCACCAATCCACCAGGGAAAACGGAGCCGTCATGAACGCAAATAGAGCTATCGAGATTGCGGGTAGGGTTGCCGGAGTAGCGGGGGTCGTCGTCTGTCTCGGTACCGGCCTCCAACGAATGTTCGAGGGACGGTTTATCTTCGGCTATGAAAACGCGACCCTCTTCGAAGCCGGCGTCGCATTGATGGTTTTCTATTGTGTGACGAAGCTTCACCTGTTGAGCGCGAAGGCATAGCGCGCGGCCTTGGACAGTGTCGCCGGTCGAGGGGTGGCGGCGGCGCGAGGAGTCGCCGAGCTTTCTATTCACTGAGCCAGAGATTCTCAGGTTCCGTCACACCTGGCGCCGGCTTCCCCCGCCTGGAGGTGCATCATCGCCCACCGTTGAAGCTCAGCCATCGACCCAAGCCTCGTCGGTAGACCCCCATCCCGATCCCAGCTCCGAGGACGTTGACGACGAGATCCCTCGGATCACAGAACCTGAGCGGCGAGAAGAGCTGGAGGATCTCTACCGCGAGGCTCAAGGATGCCTGCGTCGCGATCACGGCCAGCAGACAGTAGATCGATCCCTTCCCCGCCTGCCGGAGCAAGGCGGTCAGGAAGAACCCGACGGGCATCGTCAGCAGCAGGTTGACGGTCAAGTCCGGAAGCCACACCCGGCTCGAGTGCGGGCTCCAGGCGGGAGCGTAGCTGGCGACCTTGAGCGACCACGTCCAACGATAGATCCTCAGGTCAACGGAGGCGTCGCGCTCGCCGACCAGCTCGACCCCGCGTTGCGAGTCGGCTCGAAGGCGCAGATACGGCCGCGGTCCCTCTGCAGCCGATGACCTGGAGGCCGGGGCGAAAAGACCTTCCACCTCGGTACGGGTCAGCGGCCGATCGAAGAGCGCCAGGCTGAGCAGCTCGCCTTCCCAGGGGCGATCGCCGCTGGCCTCGTTACCGAGGCCGAAGCGACAAGAGTCCCGCCATGGAGCGGCTCGGCCCTCGAGGTTAGCCGCGACCGGAGGGGCGCCCCGCACAAACAGAGTGACCGACTGCCCCAGAAAAACCAGGATAAGACGCTGTCGTCGTCGCAATCTGAGTGCCTGCGGAAACGTCGCCTCGCGGCCGCGGTGCCGGACCACCAGATCGCTGCCGCGCTGGCCCAAGATCCAATTCTGAAGACTCGGATCCTGTGACGCGGCGACGATGCGCGCCGGGCCCCGCAAGTCGTCGCGCGCCGCCGTGAGCTCGATGTCGACCGAAAAGCGGCCCTCCCGGAAGGCCGCGGTGTTGAGAAGTTCCACCGTCGGCGGGCTCGACACCAGGCTAGGTCCCTCGAAGCGAAGACCCTGTGGGGGCAGCAACCCAACTGCCGAGAAAAGAAAAGGATTGCCCGGAGGCACCGACGTCGCGAGCAGAAACAACGCCAGAGCGACGAGTAGGTACCGGCCCGCCGCCCCCTGCCAGAGGTAGGCGCGGGGGACGGCGATAGGCGCACGATCGAGCATCAGGGTCTTGCGACGCAGTTTCTCATGGACCTCGGCGCGTGAGACCGTGGAAGCTCCGCAAAGACACTCAACGCAGAGTCCCGGGCTGCTAAAGTAAGGAGAGCCCAGCCCGCGGCACCCTCGATGCCTAACACACTAGCCCACTTCGGCGCCCAGGGGGTCGTCACGCGGCTCCTCTTTCGCCGAGCGGAGGCGGGATGGATTCTCCTCGGCGCAGTCGTGCCCGATATTCCCTGGATTCTGCAGCGTATCCTGGCGACGATCCTGCCGAACATCGATCGCTACGACCTGCGGCTCTTCGCCATCGTCCAGTCGTCCCTCGCGTTTTGCTTGCTCCTCTGTGCCGCCCTCGCTCTGAGGGCAGCGACGCCGCTCAGGGC
>CALZKB010000382.1 GCA_945787575.1 Thermoanaerobaculia bacterium | reverse complement strand
TCAGCGTGGGTGACGCGCCGGTCTCCCGCTCCTTGGTCATCCACAGCCACATGAGCAGATGCTGGAGCACCGGCCAGGGCTCGTCCGAGTCGTACATGTCAGTCAACAGGCGGGTGACCAGAGCCGGCTCGACTTCACCGCCGAAGACCGCGGCCGGTCCCTCGATGGCTTCACGATACTCGCGGCGCTCGAGCCGGGGAGTGAGGTACTGGCTGTCGTTGAGCATTTCGGGAAGCCCGCTGAAAACCGCGCAGGGGCCCAAATACTCGGAGCGCATGGTCAGAACGACATAGATCGGCAGCTCTCGCCGTCTCGCGGCCTTCACGGTCTCCAGCAGCAGTTCGACGAAGGCCTCGGCCTCTAGGCTGTCGCCCTCTTTTCGAAAGCGGAAGATCTCCTCGAATTGGTCGACAACGAGGAGCATGTTGGTCTTTTCGGCAAGACCGGCCCGCTCCCAGGTCTCGAGGAGGCTCAAGGGGCCGTCGCCCAGCCGGCGTTCGAGCAAGGTCGAGCGCTCGTGGCCTAACTCCGGGCCGAGTCCGGACTCCTCGAGAAGAGCATCGGCAAGTCGTCGCATCGGTCTGTCCCCGGGGCGCATCTCGACTACGCGCCAACGCGACCCGGCGCCCCGGAGCAGACCCGATTCGAGCCCTCCGAGAAGACCGCATTTGACAAGCGAGGACTTGCCGCAACCGGAGATGCCGACGACAGCCAGGAATCGAGAAGCTCCAAGCCGATCGATGACCGAGTACACTTGCTCGTCCCGGCCGAAAAAGATGTCGATCTCGTCGCGGTGAAACGGTCGGAGTCCCGGGTAGGGGCGAGGCCCGCTCTCGGCCCCGGCCGGACTCACTCTGTACCTCCAAAGAGTCCGTTAAGGAACTGGTCCAGCTGCGTTGCGTCGTGTGTACAATCGAGAAAATCGATTCTGGGGTGAGTAAGCAGCGGCGGTGGGTTGCCGGCCGGCGGTCCGTCGTAGACAGCAACGGGTAAGTCGTTCTTCCCCTCGTCTTTGCGACGCTCCAACACTTCCGGCAGGATCTTTACCAGCTTCTTATAGGTGCTCTTCACCCAGCTGTCGTTTTCGCCGCGGATGAGGATCATGACCGCGCAGTCCACCATCTCGTTCTTGAGCTCCCGGTCTGCGGCTTCGGCTCCCTCGGCATCGGCCGGCGATATCGCGATACCGGCAGCGTCGTGCTCGGCCAGCGCTTTCATGACGGCTTCCGCTATCGGACGATCGTCGTCGTAGTAAACGAACACGTACGACCCAATGGCTGCCGAGCGGTTGGTCGGCTTGGGTGGTGGCGGCCTCAAGACCTCTTCTCTCACCGTCTTCTCAAACGTCGTCAATGTCTCGGCTCGAACCTGCTCTTCGAGAAAGCTGCGGTACTCGGGATCGCGGACCCTGTCCAGGTCGATCTCGGGATCGCGCCACACGAACATCTTCTTTCCCGACTCCTTCGCGATGTCGAACTGCAGGCGCGCTCGCGGATCCGGACTGTCGCTGAGGAGCTGGATGAAGAAGTCGCACTGTTTCAGATCCGCTTGGACCTTGGAACGCACCTCATCGTCGTCTCCCCGGTAGTAGCTCGCAGGGACCACATCGACGCCGTACTGGCCGAGTGAGGTCTTGACCTTGTCGCGAGAGCGATCCAGACCCTGGAGGACCTCGGCCAAGAAAACCAGCGTGCGGGTCTGGGTGGCAGTCACGGACTCGCTGTCCGGTCTCTCGACTCCAGATGGCTTCATCTTCCTCAACTGTCTCTCGAGGTGATCGCCCAGCTTTTTGACCGCTCTGAGGAACTCGTCGTCGTCAGGGGAGAACTGCAGTAACAGACCATCCGCGCCCTTCCCATAGAAGCGGATCCCGAGGAGCCCCTCCAGTTCCGGCGGAGCCGGATCCGCCTTGGGCGGGTGCTTCTCGGCCACGAAGACCCGACCGCTCTTGGGGCTAATCTCCTTGAGAAAAGCGTTCTTCTCCCGCTGGCACCACTCGGACGAGATGTATGCCGGCGAGAGAACCACAAGAAGGACCGCCGAGTCCTTGATGGCCTGCATCAGTTGGTCACTAAGGGGGAAGTTGCTCGCCAGACCCTGGTAGTCCATGAACAGGCTGAAATCCCTCAGACCCAGCTCTTGCACTTCGGCCTCGATCTCCTCACGCAGTTTCGTCACCCAGCCCAGCGGATAGCGACCGCGCGGTATGTTGTCGCCATGTGCATAGCTCACGAAGAGGTCGTGCTTGAAGCCGTCGACGTACGCCATCAGAGCATTTCCTCATCGGCCTGCGCCAGCCATGGGCTCGCGTGCGGTTGCGTTCTGAGTGGCCGAGGAGACACGGAGGTATACCGGCCTGTGCTCGAATCTTGTGACATTTGAATGCTTGCGTAACATGATACAGCAGCTGTCCGAGGAGCACGGGCTGGCGGGCAGCTGGCGAGGCACGGCCTGACGGCTACCCCGCGGGGTAGTCTCGTCCGCCTAGCCCGATGGGTGTTGGCAAACTGGCTCCGGTTGCCTAGAGAAGAGACTCGCGGTTCTTTGAACCTGGCTGCCTCGGGTCCAACGAGATCTCGTCAAGGGGAGAGCGTCCGGGTCCGGATGTGGGTGCGGCCGTCTAAATGGAGAGGATGGAAGATCATGGAGACCAACCGGGCTGAACAACTCTTGGCCCAA
>CALZKB010000381.1 GCA_945787575.1 Thermoanaerobaculia bacterium | reverse complement strand
CAACCTCAAGCTCTCCCGCCACCGCTCCGTCCGGGGGCTGCGGTCGCGGCTCCGGTTCCTCGCGCTGGCCGCAACCTGCCAGCACGATCGCCACCGCTAGGGCGACGCCCGCCTTCAACACATGACGCATGATCTCGTGTCGCTCTGGTCGCATCATACACTCGTGGCTCACCGCGAGCGCCGTTATGGACCAGGTCCATGAGGGACCCTATGCTTCGCCGCTGCCCAGAAGTGAGCCACTTCTGCTCGGTAGAAGTGAGCCCCATTCGGATCAGGAGGATTGCCGTCATCCACACCGCAGGTGTGATGAGGGCAGGGCGGCGGTAGTCTCCTCAGCCCTCGGACCTCCCGGATGTAGCGGGGGAGGGACCAGTGGCTGGGGACAAGTCAGCGTCCCGTGAGTGGGCGGGTGTGCTCTGCCGCCCGCTGGCTTCGGATGAGGCGTTGCAGTCGGTCGATGTGGGCCTGGGAGTCCTGGAGCTTCCATTCGAGGTATTGGAAGTAGTCCGGGTCGATGGGTGCGGTTCGGAGCTCTTCGAGCACTGGCAAGAAGTAGTGCAGCGAGCGGATCGGCGCCAAAGGCGGGGCCTCGGGATCGCGGAAGAGTCGCCGGCAGGCGGCGAGGTTGAAGGCGGCTTGGACCATCTCCAGCGGCACGTGCTGACGGTAGAGGCGGACGGCGAGCCGTCGGTCCTCGTGGCGGATTCGGCCGACGGTGGTCGGGGTTTGACGATAGCGCTCGAGCAGTCTTCGGACGTAGGTTGGGGCGTCGAGCTGGGAATCGAAGCGCCAGTGGGTGGCGGGCTGCTGGGGCCTCATCCTTGGGGCTCCCGCAGCGAGGGTCCGTCGATGCGCAGGGTGTGGCAGTGGTGACGCAGTCGGCTGAGCAGCGCCTCGACCATGGGTCGGTTGCCGAGAAACTGATGCCATTCGTCATAGTCAAGATTGGTGGTGATCAGTGTGGCGCGGCGGTTGTAACGCTCTTCCATGAGCTTGAAGAAGATATTGGATTGCTCGGGTTTGAGGTTCAGATATCCCATCTCGTCGATCACCAAGAGGTCGAGGCGGGCCAGTCGGTTGATGAGTTTTCGGGAGGAGCGATCGGCCAAGGAGGCGTACATGTCATCGAAGAGGTCCTGGGCACGGACGAATTGGCCGCGGTAGCCGTTCTGGATCGCCTTGAGCAGCAGGCCGGTGGCGAGCCCGGTCTTGCCGGTGCCGGTGGGTCCGATGAAGACGAGGTTCTGAGCTCTGGGAATGAAGTCGAGCTCCGCCAGGGTATGGATCTGTCGTCGGTTCACGCCGGGCTGTTTCTTGAAGGGAAAGGTATCGAGGGTCCACAGCTCCGGGATGCGGGCACGCTTGATGCGCCATGCCAGGGCCTGTTCCTGCTTGGCGTGCCACTGGGGTCGTAGGAGGCGGAGAAGGAATTCGTGATACGGGATTTGCTTTTTCTCGGCACGCTCGAATTCCTCGTCGCAGATCTCTAGGATCTTCTTCAGGCGGAGGTTCTTGAGCAGTTGCTCAAGCTCTTCAGTCATCGGCGTCTCCTGAGGGATCGAGTTGGAAGTAGTCGTGGGCAATGCGTTGCAGGACCATGGTCTCGAGCCGGTCGAGGTCATAGAGACCGTAGTGATCGGCGACGCGGACGGCGTCGAGAAGCGGCTCGGGCGGGTAGTCGCGAGCCATGCGCAGGAGTTGGCGTAAAGTCAGGACACGGTTTTTCTTGCCGCGCTTCTCCAAGTGCTCGACGTAGCCTCGAAGCTCGGGTAGGCGCTCGAGCAGTTTTTGGCGTTCGGGTGGCGGGCAGCGATGGAGCCTTTGCCCACGGGGTGGACGGTGTTGCTTCTGGGTCGATCGTTGGCCTTTGGTGTCGATCAATCGAGGATGCTCGACCTGGCGGTGACCGAGGGTGATGAAGATTCGGTCTTTGGTTTCGCGCACCTGGACCGGACGTGAGATCCAGTCGACCGGCACCGAGTAGCGGTTGGTATCGACGCTGACGTAGCCGTAGATGTCGACTAGGCGGTGGTGGAGGCGATAGGGTTCGGGCACCCACAGGGGCAAGGGCTGCAAGTACGGCCGTTCGGCGGCATACAGCTCGATGGGCTTGGCCTTGAGGTGGCGCTTGAAGAAGGCGTTCTTCTGCTCGCACCAGGCGCGGGCCGCCTGGTTCAGCTCGCCGAAGTCGGCGAAGGTGCGGCCGGCGAAGAAATTGTTTTCGATGTAATCGAAGGGCCGCTCGACCCGGGCGGAGCGGTTGACGTCGCCGACTTCGTGAGCGCGGAAGACGAAGCGGTAGCGCTCGGCGAAGGCCGCCATCTCCGGCACCGGCACCATCTGCGCGCCGGTGCCGCGCAGCACCACGACGTGAGTGTTGTCGATCATCACCCTCTCGGGGGCGCCGTCGAAGTAGGTCAACGCGTCGGTGAGAAAGACCTTGCAGTCGAAGCGCTGGAAGCGCGGATAGCACTGGAAGAAGAGCATCCGCGAGTAGCAGAGCACGGCCGAGGCGGTCTGGACGCGACGGCTCCGGCCGGCGATCTCAGCGGTGTGAGGCGAGGTGTCGTGCTGCATCTCCTGGCCCGGCAGAAAGTGATAGCTCCCCGCGGGTTGCTTCGGCTTGTGGCCGATGCCGTGGCGGCGGCAGAAGGCGGTCAGCGTCGAGTAGGCGATCTCGACGTCTTGCGCCTCG
>CALZKB010000380.1 GCA_945787575.1 Thermoanaerobaculia bacterium | reverse complement strand
GGGCGCGATCCGCCCGTGGCCGGGCAAGGGGTAGGAGCTCGGAAGCCAGGGCTTCACTCGCATACCGCGCCTCACCCACGCACTCGGTAGATGCGGTGGTCGCGGAGCTCATCTCCTCGTCATCGGCCGAGCTTTGTTTCAGCTGCTGGAGCCAGGGAAGGCCATAGGTGTATCCGAGGTAGAGCAGACCCGCGAGTACGGCGAGGTTGACGATGCGGCGCATGTCGGGAGTCTACCGCGCGTGGAAGGCTCGAAAACGTCAAGGCTCGGCATGCTCGGCGTTCCGGGCGAGGCGGTGGCGCCTAGGCGCTATGCTCTACACAAGAGAAATCCCCGTGCCGTGGAGGGATACGACACGGGGAGTGGGGTAGGAGCCAAGCAGATTCGGAGTAAATCGACCCCGCGGACGGGCCCG
Organism: Thermoanaerobaculia bacterium; assembly: GCA_945787575.1. GTDB lineage: Bacteria > Acidobacteriota > Thermoanaerobaculia > Multivoradales > JAHEKO01 > CALZKB01. The sequence continues at coordinate 2,290 of CALZKB010000380.1, read as the reverse complement.
ACTCCCGGCCCCTGATATGTCTTATAGCGCGGAAAGCAAGCCGGAGGATGCAATACCCGGCAGGAAGACCAAAATGAGGGTTTTTTTGACCGGAGCCTCAGGCTATATCGGTGCTGTTCTCAGCCATCGGCTGATCGCGGCGGATCACGAGGTCCGGGCGCTGATCCGCCCTTCGAGTGACAGAAGGGCGCTCGACGAGATGGGCGCGAGCTGTTTCATCGGCGATGTGACCGATCGCTACTCGATGCGCGAAGCGATGTCCGGGGCGGATTGGGTGGTCCACGCGGCGGCGGATCTCGAGTTCGGAGGGCCGCGGGAGCGCATGCGCCGGGTCAACGTCGACGGTGCGGAGAACGTCGCTTCGCTGGCCTACAAACTGGGAGTGGGGCGATTTCTCTCGGTGTCCTCGGTCGCCGTCTTTGGCGGCAGCCCGGAGGATGGCTCGGCAGGGACCGAGGATTCTCCGGCACTCGAGCCGATGCCGAGCCTTTACAGCGAGACCAAGCGCGAGGGCGAGCGTGCCATCAAAGGCTGGGCGGAGCGCGGGCTGCTTGTCAACACGGTTTATCCGAGCCTGGTGTATGGACCCCCGGCGAAAAGGTCGGGTGCCAACGCGCTGCTGCGAGCGATCGTCAAGGGGCGGATGCCGGCGGTGGTCGGCGCAGATCGCAAGGCGTCCTGGGTACACGTTGACGATCTGGTGGCGGGATTGATGAAGGTGATGGAGAAAGCGAGGGCGGGCGAGGACTACCTGATGGCTGGCGAGGTGGTGACCGTCGCGGAGGCGGTGGCGCGAGTGACTCGGCTCGCCGGTGTGAAGCCGCCGCGCTGGAGGCTGCCGATTGGCGCCGCCAAACTGCTTGCAACGCTTTCGCGCCCCTATTTCGCCATGCGCGGGTTGCGCTCGCCGTTTGTCCCCGAGCAGCTCGAGAGCCTGCGGAGACACTGGCACTTCGACGACGCCAAGGCCCGGCGCGAGCTCGATTGGACCCCGAGATCGCTCGCCGAGGGTCTTCCCGGTGCGGTCGAGTTCCTGCAGCGCTGAGTCTTGTTCGGACAAGCCAGCGTCCTTCCGGTGCGATAGGATATTTGTTCTATTCATGGTCAAGAGAAACGACTGAAGGGAAGTGAGATGACTATTGCGAAGCTGGCACTGGAAGGCGAGGAATACGAGCTGCCGGTGATGACCGGGAGCGAAGGCGAGGTCGGGATCGACATCAGCAAATTGCGCAAACAGAGCGGGGCGGTGACCCTCGACAACGGCTACGGCAATACCGGCTCATGCGAAAGCGCCATTACCTTCATCAACGGTGAGAACGGGATTCTTCAATATCGTGGTTACCCGATCGAGGAGCTGGCGAAGGCGACTCGGTTCACCGAGGTCTGTTACCTGCTGATCTACGGCGACCTGCCGAATCAGGCCAAGTACGAAGAGTTCGCGCGGCGGCTGACCTACCACTCGCTCATTCACGAGGACATGAGGAAGTTCTTCGAAGGCTATGCCATCACGGCTCACCCGATGGCGATTCTCTCCTCGATGGTGTCGGTGCTGTCTTCTTACTACAAGACGGCGTTGAGCGAGGAAGACGTCGACCTGAACATCATCCGTTTGCTGGCCAAGGCCAAGACCATCGCGGCCTTCTCGTACAAGAAATCGATCGGCCAACCGTTTGTCTACCCACAGAACCATCTTTCCTATACGCAGAACTTCTTGCACATGATGTTCGCCGTGCCGGCCGAACCGTACGAGGTCCCGGAAGTTCTCAACGACGCCCTGAATCTTCTGCTCGTACTGCACGCCGACCACGAGCAAAACTGCTCGACATCCACCGTCCGGATGGTGGGGTCGAGCGAAGCCAATCTCTTCGCCTCGATCTCGGCGGGCATCAACGCGCTCTGGGGGCCGCTCCACGGCGGCGCCAACCAGAAGGTGATCGAGATGCTCCAGCGCATCCAGGACGACGGTGGCAACTACAAGAAGTACGTCAATCTGGCCAAGGACAAGACCTCGAGCTTCCGTTTGATGGGTTTTGGCCACAGGGTCTACAAGAACTACGATCCGCGCGCACAGATCTTGAAGACGGCGGCTGCCAGGGTGCTCAACGAGCTCGGGGTGAGCGATCCCCTGCTCGACATCGCCAAGCATCTGGAAGAAGTCGCGCTCGAGGACGACTATTTCGTGTCGCGCAAGCTCTACCCCAACGTCGACTTCTATAGCGGCCTCATCTATCGCGCCATGGGCATCCCGACCAACATGTTCACGGTGATGTTCGCCCTCGGCCGGCTTCCG
>CALZKB010000379.1 GCA_945787575.1 Thermoanaerobaculia bacterium | reverse complement strand
GCTTCGAGCTGCTAGAGACAGGTGCCTTCGCCGGCCTCGAAACCCTGCCCTTCGACGTATCTCTTGCCCTCGGGAAAGAAAACGAACTAGCCGTCCACCCAGACGATGTCGCACTCGGAGTTATACGACAGGTAAGCGCCGCGGTCGTATAACGGTCCTTCGAAGACGCCGAACTCACCGCTCTTGCGGGGGCTGCCGGGACTGCGAATGCCGATCACCAGGTCGGCGCTGACATCGGCTAGCCCAAAGCCATAGGGGTGGCCCCAGGCGTCGGTCCGCGGCACCGCCTGGATGTACATCGGCAGCGGAGCGCTGGCGTCGAAGCCGCCCGACACCAAGAGCTGCATGATGTCCTCGTGGGCGGCCTCGGGCATCTCGCTGAAGTCGATCTGCGCAACGTCCTGCCCCGCCGCCGCGGCCCCAGCCGCGTCGGTGAACCAGGTCATCATGGCGATGCCGATATCCCGCATGTCGGCCATCGTCCGCTTCTGCTTTCCCTTTTCGAGAGCGCCGATGAGATTGGGGATCAGAACGACGGCGATGATCCCGATGATCGCCACGACGATCAGGAGCTCCACCAGCGTAAAGCCCCCGACACTCCTCCGACCGACCACTGGCATTCTCACTTGTCTCACCCCTCCTCCCATACGCGGCCCCCGTGTGGCGGAGCCCTGACATTTCCAGCTCGATCATCGACCCCGACGGTCCGGCAGGCAATGGAGCGTTTCACATCAAGCGCGCCCCGAGGGGCGCTCTTTTCACCCGATTCCACCCCGGGTCAGATCGAGCGCCTCATCTCACCAACACCGACGCCCGGGTCATCGCGTCACCCACGGGTCACCGCTCACTCGACAAGACGAGACTTCAGGCTGTGGAGCAGGTTGAGGGCCGCCAGAGGAGAGAGCCGCTCGACATCGAGATCGCGAAGAACCGACGCGATCACTTCCTGCGGCGGCGCGAAGAGGGCCAGCTGGTCGGGTCCCGGGCTCTCCGGTCCATGACCGCGAGCCAACCGCGGCTTGCCATGGAGGTCGTATTCCTGAGCCTCCAGGTTGGACAGGATCTCGGCGGCGCGCTGCACCACCGTGGGCGGGATACCCGCCAGTCGGGCGACATGCAGGCCATAGGACTTGTCGGCGCTGCCGGGAATCACCCGGCGGAGAAAGACGATCTGGTTCTCCCACTCCTTGACCGCCATGGTTCGGTTGACCACCCGCGGTAGGAGGGCCGAGAGCTCGGTGAGCTCATGGTAGTGGGTGGCAAAGAGCGTCTTTGGCGCCGGCCCCTCGTGTAGGTACTCGACAATGGCCCAGGCGAGCGACAGGCCGTCAAAAGTCGCCGTGCCTCGCCCAACCTCATCCAGAATCACCAGGCTCTCTGAAGTCGCCTGATGCAGGATATTGGCAGTCTCGACCATCTCGACCATGAACGTGGACTCGCCCCGAGTCAGATCGTCGCTCGCGCCGACGCGGGTGAAAATGCGATCCACCGCACCGATCGAAGCCGATGAGGCGGGCACAAAACTCCCCGCCTGGGCCATCAGAACGATCAACGCCACCTGCCGCAGATATGTCGACTTGCCGCCCATGTTGGGTCCGGTGAGCAGCACGATGTCGCCGCTCTCGGAGTCGATCTCGAGATCGTTGGGCACGAACTCCTCCCGGCCCAGCTTCTCGACCACCGGATGACGTCCCTCGAAAATGGCCAACTCGCCGCCAGCGGCGGTGATCTCGGGCCGCACATAGCGGTTGCGCGCCGCCACGTCGGCAAGGCAGGCGACGACATCGAGCCGCGCCACCGCCGACGCGATCGCGGTGATGAGCTCGTGGCACTCCACGATCGCCAGCCGAAGCCTCTCGAAGTGCTCTCGTTCGAGCGCCGTCTGGCGCTCCTCGGCGGTGAGAATCTGCTCCTCGAGCTCAGCGAGCTCGGGGATGGAATACCGCTCCGCGTTGACCAGGGTCTGCTTGCGCTCGTAGCGCTCGGGTACCAGACCCTGGTTGGCCTTGGTCACCTCCAGGTAGTAGCCAAAGACCTTGTTGAAGCGCACTTTGAGCGAAGCGATCCCGGTCTCCTCCCGCTCCTTGGCCTCGAGCGCCAGAAGATGCTTCTTGGAGTCGGTGGCGAGCGAGCGAACCCGGTCGAGCTCGGAGTCGACCCCGGCGCGGATGACTCCGCCTCGTTGCAGTGTGGCCGCCGGTTCGTCGTCGAGGACCCGCTGCAGCTCGGCGCACAATACCGGGGCGGGATCGGTGACGCCGATCTCGGCGAGCAACGCCGAGCGCGACCCCGTCAGCTCGACAAAGAGCTCCGGGAGCGTCTCGAGAGCCGTCCGCAGCGCCACTGCCTCGCGCGGCGTGACCGCGCCGAGCACCGCTCGAGTGAGGAGACGGCCGGGATCGCCGATCGAGTGCAGCTTTTCACGCAACCGGTCGCGTCGAGGCTCGTCCCCCACCAGCTCGGCGACCGCCTCGAGCCGCCGCTCGGCGGCGGCCGGCGCGCGGCAGGGTCGGCGCAGCCAATCGCGCAGCAGACGGGCTCCGGGAGGCGTCACGGTCTCGTCCAGAACGCCGAGTAAGGTGCCGCGCGTCGAACCGTCCCGCAAGTTCTTGAAGACCTCCAGATTCGCCAGGGTGGTCGCGTCGAGAACCAGGGACTCCCCCTCCGCCCGTAACGTCAGCGACCGGATGTGCAGCAAATCGCTGTGCT
>CALZKB010000378.1 GCA_945787575.1 Thermoanaerobaculia bacterium | reverse complement strand
CGGAGTAGTAGGTGACATCCAGGAACTCGTCCTCGAACACCGTGCCGGAGATCGACATGATGAACCCGGGGGCGGCTTCGAAGCCGAAGTCGGAGGTCATGTCGTCGGGACCGGCGGGATCGAGCGTCAGCGGGCACGGCTCGGCCTGGCTGTTGTTGTCGACACCGGCGATCCCGCTCGTCTTGATGAAAGCGGACAGCACACCGGCGTCGTCGGTGACCTCGACGACGTATTTGCCATAGGGCAGCGAGTTGAACTGGTACTCGCCGTTGACGTCGGTGGCCGTCGACCGCACCAGGTTGTCGACGCCGGCCGTGATGGTCGAATCGCCGTCGACGTCGAGCCAGAGATCGAGAGTCACCGCCCCGATGCCCGGCTCGCCGGCGTCGACGTCGCCGTCACCGTTCAGATCGCGCCAGACCAGGCTGCCGGTCGAACCGAACGCGCCGACCGCCGTGTAACCGAAATCGGCGGCCGGATCGGAGGTCGCGACCGCCGTCAGGTTCAGCCCATAGGGATCCGCCTGGCTGTTGTCGTCGACGCCGACGAGCCCGACTGTCTTCTGGAGACCCACGAGAGCGCCATCGAAATCGGTGACGTCGACCAGGTAATCCGCGTCCGTCGCGTCGCCGTCGCCGTCGTCGCCGAGCGGCACGCCGACGAACGAGAACGCCCCGAGATCGTCGGTGGCGACGGTCGCCAGAATCGACTCGTCATCGGAGGTGCCGAAGACGTCGTCCGAGCCGTTCGGGTCCCAGAGACCGTCGGCATTGGTGTCCCGGGTCAGATTGATCGTGACGCCCTCGAGTCCCGGCTCGCTGGCGTCCACGTCGCCATCGCCATTGGTGTCGAACCAGACGAGATCACCCACACTGCCGAAGGTGCCGCCCCCGAAGCCGAAATCGAGGTGCATGAGCAGGCTGCCGTCGACAACGCTGACGTTGTAGGCGTCGTCGCCGCCATTGTTGGTGGGTGTCGTGCCGACTCCAGCCGGCAGTGTCGCGGAATCGAAGGTCACCACGTAGGCGCCGGGCGTCAGATTGGTCGCGAGCCAGGTTCCGTCGGGTCCCGTCGTGACCGTGCACGGGGCACAGCCCGGGCCCTGGATCTGCACGTTGACTCCCGCGATCCCGATCTCCCCCGGATCCTGGAGGCCGTTCGGAAGCAGAGGACCCAGCCCGTCCGGATCGGCGTCGTACCAGACCCGGTCGCCAAGTACCGCGGTCCCGGTCAGCGATACGTACCCGAAGTTGGCGAGGCGGAAGCTCTCGCCCTCGTTCAGAGCGATTGCATCGCTCGGCGGCGCTCCGGGATACGTGGTCTCGGTCAGGCTCCCGGGCAGAGACGACTCGACAACGTCGGCGAAGTAGTCGCCCGAGGAGAGGCCGGTAAAGAGATAGCGTCCGTCCGCATCCGTAACCGTGGTCTCGATGGGCAGGCCGTCGTCTGCCCCGGGCTCGAACACCCCGTCGCCGTCCACATCTTGGTAGAGATCGACCACGACCGCGGTCAGACCCGCCTCGCTGAGTCCCGGAAGGCCGTTGCCGTTGCTGTCCAGCCAGACCGAGTTGCCGATCGAGCCGGTCCGCGCGTTGCGCACATAGCCGAAGTCGATGCCGGAGACTTCGGCGTCGGAGACCGTGATCTCGATCGAATCCAGTCCGCTGGTCAGTTCATGGTCTGTCAACACACCCGCGGCGTCGGTGATGTCCACCCGGTAGTCGCGCGGGACGGCGATGCTTCCTTGGACGTCGGGGAAGAGATAGTCGCCCTGCGCGTCGGTCGTCGCCATAGCCACCGTCAGGTCGTCGGCGGTGCCAAAGAGCGTGTCGGGACCGGAATCGACCAGCTCGACGGTGACGCCGGCCAGCCCCGGCTCGCCCACGCCATCGTCAAAGCCATCGGCGTCGAGATCCTCGAAAACGTTGCCGGACACGTCGAAGCGACCGGTGTCGCGATAGCCGAAGTCGGCGGCCATGAAGCTGGCTTCACTCACCAGCAGGAGTGCTTCGATCTGTGTACCGGAAGCGTTCGGTCCAGTCTCCTGATCCACGGTCGTCGGGGTGGCCCCGGTCAGCGCCGCCTGACCGTCGTCGACGCTCACGAAGTACCCGTCGGTCATGAGCTCGGTGAACAGATAGTTGCCGGCGGCGTCGGTGGTGGTCGATGACTGGAAGAAATCGGCCGCGGAGTCGAAGGCGCCATCGCCGTCGTCGAGCCAGAGCTCGACGGTCACACCCGAAAGTCCCGGCTCGCCGGGATCCTGTACGCCGTCGTTGCTTTCATCGCTCCACACCCGATCGCCGATGGCGCCGGGCTTCGAGTAGCCAAAGCTGTCGCCCGCGTGGCTCGGTCCTGTCGCCACCGCGAGCTCGAAGGCCTCGGCCGAAGGCGAAGAGCCCGCCAGGCCGACGAGGACCGAATCGACGTCGTTCAAGACGACCAGGTAATCGCCGGCCTCGAGACCTTGAAACGAGAAGTCTCCGTTGGAGTCGCTGACCGCGCTCGCAATGGTCGGCTCGCCGGTGGTCCACGCCCCGTCGCCATTCGAGTCGTCGACGAGCAGCACCGTGATGCCCTGGATTCCGGACTCGGCGGCGTCACGTACACCGTCGTCATTGTCATCCAGCCATATGGTTTCGTCGATCGAGAACAACCCGGCTTTGAAGTAGCCGAAGTCGGCCTTCAGATGGAATTCGTTGCCAGAGACCTTG
>CALZKB010000377.1 GCA_945787575.1 Thermoanaerobaculia bacterium | reverse complement strand
GAGGACGACCCGCTCACCAGTGCGTGCATCCGCTGCGACACCTGCGACGGATTTCCCTGCCTGGTCGACGCCAAGGCCGACTCCGACATCAGCTGCGTGCGTCCCGCGGTGCGTGACGGCAGCGTCACCCTGCTCACCGAAACCAAGGTGGTGAAGCTCCATACCGACCCCTCGGGACGGGTTGTTTCCGAGGTCGAAGCGGAGGTGCGCGGCGAGCCCGTGCGCTTCTCCGGAGACGTCGTCGTGGTCGCCTGCGGCGCGATCAACTCCGCCGTGCTGCTCCTCCGCTCGGCGAACGATCGCCACCCGAATGGCCTGGCGAACTCCTCGGATCAAGTGGGCCGCAACTTCATGAAGCACCACAACGGCGCCATTCTCGGCATTGCCAAGAAGAAGAACCCTACCCGCTTCCAGAAGACCATGGCTTTCAACGACCTCTATTGGGGCGAGCCGGGGTTCGACTACCCGATGGGCCACGTGCAACTGCTCGGCAAGGTGACCAAGGACATGCTGGCCGCCGACGCTCCGGGGATCACCCCCGATCTGGCATTGGAGACAATGGCCGAGCACGCTATCGCCTGGTGGCTGACGGGTGAGGACCTGCCTCATGGCGACAATCGCGTACGTCTCGAGGGCGACGAGATCTTCCTCGACTACACCGACCGCGACACGGCGGGCTTCGATCGCCTCCTCGCGCGTTGGCAGGAGATCCTCAAGTCGATCGACTGCGGCGACCGCATCCTTCCCTGCTCGCTCTACTTTCGCAAGAAGATCCCGCTGCAGGGGGTCGCCCATCAGGTTGGCACCTGCCGCTTCGGCACCGATCCGGCGAACTCGGTTCTCGACGTCGACTGCCGCGCCCACGACCTGGACAACCTCTACGTCGTGGATGGCAGCTTTTTCCCGTCGAGCGCGGCAGTCAACCCGTCGCTGACGATCATGGCAAACGCTCTGCGGGTGGGTGACCACCTGCTCGAGCAGCTCGGATAGGAGACCGCCACCGTGACCACACGCCAAACTTCAGCTCGAGCGGGCAGGCGCTCTCGAATCCTTGCCGGGATCGTCGCCCTAGTCGTTGTTCTGCTGGCCGGTTTCCCCGCCCAAGCGGGCGAGCCGCTGGTGTCCGCGGTCGAGTCCGTCGGCATGACGGTGTCGGATCTAGGCCGATCCGTGCGCTTCTTCACCGAAGTGCTGGGCTTCGAGCAGGTCGCCGAGGCCGAGGTTCTGGGGTCCCGATACGAGCATCTGCTCGGGGTCTTCGGTCTGCGGATCCGTTGGGCTCAGCTGCGCCTGGGCGACGAGCAGATCGAGCTCACCGAATACCTGACTCCGCGCGGCCGTCCGATCCCGGGCGACGCCCGCAGCAACGACCTCTGGTTCCAGCACATCGCCATCGTCGTCCGCGACATGGACGAAGCCTACCGACGGCTCCGCGCTCACGGCGTGCGCCATGTCTCCTCGGCGCCTCAGCGTCTCCCGGACTGGAATCCCGCTGCCGGCGGCATCGAGGCCTTCTACTTCCAGGACGCCGACGGGCACAACCTCGAGTTGATCTACTTTCCACCCGGCAAAGGTGATCCGCGCTGGCAGGAGCCCGGCGACGAGATCTTCCTGGGCATCGATCACACGGCGATCGCAGTCGCCGACACCGATCGCAGCCTGGTCTACTACCGCGACACACTCGGGCTCGGGGTGGCCGGCGAGAGCCTCAACTACGGCACCGAGCAGGAGCACCTGAACAACGTTTTCGGCGCTCGGGTGCGGATCACCGGGCTGCGGACTGCGGCCGGGCCGGGCATCGAATTCCTCGAGTACTTGGCGCCGCGCACCGGACGGGCGACGCCTCGAGACTTGGCGGCCAACGATCTCGCCCACTGGCAGACGCGCCTGCGCGTCACCGGTGTGGATCAGGCACACCGGTCGCTCGCATCCAGCGCGGGCCGGCCCGTCTCGTCCGCGCCGGAGAGCTTCCCGGGCACCGAGCTCGGGTTCGGCGAGGCCCTACTGGTCCGCGACCCCGACGGCCACGGACTGCTACTGGTCGATCGATAAGACACCCAAACGGCCTGCTGGAACTCACGATGGCAAAAACAGGGAAGACACCAACCTCACGAGCCGCTGCCTCGTCGATCGCGGTCCACGTGCGCTACCCGCTGTCGGCGGGACAGATCGTGCTGCGCACCGACAGCGACTGGGAAAGCGATGTCGAGTCGGTCGCTTCTCTCGAGGACGGTCAAGACGTCGTGTTCGAGTTGCCGGCGGATCGCCCGTTTGTCTACTTCAAGCCGGTACTGCTGCTGGACGGGGAGGTGCGCTGGTCAAAGGGCAATGACTACCTTGCCCTCGCCGACGCCACCCGGCCGCTCGAGGTCTACCCTTACTTTCTGGACGACACCGGTTGCAGTGCCTGCGCTCTGCGGCAGCTCGCCCGACCAACGTCCAGAGGACCCAACGCCTACCGCGTCTTCTACCCGCCCGGATACCAAGAGAACACACTCCGCCGGTACCCGGTGCTCTACATGCAGGATGGGCAGAATCTTTTCTTCCCCGATGAGGCCTTTCAGAGCGAGCACTGGCGGGTCGGCGAGACCCTGGGGATCCTCGACGCCATGAACGTGCTGGAGCAGGCGATCGTGGTGGGCATCTACCCCACCGACCGTATGTTCGACTACACCCGGCCGGGCTACGAGAGCTACGGCCGGTTTCTTGTCGAGG
>CALZKB010000376.1 GCA_945787575.1 Thermoanaerobaculia bacterium | reverse complement strand
ACGAATGGCGTCGAGCGCGTCGTCCTGGCTGCCGCCGAGAGCGAGCATCTGGATCGAAGACGACTGCAGCAGGCTCTTCTGCTCCGCCGACATGCTGCCTTCGCCCGAGAAGCCCATGTACGAGGCGTCGAGTGCCGCCTTCAGCTGCCGCGAGCTCCCGGCCTCGCTCGAGGTGAGTGTGAAGAGCATCATCCGTCCGTAGGTCACCGATTTCACATAGGCCGGCACATTGACCTCGCTGATGATGCCCGCGTCGTAGAGGTCGTTGATGTCGTCGTCGGTCACGGTCTCGGCAAAGAACGCACCCGGCGACGGCAGCTCTTCGTCGGCGAAGCTGACCGTGTACATCGGCTGAAAGAACCGCACGATCAGCGTGTGCGATTTGGTCGAGCTCGAGCCCTTGAACGCGGCGCTCATGCCGGCGTTGACAAACGCCGATTTGTAGCGCAGTGAAATGCCGGCCGAGAGCATCGCCTGCTCTTCGCTGTGAACCTCCTGGCGCAAGAACGTCACCCGCGCCGGTATCGCATCGGGACGCGGGTCCTCTCCATCGGCCGCGACTCGCGGCTCCAGGTAGGCGTCCGCCGCGGCCTGGAGGTGAGCGATCGCGGTCTGCACGGTGCCGCCGTTCGGGTTCTCGACGCGCGCGGTCGGCTCCTCGATGCCGAGATCCACGGACAGCGTGATCGGACTTCGCGGGCTCGGAATCGCCGCGAACGGGCCGTCGTTGATACTCGCGCTCTGAATCAGGGCACCCGGCCAGAGGACACCGCTGTTGCTGCCGATATGAAGAATGTCCTCATGACTCTTCTGGAGATCGACCTCTCGCCGCTCGCAAAGATAGGCGGTGGTTCCTTCCGTGACCACCTCCGGCTCGATGACCTCGGGTGGGTCGGGCGCCTCCAGCACGACATCCGGATCGGGAACGTCGGGCAGCTCGGCCACCGTGCTGTCGATATCTCCCACCGAAACGTCGCGGCGTCCGCACGAAGCCACGCCCCCGAGCAGGACCAACGCGAGGACGAGCGAGCTCGCTCGATGAACAGTCCTCGGCAAACCAACCACGCGATACCCTTTCATGAACCGGCCTCCCTTCGAACCAACTTGATTTGGGGCCGCACTATAGATCATCGGAAGGGGCGCGTCTCATACTCTTGCGCCGAATGTCTCAGAACCGGGAGGTGCCCATGTTCCAGGTCGTAATCCGAAACTTTCTTCGCGGTCTCCTGATCGTCGCGCCCATCGCGGCCACGATCTGGCTCATCTACGCCACCTTCTCGGCCATCGACGGCTGGCTGCATCTCGAACAGATCCTCGACCGCCGCGTGATCCCGGGCGCCGGCTTTCTGGCCACCTTCGCGGCGATCACCCTGGTCGGGTTTCTGGCCCGGATCATCGGCCTGCGCTGGCTCTTCCGCCAGCTCGACGGCCTCTTTGCCCGCGTGCCGCTGGTCAAGATCCTCTACACCGCCATCCGCGACCTCACCCAGGCCTTCGTCGGCGAGCGCAAGCGCTTCGACCAGCCCGTCGCCGTCGCGCCCACCGAGGACCCGAACCTCCTCCTGCTCGGATTTCTCACCCGCGACACCCTCGACGAGCTCGGCCTGCCCGGCTTCGCCTCGGTCTATGTTCCCCAGTCCTACAACTTCGCAGGCCAGCTGGTGCTCGTGCCCCACGACCGCATCCGCACCCTCGACGCCGGCGCCACCCAGACCATGAAGTTCATCGTCTCGGGTGGGGTCGCGGAGGCGAGAGCGAACACGCCGCCGCTCGAGTAGCCGCTCAGCCGTCCTCGCCGCCGGCTCGCATCGCCGGAACGCGAGCCGATCGGAGCTTCGAATCCGAAGCCTTTTCAGCGTGCTCGCCGAGCTCACGCAAGAGCAGCCACAGCAGGTAGAGAACGACCCCGAACGGCGCGAGAGCGGGCGCCGGCGGGAAGACCGGCAGGACAAGGCGCTCGAAAGCCCCGGTGCCCAACAGCCCGGTCAGCAGCCACGCCGCCGTCGCCAGAATTCTCAGCCGCTCCTCCTCGAAGCTCCGCAGCATGGCCCAGGTGACAAACGGCGCCGCGAGGCGTGACGGACGAGAACCGTGCCGCCGCGCCTTCCTATCGGTTCCCGTCCGCCCCCTGCCGGCACCTACACCAGCCGCAGGCCGGCGTACTGCTCGAAGTGCCGAAAGTCGGAGTCCCGCGTAATCAGCGGGGATCCGGAGTCAATGCATGCCTGGGCGATCAGGGTATCCGCAAGACGAGCCCTGAGCCGCCTGCCGAGGAGCTTGCGCCGAGTCGCCGCCGCCCGCTCCCAGAAGCCGGCCCCGACCTCCAGACTGGGCAGACTCCGGACCAGCGCGCCAACGCGAGAATCCAGACGAGGGACGCTCAAGACCTCGGTAACAACAACCGGAGGCAGAGCCGCTTGCTCGAACTCGAGAGCCTGTTCGAGTGCCTCGATGTCTTCCCCATCGTCGCCTCCCAAGAACGCGATCAGCGAACTCGTATCGACGGCGATCAACTCCGATCCTCTCGCAGCGCGTCGAGATCGATCGGCAGCTTCACCTTGCCCTTGAGTTTGCGCAGTTGGTCGTACGCCTGCCGGGCCGCAACCAGCCGAAGGCCCTCACGCACCGTCTCGGTAATCCCCTGCCCCGTCGACTTCCGGGCGTTCTTCAAGAGATCGGCCGGGATGTGAACCGTGATCTTCGTGGTTTCGGGACTCGGCATCTCG
>CALZKB010000375.1 GCA_945787575.1 Thermoanaerobaculia bacterium | reverse complement strand
CGCTCCCGGTTCTGTGCAGGTGCTCGAGGATCTTCCTGACGACGGGTGGCTCGGTGATGAAGGACAGGACTCGCATCTGAGCCCCGCAAGTGCACAGCAGCAGCACCCTGGCCTTCTGCGGGCTCAAGTCGTAGGCTGCGATAAAACCACCTTGGTCGTCGTCGATCTCGACGTTGCGGGCGACGAAGCCGGTGGGCAGGCGGGTGCTGCGCACACAGGTGACACCTCTCGCGGCGGTCGCCGTCAGAACTTCCAGGGCCGGCGACGAGAGGTTGCCGCTGCCGACCCCGGCGAGGACGATGCCCCTCGCGCCGGCGGCCACCGCCGCTTCGATCAGCTCGCCGTCCATGTCCGCGTGGGCGAAGACGATGTCGACTCGCGGGAGCGCCCCGACGCCGTCGACCGAGAATGGGTTCGCCAGCGTGTGGCCGTGGGCCGGTCCGCGGAAGTAACGCGTCTCGCCGAAGTGGACGGTGCCGATGAGCCCGCGCCCGGGACTCTGTAGGGTGTCGACCACTGTCGTGTTGGCCTTGACGACCGAGCGAGCGCCGTGGATCTTGTCGTTGGCGACGACGAGGACCCCCTTGCCGCGAGCCTCGGGGTCTGCCGCCACCGCGACGGCGTTGTAGAGGTTGAGCGGCCCGTCGGCGGAGAGCGAGCTCGGCGGCCGCATGGATCCGGTGAGAACCACCGGCTTGTTCGTGGTGACCACCAGATGGAGGAAGAAGGCGGTCTCTTCGATCGTGTCGGTGCCCGAAGTGATCACGATGCCGTCGATCTCGTCGCGCGCTCCCAGGTCGGCCACCCGCCGGGCAAGCTCGAGCCAGATCGCTCCCGTCATGTCCTGGCTGCCGAGGGCAGCGACCTGCTCGCCGGTGAGCCTCGCCAGTCCGCCCAGCTCGGGAACGGCTTCGAGGAGGGCGCCGATCGAAAGCCGGCCGGAGGTGTAGGAGGCTTCGGTGGTGGACGGCGAGGCGCCGGCGATGGTGCCGCCAGTGGCTAGGACGGCGATGTTTGGGCGGGCAGGCATGAGCTCTCGGTCGCGGTGTTCGCCGAGATCGTATTCGATCTGGCGATTCGCCGGCCGATTCCGGCGAGGGCTTCCGAACGTCACACTCTCGGCGTCGAAGAGCACGCCGGCCGCGCGGGAGAGCCCAACTCCGGTTCAGGCCGGGGGTTGTATCTCGAGCCGGGAGCGTGGAGACAGAGCGGCTACGCGCCCGAATCCGCGCTCTTCGCGCGGACCCGGGTACGCTTCCTGGTTCGCCCGGTCAGCGATCAGTCGGAGTCGGAGTCGGAGTCCGAGTCCCCGCCGCCGCCCCAGCCGCCGCCCCAGCCGCCGCGGCTGTCGCTGTCGCTATCTCCACCGCCGCCCCCGCCCCCGCCGTCCCACTCCCGGCCGTGGCAGGACAGACAGCCCGGTGGGTCGAAAGTGCTAGGAGACTCCTTGCCGCCCACCTCAAGGACGTGGCAGCCGATACATACTTGGACACCGTTGTCCTCTGCGTAGTCTCGATGGTCCCGGAACGGCCTCGACCACCCCAGAAACCCGTGCAGCTCGTTACCGAGGCTGAGCTCTTCGGCGTCGCCACCACCGCTGTCGCTGTCGCCGCCGCCGCCCCCGCCGCCCCACTCATTGCCGTGGCAGGTCATGCAGCCGGGCCTGCCGGGCTCGCCCATCCCTGAGTATCCCTCGAGCCCGGGCACGTGACAGCCGACGCAGTCGCCGATTCCGAAGTCCTCGACGTAGTCCCTGTGATCCCGGTACGGGTCGTTCCAGCCGAAGAAGCTGTGTTGCTGCCGGCCGAGAGCCAGGCCGGTGCCGCCGCTGTCGCTGTCGCCGTCGCTGTCGGCCCACGCCGTACCCAGTGAAGCGGCCAACAACAACGCCGCGGCGCACGAGCAGATCATTCTCTTGGTCATCGGTACATCCTCCCCGTTTCTTTGACCACGTCAGGCGCTGATCGCCTACTTCGCCAACACAGATGCACTACTTTTATCAGCCGGGCTTGTCCCATCGCCACCCCCCAAAGGGTGGTTCGCTTTCCGGAGTCGACGGCTGAGTCGGGACTCGCAATGCACCTTGGACACCCGGCAGGAGCAACAGTGCCGTCTTGCCCTATCCCTAGGGGTGGTCTCCGGCGGCAACGCGCTGCCGTAGTCTTGCTCCCGGGCCGGACCACGACAGGTCCGGTGACCGCCGAAGGGAGAGAGACTTCGTGGGCCATCTTCGTCGCTTCGATCGACTGGTCGCGACCGCCGCCCTGCCACTGATGCTCGGCGCCTGCGCGCAGACGGAGCCGCAGCCGGCCGCCGAGGCCGAGATGGCGGCTGTCGTCGCCGAGCCGGCAGTCCCCGGAGTCGTGGCCGGTCGCGTCTTCCTCGACGGGCAGGTCGATCGTGCACTGCTCGACATGTCCGCCGATCAGGTGTGCGTGGAGCTGCATGACCACGCGGCGGAGCATCGAGAAGTGCTCGTCGACGATGCTGGCCATCTCGAGAACGTCTTCCTCTCCATCCGGGAGGCGCTGAGTCCAACGGATTACGGCTCGCCGCCGGTGACCACGGCTAGGGTGTTGCTTTCCCGTCGTACCCGTCTAGCCGCCGTTCGGCCCCCGTTCGATGAGTCGTCCAACCCCACAACGAAGGCTGGTGCTCGCCAACGAGAGGGTCCTCGTGGCCAGCAACCTGCGGCAGGCCCGCCGTCAGGCCTGAGCGCGTGCTTTGGAGCACC
>CALZKB010000374.1 GCA_945787575.1 Thermoanaerobaculia bacterium | reverse complement strand
CTCGGATCGACAGCCGCGGTGCGGGCGGACGGTTGCCGAAGTCCAGACCCTCGACGGCGTCCCCCTCGCCCAGCTGTACGAGGTGGCTGCCCAGGCACTCGGGGAAGGTCTGGGTGAAGCCCTCGGGCACGACCTCGCGCACCACGTACCGGCCCGGCTCCAGCTCCTCGAACGCGTACAGCCCCGCCTCGTCGAAGTCGGTGGCGGGATCGTCGCGCGCCGTGACCGTAGTCGGCTCGTCGTCGTCGAGAGCGCCGTTGTCGTTGAGGTCGAGGTAGATGGTCACACCCGGCAGCCCCGGCTCGGCCGCGTCCCGGGTGCCGTCGCCGTTGCGGTCGGCCCACTTGCGCCCGTGCAGCGAGCCCGCGGCGAGCGCGCGGTTGCCGAAGTCGAGGTCCTCGATCACGTCGTCGCCTCGAAGCACCACGGCGTGGGCGCCGCCGGGCGGGAAGGTCTGCTGCTGGCCCGGCGGCACCACCTCGCGCAGCGCGAAGTTGCCCGGTGCGAGCCCTTCGAGCCAGTAGCGCCCGGTCTCGTCGAAGTCGGTCTCGGGATCGTCTTCCATCGTCAGGGCGGCGGGATCGCCTGCATCGAGCACGCCGTTTCCGTTCAGATCGGCGTAGATCGTCACGCCCGCGAGCCCCGGCTCGTCGCTGCCGCGCACGCCGTCGCCGTCGTCGTCGACCCACTTGGTGCCGTGGACCGAGCCGCCGCCTCCGGGCGAGATCTTCACCGGGATCGAGCCGAGGATGCCGCCGAACTCCGCGTCGACGAACTGCAGCTCGAAGCTCTGAGGATCGGCCGTGCCGGTGATCTCCAGCTCGAAGGCGCTCTCGTCGCCGCCGCACCCGTTCGATACCAGACCGGTCAGGTTCACTACCTCGGCCCCGGGATCCGACGCGATCACGTCCACCAGGAAGGGTCGAATGCAGAACGGGTTGATACGGATCGATACGGTCTGCTCATGCACGCCGCCGTCGTCGAGCGTCAGATTGAGCGCGGTCGGCTCGACCTCGGCGAACTCGGCCGCCGCCGCCGCGAACGGCAAGGCGAGCAACGGGAACAGGGTTCGCAGGAACGGATGTCGGTACATGGCGGCACTCCTCCGGCAGTGGCCGCATTCTATCGGTTCCGAGGGGAGCCTTTCCGTCGACTGGATCACGGTCGACCCGAACGGCGTCGACGTGTGTGTGCCCGGCTACCTCGGTGTGCTCGCCTATCCTTCGTCAAAACCTATCTGCGAGGGCCAGTTGGCTTGTGGCGTACAAGGAGCCGCCCACGTCAGGCAACCTTTCGCCACTCGTATCGGTGGTGTAGCCCACCCGCGCGGGGGAGCGCGACAACCTTTGCGTTAGCCGAGGGTCGGGGCGTCACGGCCCGAGCATTTGGGGCGTCCTTCGATAGCCCGAGGTGACAACGGTCTTCGTGGTAATACATCAGGTACGAGCAAATCAGCTGCCTGAGGTGTCTGTCGCCCAACACGACAACATGGTCGAGCAACTCTCGCCGACAGCTTCCGATCCAGCGCTCTGCGACCGGATTCTGCCATGGACTTCGATACGCGGTGCGGGTCGGCCTGGTACCCATCGCCTTCACGAACTTAACCACTGCAGCGCTGAATATCGTGTCACGGTCGAAGATGAGATATCGCGGTGCGGTGTCGAACGGAAAGGCTTCGCGCAGCTGCTGGATCACCCATGCGGAGGCGGGGTGGAAAGTGACGTTGAAGTGCACCACGCGTCGACGGGCGTGGTCGATCACGAACAGTACATAGAGCACCCGTAGTGAGGCCGTCGGCACCGTGAAGAAGTCCATCGCGGCGATGCCGTCCTTGTGGTTCCGTAGGAAGGCGAGCCAGCGCTTGAGCCTGTCCGGTTCCACCGGACGCCGCGGCATGTACCGGGATACAGTGGACTCGGAAACATCAAAACCGAGCTTCAGTAGCTCCCCGTGGATTCGCGGTGCGCCCCAGCCGTCCTGGGCCATCAAGTGGATCAGCTCGCGGATCTCGCGCTCGATCCGGGGTCGCCCAGGACGACGCCGGCGCGAGATGAGCGCCCAGTGGCGACGGAATCGTTACCCCGCCAGACTCCCAAGTGGCTGTTCTCTATGGCAGACTACTAATTCGCCAGGGACACCGTCGTCTACCGGAGTTCTGGCTGAACTTCGCTGAAGGCGGATTGCAGGGCGCGGCAAGATGAGGATGTACCGCCTGATGGAATTCCTCCGCGGTAAGGCGGGATTCTCCCTTGCACGGCGGAAATCGCTCGCGCACCGTGCCGCGCATCGACGAGCGTTCGCGGCTCCGCTCTAGAACCTCGCCGCGCCCATGCTGCCAGTCGTGACCACCTCCGGGTGGGAGCGCAGCACACCTCAGGGATCGAGGGTGCTTATCCATCTCGCGCTCTGCCTGCTCGGCGGGACTCAGCGCAAGTAGACCTCGACGACGTCGCCGCGGAAGTGGCCGAGCTCCTGGCTAACGCTCTGGCGGGCGGTGGCATAGTCGAAGCCGCGGGCCTGCAGCTCAGCCATCCGCTCCTGGGCGTAGCTGTGGCGGAGCCCGTGGGCGCCGTGGGACCAGCCGAGCGCGCGGGCGGAGGCCTCCCCGAAGGACTTGCTCCAGGCGCTCGTCCTCGAGCGGGCGACGGTCGATGACGACGTAGGGGTGGCGCCGGTGCTCGACGCGGATGATGCCGGGCATCCGCTACCGCGCCCGGCGCTGCTCGGCCTTGGTCGG
>CALZKB010000373.1 GCA_945787575.1 Thermoanaerobaculia bacterium | reverse complement strand
AACTTCGTCAAGGCGCTCGATCCCTACGGCCATCCGGTTTCCAGTCGCGGCAGCGGGGACTTCGCCCGGATGAGCCCGGGTGTGCGCACCTACAACAGCGCAGGGGTCCGCAACTCCACGTTCTCGAACATGCTCAACTCCTTCAACGGCGCTGACGAGCCGTCGATGAACAACGACAACTTCGGCGAAGACAAGCCTCCGGGAATCAACGCCCACACCCCCGAGGACATCCGCCGGGCGGCCTGGAAGGGCCTGTTAGCCGGTGGCGTGGGGTTCATGGTGCGTCACGACGGAACAAATCAGGACTGCGCCAACGGAGTGCCCGCCAATTGCGACTCTCCCTTTACCGTGACCGGAATCGCGTCGCAGATGGACTCGGAGCAGTGGCTGGCTCTGGTCGATCCGTTCATCCAGAGCGAGCTGGGCGCGACCTTCGCCGACATGGTGCCGGACCCTACCCTGGTCACCAACGGCCGCGCTATCGCGGACGCCGCCCGTACGAAGATCCTCTATCACCTGATGGGCGTCAACGACAGCTGGGACTCGGGCAGCGGCGGGAGCGTTACCGTGCGTCTCTCGGGCGTGCCCGGCAGCTTCTTGGCTCGGTGGTTCGACCCGAGGACCGGCGACTGGATCGCGGCCGGCAACCTGCCCGGCGGCACCGACCATGTGCTGAGCCCTCCGTCGACCGATGATTGGCTCCTGTTGCTGAGCGCCCCTCTCGACTTCGATTGGGGTGATCTGCCGGACGGTCCGTACGCGACCTTGGCGGCCAGCAACGGTCCCAACCACGACACGACGTCGGTCGGCAACGCCTGCCTCGGCACGGCGCCCGACACCGAGCCCAACGGTCAGGCGACCTTCGACGCGCTCGGTGACGACAACAACAATCTCGACGACGAGGACGGAGTGACCTTCTTGCATCCGCTGCACCCGGGTGCGTCGGTCGACATCCAGATCGACGGTTGCGCGACGACGGGCACGAACGCCGACGGCGTGGGCATCCTCAACGCTTGGATCGACTTCGACTCCGACGGTATCTTCGCCGCCAGCGAGCAGATCGCGGCCAACTTCGATGTCGAGTCCGGCGCCGGAGCCAACAACATCATCAACCTCACCGTGCCGGGAGACGCCACCGGCGTCATGGCCGCGCGCTTCCGGATCACGACCGCGGCCGGCCAGGGCGGCGACCTGCCGATCGGTCCGGCCTCGACCGGCGAGGTCGAGGACTACGTCCTGTCGTCACTCGGCGACCTGTTCTGGCACGATCTCGACGGCAACGGCGAGTACGAGCCGCTCGGCGACGACGGCGTGCCCTCCACCGGCGACGAGGAGCCCGGGATCGCCGGCTTGACGGTTCAGCTCGTCGGTCCGATCACCTTCCTGCCGATCAACGACGCCCTCGGCAATCCGATCGAGGCGGTCACCGACGGCAACGGCATCTACGAGTTCCCGGGACTGCCCCCTGGCGACTACCGCGTGATCTTCGTGCGGCCGGCGACTTACTCCGACTTCTCGCCGCCGAATCAGGCCGGAGGCGACGACACCATGGATGGCGATGCCGATCCAGATCTGCAGGGCATCGAGATCGAGGGGCTCGCACCTCTGCCGGTGCTCGCGCCAATCACCATGACCATCGGTGAAGTGGACGACACGGTCGACGCCGGAATATTCAACGTCACGTCGGCCCTCGTTACCTCGGCGGGAGCCTACGTCGATGGCGGATCGGTGGTCTTCGAGTTCTCCACCGGCTACGAGGCCCTTACGAGTGGATTCGAGGTGCTGCGCTACGACGCAGAGCTCGGCGATTACGCTTATGTCACCGAAGGTCTGGTGCCGGCGTTGATCGGTGCGCCGCAGGGCGGCGTCTACCGCATCGCCGACGACCGAGCGTCATTGAGCGAGAGTCTGCGCTACGTCATCGTCGAGCATCAGGCGGACGGACGAAAGCACGCCTACGGTCCGTACAGGGTCCGAGTCGAGTCGCGCGGCGACCGAATCGCCCTCGAAGAGAGCTTCGCGGCAGCCCCGCGCGTCTCCGGCCGCTTGGCCGAGCGCATGGCGGCAGCCAACCCTTCGCGCGGCGAGTTCGGCCGGGCCAGCGTGATCCGCCTGGCTGAAAGCGCCATCGGCAGGCGCGGCGGTAAGCGGCCGGTCCTCCAGCTCGATGTACGGTCCACCGGCCTTTACTACGTGTCGTCCGCCGACCTGGCGGCCGCAGCCGGGCTGCCCGAGGCGAAGGTGCGCCGCTTCGTCGCGCGCGGCAAGGTGGCGGTCGAGAACCGCGGCGAGGCGGTGGCGTGGATCGTCGCTGGTCGCCAAGGCGACGGTCTCTACTTCTACGGCGAGGCGATCGACAGCCTCTACACCGAGTACAACGTGTACCGCCTGCGACTGAACGTAGACGGCGTGTTGGCCGATAGCGTGGAGCGAGAGTACCCGACCGCGATGCCGGGCGGTGTCTTTCCGTCGCTCGAGGTGCTCGAGGAGGATCTCCTGCCGGCGATCACCACGACCCTCGAGACCGACACCGACTTCTGGTACTGGGACGGTATCAATGCCGAGAGCGCGAACAATAAGCGCAGCTTCGACATCGCCGTGCTTGATGCGGTGGCTGGTCAGGCTCGGATCGTCGTCTACCTCACCGGCGCAACCAACGGACCCGCCGCCAACGATCACCACGCGATCGTGCGGGTCAACGGCGTCGAGGTCGGCGAGACCAGTTGGGGTGGCCGTGAGCGTCACGAGGCGACCTTCGACTTCGACGGT
>CALZKB010000372.1 GCA_945787575.1 Thermoanaerobaculia bacterium | reverse complement strand
TTCCGCCCCGGCGCCAGAAGGTCGGAGAGTCGACCGTTCAGGTCGGTGGCTACTACCTGTCGCGGGTCCTCCGGCTCGAAGAGCACCTGCTCCGCGAGCACTTCATGAAGTACAACCTGCGCTTCTACTGGAAGACTCCGGGCGGCTCGGATGAGCGCTTCCAGGACTACAGCCAGGCCTACATCCGGCCGTTCTCGAACGTCGCCTCCTATCAGCTCGATCGCAACAATCTGGAAAGGGAGCTCCTCGCGAGGTGCGCCGAGAGTCCTCGCTTCCAGCTGGTCCGGGGAGCCCGAAAGCTCGAGGTGAATCTGGCCGACGACGGCGGCCGACACCTGGTGTGTTGGGAGAAGGACGGGGCCGAGCATCAGACCACGGCGGGCTGGGTGGTCGACGCGAGTGGCCGAGGGCGTTTCCTCGCCCGGCGGCTCGAGCTCGAGGAACCGAACGAGATCGACCATGGAGCCTTCTTCTGGTGGGTCGACGGCCAGATCGACATCGAGGCGTTGACCGATCTGGGCCCATCCGAAGTGAGGCTGCACCCGAGCCGCCGCCGGGTCGGGCATCTGCCGATGTGGCTCGCCACCAACCACTTCATGGGCGAGGGATTCTGGTTTTGGGTCATCCCGCTCCAGGGCAAGACCAGCCTGGGTCTAGTCTACGACCGCCGGCTGGTCGACGAAGGCGAGGTCTTCTCGGTCGAGAAAGCGACGCGCTGGGTGTGCAACGAGTTCCCCCTCTTCGCTCGCGATCTGCCGCGCCGTGAGGTCGTCGACTTCGGTGGCTACAAGTCGTTCTCCTACGGCTGCCGGCTGACGATCGACCCTGCGCGCTGGGCGATGACCGGCGAGGCGGGCCGTTTCTCCGATCCTCTCTACAGCCCCGGGTCCGACCTGATCGCCTTTCACAACACCTTGATCGTTTCGGCCATCGTCGGCGAGGAAGAGGGCGACGGCGGTGGCGGTCTGAAGGCACGCTGCGCCCTCTCCGAGCAGCTCATGCAGGCGGTCTACGCCGCCTACGTGCCTTCCTATTGCGACAGTTACGATGCCCTCGGCGACCAGGAGACCTTCGTTCTCAAGTACAGCTGGGAGCTGACCGTCTACTTCGGTTTCTACGTCTTCCCCTTCCTCAACGACCTCCTGGCGGATCGCCGTTTCGCCCTGGCCTTCCTCCGCGCTTTCTCGCGTCTCGGCCCGATCAACGGTTGTCTTCACGCCTTTTTGAGCGACTATTTCCAATGGAAGAAGGAGAACGGCGTGACGTGCCCAGATGGGCCGCGTTTTGTCGAGCTGCTCGACAGCGGCGCGCTGAGCGCCGCCGAGCGGACGTTTTATCGCGTCGGAGTGACGGTGGAGGAAGCCAAGAAGGTGCTGCGCGAGCAGCTCGAGAACGCCGAGGAGCTCGCCCGCTTCATCGCCGCCTGGGTTACCTCGGTCGTCGTGGGAGAGCCGCAGGTGCTCTGCGATCGCGGTTTCGTCGCCGCGCTCGACCCGCGCCAGCTGCGTTTTGACCCCGTGGAGCTCCGCCGGCTTTATCTCGACAACCGGGACGGCCGCGGCGACTGGCGCTGGAGGCTCGCCCCGGTGGCGGTCGAGTCCCTGCGCCCGTCCGCGGGCGATGCGGAGACGAACGACGAGGAGGAGGTTCCACAATGATCGATCACGCGCCGCTCCTGGAGCGCGCCTTCGAGGTCGAGCCCGTCGAGGGCTCGTTCGAGCTCGCTCCAACCGCCGCCGGTGCCGGCCGGATCCCCGATTGGGTCCACGGCGACTACTACCTCAACGGCCCGGCGAGGTTTCGCCGCGGCGAGGTGCGATACGAGCACTGGCTCGACGGCGATGGAATGGTCTCGACCCTGCGCCTGGCCGATGGGGAGGCGCGGCTCACCCAGCGCTTCGTCCGGTCGCGCAAGTATGTCGAGGAGGAAGCGGTGGGCCGGGCGCTCTACCGCGCCTTTGGCACCCGCTTCGAGGGCGATCGGCTGAAACGCGGCCTCGGGCTCGAGTCGCCGGCCAACGTCAGCGTCTACCCGGCCTTCGGCACCCTGCTGGCCTTTGGCGAGCAGGGTCTGCCCTGGGAGCTCGATCTCGACACGCTCGAGACCCGCGGCGAGTACAACTTCGGCGGCAAGCTGAATCCGATCAGCCCCTTCTCGGCCCACCCGAATCAGGACTACGCCACAGGCGAGCTGTTCAACTTCGGGGTCTCCTTCTCCGCCGCCCGGCCGTGCATCAACCTCTACCGTTTCGACGCCGATGGCGGGCTCGTCTACCGCCGCCGCCTGCCGCTCGAATTCCCGTGCTCGCTGCACGACTTCGGGTTGAGCGAGAGCTATGCCGTCTTCTACGTCAACCCGCACCTGCTACAGATCGAGTCGTTGATGGAGGAGGGCGGTAGCGTCATGGACGCTCTCGCCTGGGAGCCCGAGCGCGGTAGCCGTCTGCTGGTGGTGAGGCGTGACGACGGCGAGCCGGTGGCCGAGATCCCGATCGGTCATGGGTACTGTCTGCACCAGATAAACTGCTGCGAAGAGGCCGGCGGGCTCGTGGTCGACGTGGGCGAGCTCGACCAGCCGATCTACGACCAGTACAGCGTGCCCGAGCTCTTCACCGAGGCGAGGCCTTCGCAGCCGGTGCGATATGTCGTCGACCCGGACCCGGCGCGGCTCGTCGAGCGGCGGACCCTCGACTTCCGGCTGATGGCCGACTTTCCGGCCATCGACCCGCGGCGCGCGGCGCGCTCCTCCCGGCACTACTGGCAGCTGGCGA
>CALZKB010000371.1 GCA_945787575.1 Thermoanaerobaculia bacterium | reverse complement strand
TGAACAGGAGTCAGACGCGGTGGCTCTGCCTGCTCGCCTTTCCCCTTCTCGCTGTCGTCACCAGCTCAGGAGATGGGGCTGCGGCTCCTGGAACGCGTCTCGCGGCTGGCGTCCCGATTCCAGATGATGCTGTGGCGGCGATACTGGAGGAACAGCGTGTTCCCGGTGTGAGTATCGCTGTCATTCACGCTGGGCGCATCGACTGGGCGAAGGGGTACGGCGTTCGCGAGTATGGGAAGAGTAATCCGGTGGATGCCGGCACTCTGTTCCAGGCCGCGTCCATTTCCAAGCCAGTGTCGGCCGTCGTGGCGTTACGTATGGTGGAGAGAAACACGCTAGCCCTGGATGAAGATGTGAACCGCAGGCTCAAGTCGTGGAAGGTCCCGGAGAATGAGTTCACCCGCGACGAAACCGTGACTCTCCGCAGACTGCTGAGTCACTCCGCCGGACTGACGATGCACGGCGTGCCGGAGTTCACCGCCGAGGTGAAGGTCCCTAGCCTTGTCCAGATCCTGAACGGCGAGTTCGATACAGCCACGGAGTCGGTGCGCCCTGTCGTTGAGCCTGGCAGTGAGCACAGATACTCAGGTGGGGGCTACATCGTGCTGCAGGTTCTCTTGACCGACATCGCGGGACGACCGTTCGCGCCGCTCGCCCGCGAGCTCGTACTGCGGCCCGCCGGCATGTCCTCCAGCACCTTCGAGCAGCCGCTACCCCGACATCTGCGGCACGGAGCCGCCGTAGGGCATCACACCGATGGCACCCCCATCGAGGGATCCTGGCACACGCTTCCGGAGCAAGCCGCAGGCGGCCTTTGGACGACACCAAGAGACCTCGCATCCTTCATGATCGAGCTCTGGCGGTCCTATCATGGGCAGTCAGAAACACTGCTGCCCCAACATCTCGCACGCCTCATGCTGACCCGGCAGATCGAAGATTTCGGGCTGGGACTCTATCTCCCCAGTGCAGGTGTCGCTCGTTTCCAGCACGGAGGTGCGAACGCCGGCTATCGCTGCCACATGGTTCTCTCCCTAGACGTAGCCGATGGGGTTGTCATCATGACCAACAGCGACGCGGGGGAGCAGGCGATCTGGGAGCTGTTCGAGGCAATCGCACAGGCGTACGGATGGAAAGTGTAGGTGGCCGCCCCGGAAGAGGTGCTGCACAGGTGGTGGGCACCTCTTCAGGCAGGATTCGACGCTCCGATCGGGCTAGATCGTTGGGGCGAGGACCTGGGTTTTTTCGGCCAGGAGCCAGAGCGTGCCGGGGACGGTCCCCATCTCGACGACGTGGAGACCGCTGGCCTCGATCCGGCCCCGCCAGCGGTCGTGGTTGGTCCGGCCGCCGAAGTAGCCGTGGTGGACGAAGAACGGGTAGGCGGTGCGAATCCAACCGTCGGGGTTGATGACCATTAGCAGAAACTGACCACCCGGCTTCAAGACGCGCTCGATCTCGGCGACGGCGCGCTCGGCTCCTTCCCGCCCCAGGTGGTCGATGACGTAGGCGCTCACCGCGCCCTCGAACGATGCGTTCTCGAGCGCCAGATCGGTGAGGTCGCCGACCTGCGCCTCGACGTGGTCCGCGACGCCGGCTTTCTCGGCGTTTCGCATCAGTCGCTCGGGTGTGTTGTCGTCGATGCCGAAGTAGCCTGAGTAGAGATCGACCGCGAGCACCCGCATGTCGGGGCGCTCCCGGAGCACCATGAGCGCCGCCCGCCCGGAGCCGGCGCCGCCGTCGAGCACTCGGCCGACTCCCTCGGCTAGAAAACGCTCGGTCGGGAGCTCGAGCGGCCGGTTGATGCGCATCGGGTACTGGACGATCCACAGCCCGACGATGCCCCAGAGGGCGATGATCGAGGCCCCGATGGCGACAAAGCGCGGCCAGCCCAGGCGCCAGGCGGCCAGCGCCAGAAGACCGAACGGCACGATCGCCAGGAGGTGCCCGTAGTTCCACCAGAAGCCGTAGCCGAAGTCGTACTGAAATGGGTTCATCGCTTTTCCTTCCTTCCCTCGTATTGAAAGGCCTCGTCGAGCGGCACGCCGAAGACCTCGGCGATTCGAAAGGCCACCTCGAGCGAGGGCGAGTACTTGGCGAGCTCGATCGCGTTGACGGTCTGGCGCGTGACGCCGATCCGCTCGGCGAGCTGCTGCTGGGTCATCTCGCCGTGCTCGAAGCGCAGACGCCGAATGCGGTTCGTGATCGGCAGTCGCGGCATGCTCAGTGTCCCGTGGCACTAGACGCCGCGCCGGTGGTAGACGATCCGGGCGGTGTAGTTGACGACCTGGGCGACGACGAAGGCGAGGAGCACGAGATTGCCGATCGCCAGACCGTTCGCGCCGTGGTGCAGGGTGAAGACGGCGGCGAACGAGCCGACCACATAGACGTAGGCCGCCAACCGGATCGCCTTCAGGTTGATCAACCGCTCGCGCTCGTCGCGCGGCGCCCGGGCTTCGCGCGGCGAGCGCAGGGCGAGCACCAGGTGGCCGATGACCTCGAGAGCCAGAAAGGCGACCAGGCAGTAGACGAATCCCTTCCAGAGCAGCGGGTCGAACGACGGCCTCAGGGTCCAGGGGACGTGGAGGAAGTAGGCGCCGCCAACGAGAACGATCGCGCCGAGGTTCATCCACGCGCTCTTTTCGTGAAAGGTCATGGGCTCGGGGCCCTCCGGGCTCTTGGTGACCATGGAGCGAGACTGTACAGAAATCTTGACGCCGAGTCAAATATATTGGACTTCAACATCGCCGCTAGGGAGGACGGCTCTCAAGGGACTCTGCACTCC
>CALZKB010000370.1 GCA_945787575.1 Thermoanaerobaculia bacterium | reverse complement strand
GCCAGCGCCGGCGACTCGATTCTGGCACTCGAGTCCGCCATCGAAGACAAGCACGAGGCGACGATGACGCAGCGCGAGGAGCTCTACGTCAGCCTGTCACCGGTGAGCGCCGAGATCGGTCGGGAGGTCTACGAGCGCAAGTGCAGCAACTGCCACGAATGGGAGGAAGAGAGCTTCGGCCCTCCCTACGACCGAGTCCTCCCCAAGTACCGCGCCGACGAAGAGGCGCTCAAGGCCTACTTGCGCAAGCCGACAAAGATCGATCCCGACTATCCGGCGATGCCGAACCCGAAGCTCGAAGAGCCGCAGATCGAATCGGTCGTCCTCTATCTGCTAGCGCAGTGACGGAGAGACCCACTCGGTGTCGGTCTCGGTGTCGGGCTTTCATCGCGGCGGCCCGGTCAGGTGCCGGCGGCGTCGCCGTCACCTCCGAAGACCTCTTTGGCCCTGGACCTCAGGCGCTCCTGCGCCTCCTCCACCTCGCGGAGAGCGTCGCGCAGTCGATCGAGCTCGTCGGCCCTGACCCCGAGGCCCTCGCGAATGAACAGCGCCGCCGCCTCCGAACGGCTCTTGACGGCGCCGGTCGCAACCCAAGAGTCGAGCTGATCGCGGGTCTCTTCGTCGACCCGCACCATCACCACCTGATCGCGTGACGTCTCGTTCATCCGCTCGGCGCTCGACTTGAGGTCCGGCGCCACGCAGACCACTTTGATTCCACCACCCGCCTCACCGAGGTCGATATCGAAGTCCTCGAGACCGCCGAGGCCGAGCCCCTCGAGATCCTCGAGTCGGTTGATCCCGATGTAGACACCCTTCTCGGCGAGCCGACTCCGGATGCGCCCCCAGATCGAGTCTGTTGATTCCGATCCTGAATCGCTCATGTCACTTCTCCGTAATTTGTAAGCACGTTACACAGAAGTATGCACTACTCCCGGGAGCGCTGTCAAGCAGCACCCCCGCCCGAGCCGCCAATCGCCGCTCGTGATCAGCGGCACCCAGCTCTTCGCGGGCCCGGCAGCTACTGGACGGCTGGCTCCGGCACCGCTTCCGGCATCGCTTCCGGCATCGGCTGGCTCCACGGCGGCTTGACGCCGTTGCTGCGCGCGTAGGCGATCAGCTGTCCCAGATGCTCGTGGGAGTGGCTCAGGAGGATGAGGAGCCCGGCACGCTTCGGCATCGGAGGGCCGAACAAGGTCACCTCCTCGTCGAGCATCGCTTCCGGGAACTTGGCGATGGCTTCCTTGGCGTATTCGATCGATTCCTCCAGCTTGGCCATGACGTCGACTTTGGCGGTGACGTTGGCCTCGAGCTCGCGGGCCAGGGCGAACGGGTTCTCCGGCATCTCGAAACCCTCCGCAGGCGCCGATCCGAAAGTAACCGGCATCATCATGTTGGCGCCCACGACATGCATGAACACCTCGGAGGTGGAGGAGTAGACCTCCTCGGGCATCGCCTCGGCGAGCTGCATGAGCTGCCCGGACACGAACTCGAAATTGGCGGCAAGGGTGGCGGAGTAGACGGACTCGGACTCGTGGTGGTCGGCGGCCAGCGGCATCGCCGCGAGCAACAGGAGACCGACTACGACAACGGATTGGCGCATGAGATCCTCCTCTTGGGAAAATGAAGTCCGATTCTAATCCAACTTGCCAGGCGCGGCTGTTCCTGAGAACGGGTTGAGCTCCTCCAGCGCACCTCCCTGACGCAGCACCGTTCGGCCAGCGGTATCTACCGACCACGATCTTCGCCGACGGCTTCGAGTCGGGGGATCTCTCGGGTTGGTCGGTCTCGGTGCCGTAGCTTCTGCGCTCGGCCAGGGCCGACTCTACGGAAGGTACCCGCGCAGCGTCCGCACTTCGAGATCGCGCTCCGCGATCTCCACGTCGATCGACCGGAACTCGCCGACCGTCGTGAGCGTGGACTGATAGGTCAGCAAGTAGCGGGATCTCAAATCGCTCTGAATCTGATCGTAGACCTCTCCGAGCTCGTCGATCGAGCGCATGAAGAAGGCACGACCGCCTGTCTGCTCGGCCAGCCGCGTGAGGGCGCCGCGGCCCACCCGCCTGACGCTCGAGCTCAATCCCACCGTATAGATCGTCACCCCTGCGCTCTGGGCGAACCGGAGCACCTCGTCGGCGGTGTGCCCACTGCGCCGATCCTCGCCGTCGGAGAGCAGCACCACGGCACGCTGACCCTTGATGCCACGGAAGTAATCGATGGTGAACACCAGGCTGTCCCACAAAGCGGTGCCCCGCTCGGCCCGCAGGCCCGCCAGAGCGCTCGAGAGAATGGCCATGTCGTTGGTGAAAGCGGCGGCCAGTCGCGGCTGCTCGCTGAAGGTGATCACCGCCGCCCGGTCGCGGGGGCGAATGCTCTCCTCGAGAAAGCTCCGGCCGATCCGGTTGACGGCCTCGAAGTTCTCGGCCATGGAGGCTGAAGTGTCGATCAGCAGGCCGGCGTAGAGCGGCAAGTCCTTGAGCAGCTCGAAGCGCACGACGTCCTGCGGGGTCCCGTTCTCGAATACCGCGAAGTCGGAGGCCTGGAGATCGACGACCGGCGTCCCCTGCGGGTCGAGTACCGCGGCGTAGAGCTCGACCAGGCGGACGTCGATGTTCTCGGCGAAATCGGGAGCATTGACGATGACCCAATCCTCGGTCTCGCTGCCGTCTTTCAGGTAACCGACGACCCGGATGTAGCCGAGCTCGGCGTTCGCCAGCTCGAGATTCTGGACGAAGGGGGCCTGGAAGAGAGTCGCCTCGCGCTCGTCGCCGACATAGAACTCAACCCGATCGAGCACCTGCCCGCGGGGCACCACGACCTCCGCTCGCGCTCGCACGCGGCGTTCGGTACGGGCTCCCTCCCGCGGCTCGACCAGCCGGACCAGGAAGCTCTGCTTGCCCGGGTTGACGAGGATCTCGTCGGTCGCGAGCTCGCTGCCGTCCCCGTCGTAGGCCACGGCTCGCACCGCGTGCGATCGCGGCACCGAGCCGAGGTCTAGCTCCACGCTGTACGGCGGACGGGTCTTCGCCAGCAACGGCTCACCATCGAGCATGAACCCCACCTTGGCCACACCGTCGCCAGCGACGACGGCGGTGAACCGCACCGCACCGCTCAGCACGTCTTCGCCAGGCTCGGCGAGCGAGATCGACACCGCCTCGGCGGTCGAGTCGACATCCGAGGCTGGGGTCGAATCGGCTGTCGTGTCGCCCTCCGTCGCGGGGACCGCCACCGTCGTCTCGACTCGGAAGACGGAGCTACCGTTCAAGTCTTCGAGCTTCAAGATCCAACGGTAGTCGGCGGGGCGCAGGGCGCGCTCGAAGTTCAGGGCGATGACATCGGAGCGCAGGCGGGCCGCCGGCACGTCGAATCGATATCGGAAGGATTCGAACAGCTCCTCGCCTTTCAGGACCTCGCCGGTCAGCTGGAAGTTGTACGAGGCCGTTTCCCCATCTCCTACCGGGGTCGCTTCGTCGGCAGGAACCGAGACGGTTCCCGAGACCCGCGTTCGACTCTGGTAAGGGCCGTGAAACTCGATCGCCAACTCGGCAGCGAGCGCCTCGGTTCCTTCCTCGACATCGGTCGAGAAGGAATGGAAGGAGGCCGTCCACTCGGGGTCCTCGGGGTCCGGAACGCCGCTGGCCATCGCGCTGCTCGCTCCGAGCTCCCGCTCCACCACGTCGAAGGTCCTCAGGATATCCAGGGTGTCATCCCATAACTCCGCACAGTACTTGATCATGAGGGCATGAAAGCCGTTGCGCTGGTCGCCAAGGGAGAGCGTCATGTCGCTCGTCGGCAGCAGCACGCCGTGTCCCTGGGACGGACTCCACAGTCTGAACGGCCCGCCGCCGTAGGGCTGGTAGAAGATCGCAGTGGCCTGTCGCCCGATTTGCTCGGCGTACCGATAGCGCCAGAGCTCGAGCGGCCAGGTGTAGACCCCGCAGTCGGTCTCCCGCGTCCACGACGGCTCCCCGTTCAGGACGTACATCCGCGCCCGTTCGTCGACCAGCGTCTCGTACAGCGCCCGAGCCTCGTCGAGGCGTGCGTAGTAGCGTTCGCGAAACTCGTTGATCCGCGTCTCGGGCACCGGGTCTCGGGCCTGCCAGAAGCGTTCGATGAAGGCGTCGCGCTGGTAGTCCTTCTCAAGGGCCAGGAAGGCCTTTCGCTCGGCCTTCTGGAGGAGCGGCATCACGTCTCTCAGCCAGTCCTGGTACTTCAGCGGC
>CALZKB010000369.1 GCA_945787575.1 Thermoanaerobaculia bacterium | reverse complement strand
TCGTCGAGCAACTGCTGATCTCCTCGACGGCGCTTCGTTGCGTATTGCAACTCAGCTTCGGGCCTTCCGGCGCGTGACTTCAACACCCGTTGGGGTAGGGCGCGGAAATCTCTTTCCGGGGCTCGCCGACCGATCGGGACGCGAGGTGAGGTGCCGGAAGTCGTTCGGACGGTAAGATCGATCGATGCCGACGAACCCGACGATCCAGCGGCGCCTTGGGCTCCGCCAGACGGCTCCGGGCGGCAAGTGCCGGCGGAACGCGACGGGGCGGCCATGGCGCTGATCCTTCTGGTGGAAGACGAGAAGCTCCTGCGCTGGACCCTGGTCGAGAAGCTCAAGAGGGCCGGCCACGAGGTGCACGAAGCGGCGAGCCTCGAGGAGGCGGATGAGCACCTCAGGGCTCATCTGCCGGAGGTGATGCTGCTCGACCTCCAGCTTCCCGACGGCCATGGCCTGGACTTCTACGAGAAGAACCGTGGCCGCTTGGAGGAGTCCGTGGTCATCGTCATGACCGCCGTGAGCGAGGTCGACCAGGTAGTGCGAGCGATGAAGCTCGGCGCGCTCGATTTCTTGAACAAGCCGGTCGATACGGACGAGCTGATCGCGTTGATCGACCGCTCGGTGAGCGTGCGCGGAGAACGGCTCGAGGCCGACGCGGCGCGCCAGACCCGAGAGCGGGAGTTGGGCCAGGAGCTGGTGGCCGAGTCCGCGGAGTTCCGCGACCTGCTGCGGGTCGTCGGGGACGTGGCGCGCTCCGAGGTCGGCAGCATCCTCCTCTTCGGCGAGAGCGGCTCGGGCAAGAACGTACTGGCCCGTCACATTCACGCCGCATCGTCACGGCGCGCCAAGCCGTTCATCGAGGTGAGCTGCGCCGCGATACCGGACAACCTGCTCGAAAGCGAGCTTTTTGGCCACGAGCGGGGCTCGTTCACCGACGCCAAGGCCACCCGGCGTGGCAGCTTCGAGCTCGCCGAGGGCGGCACGGTGGTCTTGGACGAGATCGGCGAGCTCAAGCTCGACCTCCAGGCCAAGCTCCTCCACGTCCTCGAGGAGCGCCGGCTGCGGCGCGTCGGCGGCTCGCGCGAGATCTACGTCGACGTGCGGGTCATCGCGCTCACCAATCGCGATCTCCCTGCGATGGTCGAGCAGCGGGCCTTCCGGCAGGATCTCTACTACCGATTGAACGTTTTTCCGGTCCGGGTCCCGCCGCTACGCGAGCACTCGCGGGACGTCCTGCCCCTGGCCAGACATTTTCTCGAGTCGCTCCAGGCAAAGTTCGGTCGCCGCTTCGAGGGGTTTACGCGCGAGGGCGAGAACCTGCTCCTGTGCTACGGCTGGCCGGGCAACATTCGCGAGCTGCGCAACATCATCGAGCGCTCGATGGTGCTCGAGCGCGGGCCGCGGATCGGTCCCGAGTCGCTTGCCGTCGATTGCACCGACATGGCCGCGCCGCCGCCGTCGATTACCGCCGACTCGCCAACCGCGTTGCCGACGCTCGACGAAGCGGAGCGAGCCCTCGTCGAGCGGGCGATGCGGGCGGCGGGCGGCAACCAGACCCGCGCTGCCGAGCTTCTGGGTGTCACCCGCGACCAGTTGCGCTATCGGTTGAAGAAGTTCGCCGGCGAGAGCTAGCGCCGCACCTCCATTTGTGGCGCGCCCCTTGCAACTCGTGTTGCGATGAGAGCGAATCATGCGCCTGATGCTGCTCAACGGGGGAATGGCCCTCTCCACCGTCGTGCGCCGGCTGGTGCCCGAAGAGGTCGAGATCGTGGAGCTGGATTCTTTCGCCAAAGCGGCGGACTGCCTGCGTGAGGATCCGCCGGAAGCAGCCATCATCGACCTGACCCCGATGGCCCTGCCGTGGTGTGAGCTGCAGAGCCTCTGCACCTTTCACGAGCCGCCCATACCGGTTCTTTTCGAGTCCTGCATCCACGACTCGCCCCGCGAGGCCGGGCTCGAGGAGCTCGACCGCAACGCTTCCTTCCTGGCCAAGCCATATCACCTGGCGGATCTGCAGGCCGAGATCGATCGGCTGATCGGCGCGGTCAAGGGCTCGACCCTCCCCGGCTGAGCGAGCCACTCGAATCGGCCCTTCTCTACAACGCGCGGGGTGGGGGATATTCCCCACTTGCCCCAACCAGTGTGGGGGATATCACCCAATCAAACCACCACGAGGGCTCCGTTCGCTTCCTCTCGTGAGGCCATCCCCGCGGCGTAGGGTGGTGACTCATGTATCGCGATCGATGGTCTCCACCTCATCGTCGGGCAGGATCCCACCCGTCCGGGCAGGCCGGATCAAGGCCGGGAACGTTGCGGGGTGGTCTTTGGCCGCTGACGGAGGTCGCCGGCAGGAATGGCACTCCCGTTGCTGTATTGGAGGTCCGACATGAAAACTCGTGACCTCAGGTCAATCAAAAGGAGGCGGGAAATGAAGACCGCGATCAGACTTCTTCCATTGGTGGCGGTAGCCGCCGTCTTGCTTTGGGGCGTTCCCGCTCTCGCGTTTCACGACGAGGGCGTCGCCCACTGCAACGGCTGCCATACCATGCACAACAGCTACGAGGGTCAGTTGGTGGATGCGGATTCTCCAAACGGCAACCCCTGGCTGCTGGTCGATGCGACCCCGAGCGACACCTGCCTCGGCTGCCACAGCTCGGCCAACTCGTCGAGAGGCGTGCTGGACGGCGATTGCAACGCCGGTCATTCGCGTGAAAAGGGCGCCGGCAACTACATCTTCCTGAGCTGCGCCGACCTGAGGGAATCCACTCGCGGCTCGGTGATCCCGGGCGA
>CALZKB010000368.1 GCA_945787575.1 Thermoanaerobaculia bacterium | reverse complement strand
GGCCCTGACCTTCGAGGTCGTCGGCGACGGTTTCCTGAGGGGGATGGTGCGGAGTCTCGTCGGCACCCTGATCGAGGTCGGCGAGCACCGACGGACGGTGGAGGAGCTCCGGCGCCTGTTCGAGGTGCGACCGCGGAGTGAAGCGGGACCGACGGCACCTCCCCAGGGCCTGATTCTCCATCGTGTGACCTATGGCGAGCGTTGGCGACCCGTGGCTGGGGTGCTTGCCATAGAATAGCGGCCGCGATGATCGACCTCACTGCTCTGGCCCCACCGGGTTCGCCGGCCGAGCTTCCCGCGCGTCGGCTCGACCTCGATCGCCTACCCCGCCACATCGCCATCATCATGGACGGCAACGGGCGTTGGGCCAAGGCCCGGAGCCTGCCGCGCGCGCACGGCCACCGGGCCGGTGTCACCGCGGTCCGCGAGACCGTCGAGGCGTGTGCTCGGCTCGAGCTCGATGCGTTGACTCTCTACGCCTTCTCGGTGGAGAACTGGAAACGACCGCGCTACGAGGTCTGGGCGCTGATGAATCTGCTCAAGGAGTATCTCCACCGGGAACTCGAAACTCTCGTCGCGAACAACATCCATTTCGCGCCACTCGGTCGCTGGCGGGAGCTCGACGCCTCCGTCGTTCGAGCCCTCGAGAACGCCCTGGAGGCGACGGCCGACTGCGACGGGATGCAGCTGAACATCGCACTCAACTACTCCGGGCGCTGCGAGATCGTCGACGCGTGCCGGCAGATCGTGCAGGACTGGGCGAGCGGCAAGAGGGTCGACATCGACGAGGAAACGATCGGTCGCCACCTCTACACGGCCGGCCAACCCGACCCCGACCTGATGATTCGGACCTCGGGAGAGTCACGGATCAGCAACTTCCTCCTGTGGCAGTGTGCCTATTCGGAGTTTTGTTTCGTCGATACGCTGTGGCCCGACTTCCGGCGGGAGCACCTTTTCGAGACGATACTCGATTATCAGCGTCGGGAGCGGCGCTACGGGTCACTCGATCTCGAAGAGGTCGGCCGCGCGGACCGCGAGCGGGCGTCGAAGTCGGACTGAACCGCGATCGCGAGTCGATGAAGCGCCTCCTAACCGCCGCCGTCGGCGTTCCTCTCGCCCTGTGGGCCCTTTTCCGGCTTCCCGCCGCCGGCTTCTTCGCGGTTGCGCTCGTGCTCTTCTCCATGGCGGCGCTGGAATACTCGCGACTCCTCTCCCATTGGGCCCCCGACGCCCCGATCTGGCTCGTCGTCGGGTTGGTTCCGCTGGCGGCGGTGGCGTTGACACCTTGGATCCCGTTTCCCCAATCGTCGGTTCAGGGGGCCGGCGTCGTGATCGTCCTCACCCTCGGGGTCGCCCTGACGGTCGTCGCCACCCGGACGCCGGTGGAGCAGGGAGCGGTCGCGCTCGGCGCCATCGCTTTCGGGAGCCTCTATCTGGGGCTGCCGGTGGCCGCGGTCTCGGACCTTCAGCAACGGTCGCCGTGGCTGCTGTTTCTGCTGCTCGCGATCGTCTGGCTGGGTGACAGCGCCGCCTACTACTTCGGGACGCGTTTCGGTCGTCATCGACTCGCCCCCGTATTGAGTCCGAACAAGAGCTGGGAGGGGGCGGCTGCAGCGGTGACGGCCGGAGTTGCCTCGGCTCTCGCTTGGTCGGTCTGGCGCGAGGGTGCCGTCGATTGGCCGCTGATCGTCCTGGCGGTCGTGGCGTCGGTCGCCGGTCAGGTGGGGGACCTCGTGGAATCGATGATCAAGCGCGGGGCGGGGGTCAAGGACTCGGGTGACCTGCTTCCAGGCCACGGCGGGTTTCTCGACCGGCTCGACGCGCTGATCTTTGCCGCGCCCGTCTGGTGGCTGGCGCTCGATCTAAGCGGCAAGTTGCCGCTCGCCGGCGAATGATCTCGCTCGCGCTTCTGGGATCGACTGGTTCGATCGGGTCGAGCACGATCGAGGTCGTGCGACAGTTCCCGGACCGCCTGCGGATCGTGACGCTGGCTGCCCGAGGCAGTGACCTGGAGACACTCGAGGCGCAAGCTCGGGAGTTCCGTCCCCGGTTGATCGCGGTATACGACGAAGAGTGCGCCACCGAGCTCGCCTCCCGCCTCGATGGCGTCAAAATCGTGGGCGGTGCCGAAGGGGTGCTCGCGGCAGCCACTCACCCGGCGGTCGACCGCGTCGTCGCCGCGATGGTCGGTGCCGCCGGCCTCCCGCCGGCGCACGCGGCGCTCGCCGCCGGCAAGGACCTGGCGCTCGCCAACAAGGAAGCGCTGGTGATCGCCGGTTCGGTGTTGAAGACGACCGCTCGGCGGTCGGGCGCGGCGATCGTACCGATCGATAGCGAGCATGTTGCGTTGCATCAGGCGTTGCGCTGCGGGGCCGCGACCGAGGTACGTGGACTCACGTTGACAGCCTCCGGCGGTCCGTTCCGCACGCGCTCGAGAGGCAGCTGGGAAGCGATCACACCGAGCGAGGCGCTGGCGCATCCGACGTGGGAGATGGGCCGGAAGATCTCGATCGACTCCGCGACCCTCATGAACAAGGGGCTCGAGCTGATCGAGGCCCATCACCTGTTCGAAGTGGCGCCCGAGCTGATCAGCGTCGTCGTGCATCCCCAGTCGCAGGTTCACTCGCTCGTCGAGTTCGTCGACGGCTCGTGGATCGCACAGCTGTCTGTGAACGACATGGTCTTCTCCGTGCAGTACGCCCTGTCCTTCCCGGAACGCTGGTCGAACGACTTTGCCCGCCTCGATCCGAGCGCCCTCGGGAGCCTCGACTTCGAGCCGCTCGACAGCGAGCGG
>CALZKB010000367.1 GCA_945787575.1 Thermoanaerobaculia bacterium | reverse complement strand
GGATTCTACAGCTATCAAAAGCTCGAGAACCTCGCTGGCAGCGAGATCGAAAACACCTCTCGTATCCTCGAAGAGCATCAGCACATCCGCGCGGGCGACCCGATCAAGCTGCACGTGGAGGGGCCGCCGATGAACGTAGCCATCGTCGAAAAACCCACGACTCTCGTGTTGCACGGCAATCCCGCCGAATCGGACGGCAGCGCGGTGCTCTCGACCAGCTGGGCTTTCCTACTCCTCGAGCAGCCAGACGGGACCACAAGACTCCTCTCCCGAACTCGCTACCACCACAATGACGATTTCCGCTCCAAGCTTATGGGAGGTCAGTTGCTGATAGAGCCCATATCGTTCGTGATGGAGCGCAAAATGCTCAAGGTCATCAAAGCGCTCGTGGAGTCATCTCAGCCAGCGCCGTAGAAGTGCCGTAGAAGTGCCACCCACTTCTTCAGGTGGTGCGCCTGAGCAGCGCTTCGTTCGGGGCGTTACTCGCCAGCGGCCCGGATCAGATAGGCCCTAGAAGTCGCCCCTATCGGACGTTGACGCCCGCGCGTGCCGGGGTGCTCGCGAACCTCAGGACTCGTTCCGCCGGCCAGGCGCCTCGCGTTCGACGCGGATGCGGACGTCGAGAGCGACGGCGCCGTCCCGATCTGGGGAGGCAACGAACGGGTTGATGTCGACCTCCACGATGCGGGGGTGGCGGTGGGCGAGTTGGCCGACTCGCATCAGGACCTCCCGGAGCACGGCGAGATCGGCCGGCGGCTCGCCGCGCACCCCCTCGAGGAGCGGGAAGGCTCGAATGCGACGCAGGAGCTCGTCGGCTTCGCTCTCCGACAGCGGCGGCACGCCGAAGGCGACGTCCCCGAACACCTCCACGTAGCGGCCGCCGAGACCGAAGGCCAACAGGGGCCCGAAGCGAGGGTCTGTCGAGATTCCGAACAGGAGCTCGTGGCCGGAGCCCGCCATTCGTTGAACCAGGTACCCGGAAGGCTCGAGCCCGGCCCGCTCGAGGGCTTCGGCGATGTCGTCAACCGTGCGCGCGGCTTCGTCCGCGTCCTTGACGTCCAGGCGCACCGCCCCGACGTCGCTCTTGTGGACGAGGCCCTCCGCCTCGGCCTTGATCGCCACCGGAAAGCCGATCTTGGCGGCCGCGGCAGCGACGGCCGAGGCCTCCTGGACCCAGCGCCAGGGTGTCACGGGGATGCCGTAGAGCTCGAGCACCCGGAAGGCGTCGGCGCTCGGCAGGTAGCCCTCCGTGGTCGCGGACAGCACCTCCGCGACCTCGGCGTCGTCCACCGGGTAGACCGGTGGCGCCGTCTGCGGTTGCCGGCACCAACGCGCGTAGCGGTCGAGCTGGGCCAGAGCGGTCGCCGCTTGCTCGGGGAAGCGATAGACCGGCGGAAGGTCCGGCGTCTTCTTGACCTCGTCGTAGAAGTCCTCGGTGGCCATCATCACCGAGAGCACGGGCTTGTCGACGCCTCGATCGATCACCGCGGCGATGGCATTGAGGACGTCGATGGGGTTGCCCAGGAGCGGCTTGACGTTGATCGCCAGGACCATGTCGACGCCGTCGTCCGCGAGCAGGATCTCGAGCGAGCGGGCGTAGTCCTCGGCCTGCGCCGAGGCGATCATGTCCACCGGATTGGCGACGCTCGCCTCCTTCGGCAAGCTCGCGGCGAGACGCTCGCAGGTGTCTGGGGAAAGCTCGGCCATCTCGAGGCCGCGGTTGACGACCGAGTCGGTCGCCATGATCGCCGGGCCGCCGGCGTTGGTGAGAATGGCGACCCGGTTGCCGGCCGGGAGCTTGCAGAGATCCAGGGCTCGCGCCACCGCGAAGAGCTCATCGATGGTGCCGGCGCGGAGGACGCCGCACTGGGCGAGAAAGGTCGAGACCGTGATGTCGCGACCGGCGAGCGCCCCGGTGTGGCTGGATGCGGCGCGCGCGCCCTCTTCTGTGCGCCCCGACTTGACGATCAGGATCGGCTTCTTGCGACTGACCCGCTTGGCGAGCTCGACAAAGCGACGGGGCCCTCCGAACGACTCGAGGTACATGCAGATGACGTGCGTATCGGGGTCGTTCTCCCAGTGTTCGAGCAGGTCGTTACCGGAGACGTCGGCCTTGTTGCCGATCGAGGCGAACTGCGTGAAGCCGATGCCGAGGTCACTCGCGGCGTTGAGAATAGCCACGCCCAGCGCCCCGGACTGGCTGACGAAGCCGATCGAGCCCCGTCCGGCGGGCGTGGGCGCGAAGGTCGCGTTCATCGACACTGCCGGATCGGCGTTGATGATGCCCATGCAATTCGGCCCGATCATGCGCATGCCGTGCTTGCGGACGGCGGCCGCGAGGGCGCGCTCGGCGGCGGCGCCCTCGGCCCCGGTCTCAGCGAAGCCGGCGGTGATCACCACCAGCCCCTTGACTCCCGCGCGACCGCAGTCCTCGACCACACCGATCACGGCGTCGCGCGGCACCACCACCACGGCCAGGTCCACGGGATCCGGAACCGAGGCGATCGAGGGGTAGGCCTTGAGCGAATGGATCGACTCGGCGCTTGGATTGACCGGGAAGATCGAGCCCTGAAACTCGCTGACGACCAGATTGTGGAGCAGAGAGAAGCCGATCGAGTCACGGCGGCGCGAGGCTCCGATCACCGCGATCGAGCGAGGCGAGAAGATCGCTTCGAGCGAGCGACCGGTCACGCGGCTTGCGGCCCCGTGGAGCAGTTAGCGAGCCCGGCCGCGGCGCGATCGCCTCGAAGCATCGTCGACAGCGTCCTCATGGCACAAGGTTATCCGCTTTCGTCGC
>CALZKB010000366.1 GCA_945787575.1 Thermoanaerobaculia bacterium | reverse complement strand
ACGCCTGCCGCCTTCTCGAAGCTGTTTCACTCGAAGCGCGACTGGGCCTTCTATGGTGAGTCAGAGCCGCAGCTCGGCCATCGGGGGCTCTACATGCCGCGCGGCCGAATGCTGGGAGGCTCGAGCTCGATGAACGCGATGATCTACATTCGCGGTCATCGTCTCGACTACGACGGATGGTTGGCGTCCGGTTGTCGAGGGTGGAGCTACGACGACGTGCTTCCCTACTTCAGGAAGGCCGAGGGCCAGTCGCGAGGCGGTTCCCAGTTCCACGGTGTTCACGGACCGCTCGCCGTCCAGGAGCTCCGGCACCCGAATCCCCTGAGTGAAGCGTTCCTCGAGGCGGCCGTCGCAGCCGGCTTCAGCCGCAACGACGATTTCAACGGAGCTCGCCAGGCCGGTTTCGGCTCCTATCAAGTGAATCAGCGCAACGGTCGTCGCTGGAGTGCGGCGGATGCTTACCTGAGGCCGGCCATGAAGCGCCCCAATCTGACGGTGAGAACCGGCGTCCTGGTGACCCGCATTCGCTTCGATGGCCGATCGGCAATCGGAGTCGAGTATCGTCGCCGGCTCCGCACCGAGGAGGTGCTGGTCGATCGTGAGATCATCCTCGCGGCTGGGGCGCTGCAGTCGCCGCAACTCTTGATGCTGTCGGGAGTCGGGCCCGCCGACGAGCTCGCCAAGCACGGTATCGGGGTGGTGGCCGACTCGGCCGGCGTCGGCCGCAACCTTCAAGATCATCCGGTCGTCGCGGTCGGTTACTACACGCGCGACTGCGAAACGCTCTTCAGCGCAGAGTCGCTGCCGAACCTGGCACGCTTTCTGTTGGGGCGGCGCGGACCGCTGACCTCGAACATCGCCGAGGCGGGAGGCTTCGTGCGCAGCCGGCCGGAGCTTCCAGCCCCCGATCTCCAGTACCACTTCGCCCCGGCGCTCTTCGACGATCATGCGCTCGACGATTCGGGGCACGGCTTCACTCTGGCGCCGACGCTGGTCGCTCCACGCAGCCGCGGGCACGTGTCACTCGTCAGCGGCGACCCGATGGACATCCCTTCGATCGTCACCCGCCAGCTCACCGAGAGCCACGACCTCGAAGTCTTGCTCGAGGGGATCCGAATCGCCCGCCAGATCGCGACCCAGAAGCCGCTGGCGGTTTACCGGGAGCGCGAATGGCGACCGGGCGCGGAGATTGACAATCCGAAGGCGCTCGAGGAGTTCCTGCGACGCAGGGTCGAGGTCCTGTATCACCCGGTCGGGACCTGCAAGATGGGGGTCGACGAAAAAGCGGTCGTCACTCCTGAGCTCGCGGTACGCGGTGTCGATCGGCTGCGGGTGGTCGACGCCTCCATCATGCCGACCATCGTCCGCGGCAACACCCATGCGCCGGTGGTGATGATCGCGGAGCGCGCTTCGGATCTCATTCTGGCGGAGAGCTAGCGGTTCGACCGGTCGTTGGGGACCCCGGGGCTCGAGCCGCGGCTACCTAAGATGAGGTCGAGACTCGCAGCTACTCTTCGTCGGGGGGACGGCGTTCGCTCTTGCGCTGCGAACGGCGGCGTTTGTCGTCGAGTCGCCGCTGGTGGGCTGCGGCCGGCACCTTGGTTGCGCGACGGCGCGTGGGTCTGCTCAGGGCCGCGGCGAGGATCTCGGCGAACCGCTCCTCCGCCGCCCGGCGGTTGGCGCTCTGAGCACGGTGCTTCTGGCTGGTGACCGAGAGCACCCCGTCGCGATTGATGCGGCCGGGAAGCGCGGCGCGCAGACGCTGTTTCTGGCTCTCCGACAGTGCCGTCGAGCTTTCGAGATCAAAAAGCAGGGTGACCCGCGTCTCGACCTTGTTGACGTTCTGACCACCGGGACCGGAGCTGCGCGACGTGCGATAGGTCAGCTCGTCGCGAGGGACCGCCACCCCCTCGCGGATAACGAGAGCGTTGCGTTCGTCGAAGTCGTTCACCGCAGATTCTCCGCACCTTCGCGGTCCGAAGAGCCTAACAGCCTCGTATCGTCGGTCAGTCCCGCGGTCGTTCCATCTCTTCTCCAGGCCAGTGAGCGACGGCGAGCGAACCGCCGCCCGAGAGACATGAAATCGTTCCTTCATACAGGCGCATGCGCCGCCGATTCGTTACAACAGATCCCGCCCAGCGACGCCCGCGAGATATCATGCCGCGCAACAGGCAGCCCTGGGCGCGGTGGCTGGCGCCATCGGCCGCCGCGCCCGAGATTCTTCCGGAGGTTCTATGCTCAGATTCGGTCGGGCCGCGCTCTGCGGACTCGCTCTCCTCGTCGTTTCCGCGGTCGTCGCCGAAGAGATACCGGCTCCGGAGGCTCATCTCGGTTTCGAGGTCGGGGCCGATCGCCGGCTGGCCGGCTACGACACGGTGCTCGAATACCTGCGCCGGGTAGCCGATGCGTCCGACCGGGTGTCGGTCGAAGTGATCGGGAGGTCGGTACTCGACAACGAGATGGTGGCGGTCATCCTTACCTCGAGCACCAATCAGGCCGAGCTCGCCGACTACCGAGCGACCGCTTCGCGCCTCGCCGCCGCGGACCGGCTCTCCGCGGACGAAGCGGCCGAGCTCGTCGACTCCGGTAAGGCGATCGTCCTCGTTACCTGCACGATCCACTCGACGGAGGTGGGGTCGACCCAGATGGCGATGGAGTTCGTCTACGACTTCGCCACGACCGACGACCCGGCGAAGCGGGCGTGGATGGAGGATGTGATCGTCCTACTCGTGCCCTCGATCAATCCGGACGGGCAGTTCCTGGTCATCGACTGGTACAACCAGCAGGTCGATACCGATTACGAGGGCGGACCGATGCCGTGGCTCTACC